>NZ_AP028672.1:4456698-4769064 GCF_041154505.1 Acidovorax sp. A79
ATGAGGCGGACAGCCACGAGTCGCAGGTGAGCTGGATTTCTCCGGTCGCCCGCGCATTGCTCAAGGCCCGTGTCGGTGACGAGGTGCAACTGCCCACGCCGGGCGGTGTCCGCAATCTGGAGGTGGTGGAGGTGAGATACCCGCCGCGAGCCGGGTAGCAGCCAACCGCGCAGCAACTCAGCCGAAGCCGAGTGGCTGGTGGGGCCTCCAGGCCAGCTGGATTTCCTACGCCTGTGGCGTGATCCTGGCGGCGCGAATGACTGCCTGGGTGCGGCGCAGGTTTTTCAGCGCCAGTTCCAGGTGTGCCTGGTCGCGCACGGCAACGATAAACCGCAGGTCGGTGGTGTCGAGCGCGGCCTCGTCATCCATGTCGACATGGGTGATATCCGCTTCTGAATTTGCCAGTTCCGCGGCCACGCGGGCCAGGACACCCTTGCCGTTGGTGACGGTGACCACGACCCCTGTTTCAAACATGCGGGTGGGCTCGTCGGACCAATCCACCGCGATGAAGCGTTCGCTGTCCTTGTGCTGCAGGCGCTTGGCCACCGTGCAGTGCACGTTGTGGACGACCAGCCCTTCGCCCCGGCCGAGATAGCCGACGATGCTGTCGCCGGGCACGGGCCTGCAGCAGGTGGCGTATTGCACCGACGCGTTTTCGCTGCCGTCGAGCGTGACGGCCCCCTGGGACAGCGTTTCATGCGAGGTATAGCGCTCGCGGGTCATGAGCAGCGCGTCGGGGCGGTGGCCATGCTCGGACATCAGCACCATGAGCCGTTTTGCGACGATGCTGGCAATGCGCTTGCCAAGGCCCAGGTCCGTCATCAGTTCGCTGCGGGTGCGGTTGCCGGTGAAGCGCAGCAGCTTCTCCCACATCGGCTGGGTTTCCGCGTCCAGCGGTGGCAGTTGTTCAAGGCCTTCGGCGCGGATGGCCTGAGTCAGCAGCTTTTCCCCCAGCCCTTCCGATTCGGTCTGCGCCAGGGTTTTCAGATAGTGCCGGATCTTGGAGCGCGCCCGGCCGGTGCGCACAAAGCCCAGCCAGGCCGGATTGGGGGTGGAGACGGGCGCGGTGATGATTTCCACCACGTCGCCGTTCTTGAGCTCGGTGCGCAGCGGCACCTGCTCGTTGTTGATCTTGGCGGCGGTGGTGCGGTCGCCCACGTTGCTGTGGATGGCGTAGGCAAAGTCCACCACCGTCGCGCCGCGGGGCAGGGCCATGATCTGGCTCTTGGGGGTGAACACGTACACGGCGTCGGGGAACAGGTCCACCTTCACGTGGTCCCAGAACTCGGCGGCATCGCGGGTTTCGTTCTGGATGTCGAGCAGCGATTGCAGCCATTTGGTGCCCAGGCGTTCGGCAGACGTGCCGTCGCCATCCTGTGCCTTGTACAGCCAATGCGCCGCCACGCCGGCCTCGGCGATCACGTGCATTTCGTCCGTGCGCATCTGGAACTCGATGTTCACGCCCGAAGGGCCGACAAGGGTGGTGTGCAGCGACTGGTAGCCGTTGAGCTTGGCGATCGCAATGTGGTCCTTGAACTTGCCGGGCACGGGCTTGTACATCTGGTGCAGCACGCCCAATGCGGTGTAGCAGTCCGTTACCGTGGGCACGATCACCCGGAAGCCGTAGATGTCCGTGACCTGGGCAAAGCTCAGGTGCTTGAGGTCCATCTTCTGGTAGATGGCGTACAAGGTCTTTTCCCGGCCGGCCAGGCGAACCTTCATGCCGATTTTCGAGAAGGCGGTATCCACCTCGGCCTGCACCTTCTGCACCAGGTCGCGCCGGCGGTTGCGCGATTTGTTGACGGCCTTGGACAGCGTGGCATACCGCCACGGATGCAGATGCCGGAATGCCAGGTCCTGCAATTCACGGTAGGTCTGGTTGAGCCCCAGGCGGTGGGCGATGGGGGCGTAGATCTCCAGCGTTTCGGATGAGATGCGGCCCCATTTGCTGCGCGGCATGTCGGACAGCGTGCGCATGTTGTGGGTGCGGTCCGCCAGCTTGATCAGGATGACCCGCACGTCGCGCGCCATCGCCAGCAGCATCTTGCGGAAGGACTCCGCCTGGTTTTCCTCGCGGGTGTTGAACTGCAGCTTGTCGAGCTTGGTCAGGCCGTCCACCAGCTCGGCCACGGGGGCCCCAAAGCGGTCGATCAGGTCGGCCTTGGTGACGCCGCAATCTTCCATGGCATCGTGGAGCAGGGCCGCCATCAGCGCCTGCGCATCGAGCTTCCAGGTGGCGCACTGGGCCGCCACGGCGATGGGGTGGGTGATGTAGGGCTCGCCGCTGTTGCGCAACTGGCCCAGATGGGCCTCGTCCGCGAACCGGTAGGCCTGGCGCACCTGTTCGATGCTGCCGGCGTCCAGGTAGTCCAGGCTGTCCGTCAGCGCGGCAAAGCTGGCCGCAGCGGCATTGGCGGCCGCAGCGGCTGCCGAAAGGGTGCCCGCCGTTGGCGATTCGCCAAACCGGGGCTGCGTTGCAGAAGGTGAGTTGAGCACCGCGTTCATGCCTTAAATGTAGCGCGGGAGCGCATCAGACGACTTCTGGGCAAAAAAAAGCACCGCTGCCGCGGTGCTCTTTAGGGACTTCGCCCGGGAAAAGGCTCAACCAGGAACCTTCTTGAGCATTTCCAGGCCAACCTTGCCTTCGGCGATTTCGCGCAAGGCGGTCACGGCCGGCTTGTTGCGGCTTTCGATGCGGGGGGCGTGGCCTTGGCTCAGCATGCGGGCACGGTACGTGGCGGCCAACACGAGCTGGAAGCGGTTGGGGATCTTTTCCAGACAGTCTTCTACGGTGATGCGTGCCATCGGTTTACTCCGGATTCAGGTGATATTGAGCGACTGGAAGGTGTCAGCACGGGCGCGGCGCTGGGCGGCGTACTTGAGTCGCTGGGCGTGAACTACGGCTTTCAGGTCGAAAAGCGCGCGCTCAAACAACTCATTGATTATAACGAAGTCGAATTTGCTGACTTGCGCCATCTCGATGGCAGCGTTCTTGAGGCGGACTTCGATGACATCGGGAGAGTCTTCGCCCCGCCGTTCCAGGCGCGAGCGCAATTCTTCCCAGCTGGGGGGCAGGATGAACACCAGGATGGCGTTGGCAAATGCCTGCTTGATCTGCAGGGCGCCCTGGAAATCGATCTCCAGGATCACGTCCGAGCCCTGGGCAATCCGCTCCTCGATGGCTTTCTTGGAGGTGCCGTAGCGGTTGCCGTGCACATGCGCCCACTCCACGAAGGCATTGCCCTCCACCATGGCGTCGAATTCGGACTGCGAGGCGAAGTAATAGTCGCGGCCGTGTTTTTCCTGGCCGCGTGGCGCGCGGGTGGTGTGGGAGATGGACAGGTGGACGTGGGAGTCCAGCTCCAGCAGGGCCTTGACGAGGCTGGATTTGCCAGCCCCGCTGGGGGCTGCAACTACGATGAGATTTCCGGGGTAGTCCATAGTTGATGTGCGCTACGCGCTATCAAAAAATGAGTATTACTCGATATTTTGCACTTGCTCGCGCATCTGCTCGATCAGCACTTTCATGTCCACGCTGATGCGTGTGAGGTCAAGCGCGGCAGACTTGGAGCCCAGCGTATTGGCCTCGCGGTGCAGTTCCTGGATCAGGAAGTCCAGCCGCTTGCCCACTTCGCCGCCCTTCTTGAGCAGGCGTTCGATTTCGTCCAGGTGGGAGTCCAGCCGGGTGATTTCCTCGGCCACGTCGATACGGATGGCAAAGGCGGTGGCTTCTGTCAGGGCGCGGTCGCGGGCGGCCTCGGGCAGGGTGGCGCCATCGGTCAGGGCCATGGCCTCCTTCCAGCGCTCCATGAAGCGCAGCCGCTGCTGCTCGACCAACAGGGGCACCATGGGGACGGCCTGTTCCGCCAGGGCGCGCAGCTGCTTGACCCTGTCCAGAAGCATGGTGGCCAGCCGCTTGCCCTCCCGCTCGCGGGCGGCCATGAGCGCGGTCAGCGCTTCTTCCGCGAGGGCGGGCACGGCTTCGCTCCAGTCCTCGGAGCCCGACGGGGCGTTGGCGCACAGGCGCAGGGCATCGGCCACCGTGAGGGGGGCGGCGGTGGGCAGCCATGCCTTGACGGAGTCCTGCAGCGAGTTGAGCCGCTGCAGCAGCCGCGCGGGCGGATCCTGCAGGGTGTTGCTTTCCTCGTTCTCCAGGGCGGCCCGGACCTCGACCTTGCCGCGCTTGAGCCGGGCGGTCAGCAGGCTGCGCAGCGCGGGCTCCATGGCGCGCAGTTCATCGGGCAGGCGGAACGACAGGTCCAGGAAGCGGCTGTTGACCGACCGGATTTCCAGCCCCAGCCTGCGCGATTGGGACGCGCGGGCCTCGGTTTCTGCGCCAGTGGCGGATGCGCCGTGCTGTGCGCTGGCGTATCCGGTCATGCTGTAAACTGGCATTGGACTTTTTGATGGTTGCTTGCGATCCGGCGATTATCCGGGTTCCGCTCTACCCCCGAGTCATCTTCGCAAAATATGTCAAAAATCAAGCCGGCTCCCTTGCCGCCCGACACCGCCATTGGTGGATACCGCGTGGTTCGCAGGGTGTCCTCCGGGGGCTTTGGCGTGGTCTACCTCGCCACGGACAGCGAAGGACAGCAGGTCGCCATCAAGGAGTACCTTCCGTCGTCCCTGGCGACGCGCGCGCCTGGCGAATTGCTGCCCAAGGTGCCGTCCGAGAAACTCTCGCTCTACCGCCTGGGGCTCAAGAGCTTTTTTGAAGAAGGGCGCTCGCTGGCCCAGATATCGCACGCCTCCGTGGTGAGCGTGCTCAATTTCTTTCGCGAGAACGAAACCGTCTACATGGTGATGAACTACCTGGAGGGCGCGACCCTGCAGGACTTCATCATCACCGCGCGTGACCTCAAGACGCAGAAGGTGTTCCGCGAGTCGACCATCCGCTCGCTGTTCGACGAGGTGCTGCGCGGCCTGCGCATCGTGCACCAGCACAAGATGCTGCACCTCGACATCAAGCCGGCCAACATCTTCATCACCGACGACAACAAGGCCGTGATGATCGACTTCGGCGCCGCGCGCGAGGTGCTGTCCAAGGAGGGCAACTTCATCCGCCCCATGTACACGCCCGGCTTTGCCGCGCCCGAGATGTACCGGCGCGACTCGTCCATGGGCCCGTGGACCGACATCTATGCCATCGGTGCCTGCATCTACGCCTGCATGCAGGGCTTTCCTCCCAACGAGGCGCCCCAGCGCATCGAAAAAGACCGCCTGTCGCTGGCGCTGACCAAGCTGCGCGGCGTGTACTCCGACAACCTCATCGAGGTGGTGGAGTGGTGCATGGCGCTGGACCCGCTGTCGCGCCCGCAGTCGGTGTTCGCGCTGCAAAAAGAGCTCAGCCGCGAGGGCGAGCGCCGCTACACCAAGCTCACGGTGGCCGAGAAGATGCGCCTGCAGCTGGACACCCTGGTGTCCGACACCAAGAAGAACGTGCAAAAGGTGGGTGAAGCCACCGGTATCGGAGCCAAACCCAAATGAAAACGACCCACGCGAAGCGGGTTGGGGCGGGGCGCCTGTTCATTAACGATGCCGTGGTGCATCCTTGTTTGCGTGGGTCACTATGAAGTTCTCGGTTTTCCAGATCAGCCGCCGTGGCGGCCGCGAGAAGAACGAAGACCGCATGGGCTATTGCTACACGCGCGAATCGGGCCTGTTCGTGCTGGCCGACGGCATGGGCGGCCACCCCGAAGGTGAAGTGGCCGCGCAGATCGCGCTGCAGACCATCTCGGCGCTGTTCCAGCGCCAGGCCAAGCCCCAGCTCAAGGACGTGCAGGAATTTCTTTCGGGCGCACTCCTGGCCGCGCACCACCAGATCCTGCGCTACGCCACCGACAAGGGCATGCTCGACACGCCCCGCACCACGCTGGTGGCGGCCGTGCTGCAGGCTGGCACGGCCACCTGGATCCACTGCGGCGATTCGCGCCTGTACATGGTGCGCGACGGCGACCTGCTCACCCGCACGCGCGACCATTCGTACATGGAGCTGCGCAATTCGCCCCCGCCGGGGCTCGAGCGCATCAACCGCAATGTGCTGTTCACCTGCCTGGGCTCGCCGACCAAACCCATCTACGACATCACGGGCCCGGTGTACCTGGAGCAGGGCGACCGCATCCTGCTGTGCTCGGACGGCCTGTGGGGCACGCTCAGCGACGAGGAAATCGCCAAGCAGCTCGCCCGCAATGCGGTGTCGCACGCGGTGCCCGAGCTGGTGGAGGATGCCCTGCGCAAGGCGGGCGACAGCAGCGACAACGTCACGGTGGTGGCGATGGAATGGGAAACCCCCGACGCGTTCGAGTCCACCCAGGGCGTCTCGACAGACAGCATCAGCGACGACGTGTTTGCGTCCACCATCCAGGCGGGCCCGCTCGACGGGCTGGTGGATGACCTGGACGACGCGGCCATTGAGCGGTCCATCGCCGAAATCAACGAAGCCATACGCCGCTCTGCCGCCCGCAAGGCGTGAGTTCCCGGCCGGCCAGGCGCCGATGGATCTGGCGGCCTGAGTTTTTGGGGCGCGGGAGTGTGTCCCTGCACGCAGGTCCTTCACTCATCCGCCTTGTGTTTTTTTACGAGCCACCCACACCATGACACCCTTTGTCCGTACCGGCGGCCGCGCCGCCGACCAGTTGCGCACCGTGCGCATCACCCGCCACTACACCATGCATGCCGAGGGCTCGGTGCTCATCGAATTTGGCAACACCAAGGTGCTGTGCACCGCGTCGGTGGAGGAGCGGGTGCCGCCCCACAAGCGGGGCAGCGGAGAGGGCTGGGTGACGGCCGAGTACGGCATGCTGCCGCGCGCCACCCACACCCGCAACGACCGCGAGGCCGCGCGGGGCAAGCAAAATGGCCGCACGCAGGAGATCCAGCGTCTCATCGGCCGCTCGCTGCGCGCCGTGTTCGACCTGAAGCTGCTGGGCGAGCGCACTCTCCAGCTCGACTGCGACGTGATCCAGGCCGACGGCGGCACGCGCACCGCGGCCATCACCGGCGCCTGGGTGGCGGCGCAGGACGCGGTCAACCAGCTGCTTGCCAGCGGCAAGATCGCCCAGTCACCGCTGGTGCAGCCCGTGGCCGCCATTTCGGTGGGCATGGTTCAGGGCACGCCGCTCCTCGACCTGGAGTACGTCGAAGACGTGGACTGCGACACCGACATGAACATCGTGATGACCGGCGCTGGCCATTTCGTGGAAGTGCAGGGCACGGCCGAGGGCGCGGCCTTTACCCGCGCGGAGATGGACCAGCTGCTGGCGTTGGCGGAAAAGGGCATTGCAGAGCTGGTGCAGCTGCAGCAGCGCTCGCTTCTGGAAACCCCATGACAGGAATACTCATTTATTGATAGCTGCTAGCGCTTGATGGATAAGCGCCAGAGGCCATTTTGACCTATGAAAATTGTTCTCGCATCCAACAACCGCGGCAAGCTGGCGGAGCTGCAGGCCATGTTCGAGCCGCTGGGCGTGGAACTGGTGCGCCAGGCCGACCTCGGCGTGGGCGAGGCCGAAGAGCCTTTTCGCACCTTTGTCGAGAACGCCCTGGGCAAGGCCCGCTTCGCCTCGGCACACACGGGCCTGCCTGCATTGGCGGACGACGCAGGCATGTGCGTGGACGCCTTTGGCGGCCTGCCGGGCGTCGATACCGCCTACTACTGCACCCAGTTCGGCTACGAGAAGAGTGACGACAACAATGTGCGGGCCCTGCTGGAGCAACTGCAGGGCGTGGCCAACCGCCGCGCGGCAATGGTCAGCACCCTGGTCGCTGTGCGCAGCCCGCAGGACCCGGAGCCGCTGATTGCGGTGGGCCGCGTGGTGGGCGAGATCACCACGGCCCCCCGGGGCAGCAACGGTTTTGGCTTCGACCCCGTGATGTTCATCCCTGAATTCGGCAAGACCTTCGCCGAGCTGCCCGTGGAGGTGAAGAACGCCCACAGCCACCGTGGCCGTTCTGCCGCGCAGATGCTGGCGCTGATGCGCGAGCGCTGGCTGGCATGAAGTTCCCCCTGAGTCGCTTCGCGCCTTCCCCCAGAGGGGGACACCGCCAGCGCACGCAAGTGAAACGCAGCTGCGCCGCCTGGGCGCCCCTTGCGCGGCGGTCGTGCGCGCGACAGCTCCCGCTGCAGGCGGGTACCGCGGCGCGAGCGCTATGAACCTTTGAGGCTTGCAATGGCTATTCCCATCATTCCTGCTGCTGCTGCTGCTGCTGATGCGCCCGCCGTGGTGCGCGACATCCAGCACTACATGCGGCCCGGCCTGCTGCAATTGCCCAGCCTGCCTCCACTGTCCTTGTATGTGCACCTGCCCTGGTGCCTGAAGAAATGCCCGTACTGCGACTTCAACTCGCATGAGTACCGCGAGGCCGCCGGTGATCCGGGAGGGGGCGGTTTGCCCGAGCAACGCTACATCGACGCGTTGATGGCCGACCTGGAGGCGGCGCTGCCGCTGATCTGGGGCCGCACGGTGCACAGCATCTTCATCGGCGGGGGCACGCCCAGCCTGTTCTCGCCCGCAGCCATTGACCGGCTGATCGGCGACATCCGCGCCCGCCTGCGGCTGGAGGCCGATTGCGAGATCACCCTGGAGGCCAACCCCGGCACCTTCGAAAAAGACCGCTTCCGAGCGTTCCGTGCAGCGGGCGTCACACGCCTGTCGGTGGGGGTGCAGAGTTTCAACGACCGGCACCTCCAGGCCCTGGGCCGGGTGCATGACTGCGCCCAGGCCCTGGCGGCGGTGGAGGAGGCTGCCCAGGCCTTCGACACGTTCAACCTCGACATCATGTACGCGCTGCCGGGGCAAACGCTGCAAGAGCTGGAGCAGGACATGCAGACGGCGCTGGCTCTGAAGCCGCCGCACATCTCCATCTACCACCTGACCATCGAGCCCAACACCTACTTCGCGAAGTTTCCGCCGGCCGTGCCCGAGGATGACCAGGCCTATGCGATGCTGGACCGCATCACGGAGATGACCGGGCAGGCGGGGCTGGGGCGCTATGAAATCTCGGCCTACGCCCGGGCGGGGCACCAGTGTTTTCACAACACCAACTACTGGCAGTTCGGCGACTATCTGGGCATTGGCGCGGGCGCGCACAGCAAGCTGAGCTTTGCGCACCGCGTGGTGCGCCAGGTGCGCTTTCGCGATCCGGGCCGCTATATGGACAACGCCCTGGCCGGCCGCGCCGTGGCCCAGGATGACGAGGTGCGCCGCGCCGACCTGCCGTTCGAATTCATGCTCAATGCCTTGCGGCTGCGCGAGGGCTTTGCGCTGCAGGACTTCATGGCCCGCACCGGCCTGCCCGTCACCGCCATCGCCAAAGGCCTGGAGGCGGCCGAGCGCAAGGGCTTGATCGAACGCGACATGGCCCGCGTGCGCCCGACGGAGCGGGGCTTCGATTTCCTGAGCGACCTGCAGGAACTCTTTCTGGCCGACTGAAGGATCGCGGGCGCCCGCCGCGTGCCCGGTGTCGCGGGCCGGGTCAGCCGCAGCGCACGGCGATGATCCGCCCGTTGGCATCCACCTCCAGGTTCAGGCGCTGCGCATCAAACTCCTTGGTGATCATCTGCCCCGGCCGCAGGATGCGGGCCAGTTGCGCGCCCGAGCGGGCGCGTGCGGACTCCATGACCGAGGAGGTGCTGTTCTGCCCCACCGCGAACTGCGCGGGCTGGGCGTTGCACACCGCTGCCGCAGGCGCCGCCGGTGAAGGCGTGGCGCTGCCGGGCCCGCTGGAGGAGGACGGGGCGGGTGTCTGGCCATAACCGGAGCAGCCCGTCATGGCGGCAGCCAAGGTCACGCCGCCCACAAGGGCAAGAGAAGCTTTCAACATGTGGATCCTTCGGGTATCGAATCCGCTCACCATACTAGAACCCTCCGCCGGGCGGCGTGTCCGCGCGTAACAACCCGGCCTGCGGGTTTGCATCGGCCCGGTAGCCCCTGCCCGCGGCGGCGCGGACCGCACGCGATGTTGTCCTACAGCTGGCACAAGACGGGCGTTTTAGGATGCGTGCGTCGATACCCTCTCGACATCCCTCCCGCTTGCACAAGCAAGTGTTCAGCCCGCGCACTGCGGGCTTTTTTTTGCGTGCTGGCCGGGGGCGCTGAGGGCCTGCGAACCAACGGAGCCGGTCCGGACAGCAGCCGCGAGGGCTTTGTTTCGAGTCAGCGGCCGCGGGGCTTCACCCCTGCCCGCCGCCTGCCGTGCGGCCACGTGCGCAGCCAGAAGTTGGCCGACTTCTCACGGCGTGTTACAAACGTCCGCTCACAGGGGGAATCAATGAAAATCGTCCAATGCGCGGCCATGGCGCTGGTGTTTGCTTGCGGCCATTCACACGCTGCGTACACGCTGAATTTTGTTCAGAGCGGCCCAGATGTCGTCGCCACGGGAAGCGGCAGCATCAACACCTCGGGGGCGACTTTTGCCGGGAACACCATTTCACCGGCGGTGATCATCCCCAATCTTGGAATGGCTCTGGTCGGAACGCCGCCGTCGAGCATCTATGCGATCACCACGCTGGGGCCTGCGGACTATGGGTCGGGCGCAGGCATCCTGTCCTCCAGTACCACCGGCGACGCGGCGGGCATCACTTCGGGGGCGTGGATTGGAGTGCCCGTCGGCTATGTTTCCGGCGCCCCCCTGGCGCCCTCCACAACGACCTGGGCGGGAACCACGATGGCGGCCCTCGGCCTCACCCCGGGCTCCTATACCTGGACCTGGGGGGCTGGGCCCACCGCAGATTCCTTCACCATTGTGGTGGCTTCGACAGCCAGCATTCCCACGCTCAGTGAATGGGCCATGCTCCTCATGTCTGGCCTGCTGGCCGCCGGTGCTCTCGTGGGGCTGCGGCGCCGGCAACGCTGAGCCAGGCTGTTGCACAGCGCAGAGCCCACTCCGGTGGGCTTTTTTTGCGCCCTGCTGCGTGGTGCGAAGGTGCAGGGATGATGGCGTCAAGGACATCGCGGTTCGCACAAGCACCTCGGCCATTGCGCGCGGCCAGTCCATTCATTCATCCATCCATCGCAAAGATAAAAGCGAGGATGTAGGACCGCGCCCATAGACGGATGCCGCGCGGTGGCGCAAGCTGGAGGCGGCATCGATGACCGCTGGGGCTGGGTCTCTTCGCTGCAAGCTCAGCAACCCTGCAACCCAGGTCAGACATGAACATCCACATCACCATTGCACAGAAGGTGCCGCAAGAGGCTTTTGAACGTGTGCTGGACGTAATGCGTTGCCTTCAGCAGACCGACGCCAACTTCGACGGCGTTGCCATCGCGGTCACCCGGGGCCCGGTCGAGGAGTTCGTGGTCACCGACACTGTCGACAGCTTGCGCGAGAACCTCCTCCGGCTCGTGGTGGAAGACGCGCTGAAAGGTGGCTTTGTGAATGCGCCGCGCCGCGCGCAGGGTGCCAGGCACGCGATGAATGATTGAACCTTGAGGCGCACTGACCGGATTCGCCAAGGACTCCATGAGCAGCACCATCACGGTTGCAAATTCGATTTCGGACAGCGACTATGCACGGGTTGAGATCCTGGCGCGCCACCTGCAATCCACCACGGGCGACGCGAACTTCAATGGGCGCGCCATTTGGGTGCAGCGCGGCCTCGTCACGGGGGTTACGGACACCAGCGACGACTTGCGCGCAGCACTCTTGATGCTGCTGGTGGACGGCGTGCTGGGCTTCGCCCCGCCGGTTTCCGGGGGGTGATGGATGCCGGGTCGTTGATGGATACCGTTCAGGATGACCGAAGGTGCGCCACCACGGTGCTTGCCATGGCCAGCCGTAGCGAGTTCGGCTTGTGCGGAAATGAAAGGCCTGTCGGATGCCCTTCATTGTGATCGGCCACGCGAAGACAAAGAGGTCCCCACTGCGGGGGTGCCATTCTTGCGTTCTGGCGGAGACTGTGGTTTTCGAACCAAACACTTGTAGGGATTTCTAGAGTGCAGCGTGTTTGTTCGCTTGCCTGAGGGGACTCTTCTAGTTGCGTATGCCGCGACCATGCGGATCGTGTGTCGCAAATAGCACCGCTGATAGACTTTCCGCTATCGGCCAGGAGCGGGCGTCAGAAGTTATGAAAAGCAGAATCATGTACATCGAAGCGAAGTCGGGCGGCCTTACCGGGCCTGCGCGAATTGGCCGTGTGACTGTGTCGAAGACAGGTGCGACTCTGTATTACCAAGGTAAAGCGTTTCAGAGCCTCAAAGGCACTGGATTCAAGTCAAACTACTTTGACGTCGAGACTGGTGAACACTATTGGATTTCGGGTCCGCGTCGAGACGGTAGAGATGCGCTGTACGAGACAAATGTTCAGCCAGCCATTGATGCCGACATTGCCGATGAGTACTGGACAAAAATCAGGCAACAGCCATCCAAAGCGTTGTAGAGCAGTTTCCGCGACCTAGCTTCAAGCCGATGTTCGCCGAACGCAGGGGGCAGAATTCGGCCAGGAGCAGTCGGTGGCGGCTAGCAAAGCGGACGCTCAACGTTCGACATGAGCGGCAGCTAGCGGCTTGCCGACAGCTGCCGCTCGATGGGGAGGTTAGGTGTACCTCGTCGACTAGGCTCTGAGCTAGGTGCGGATTTGGGCTCGGAGTCAGACCTGCACATCGCTTGCGAGGCAAGCGCTACATCGATAGCAAACATCAACACCGAGGCCCCCATGCGCACAAACAGCCGTGCGCGCAGTAAAGCAAACACCCCAAGTGCAAGCAATACAAGGACGCCAGGCACAAGGAGCTCGTGGCATCCGAGTACCGCGAACAATAGCGCTAGCAGAACCAGGCTGCACAAGACGCCAATCGAGATCGCCACAGACGCTTTCAAAGGGCACCTAACGTTTGACATGAGGAGCGTCCACGCGCGATAGCTCTTGGACGTAGCTCACGGTACAGGCTGAGCACCGCATCTTGGTCCGACTCACGCGCTCGACGAATTTGCATTCCTTTGCCTCCAGCTAGCTCCTGATTCTGCGACGAACGTCCGCTTTCGAGGGGGTTGGATCCAACCGTCTGCCACGGCTGGTTTTGGCGGCTATGCGAAGTATTGAATTGCCAGCCAAACAAGAAGTGCACTGCAAGCCGCCACTTGAATACGCTTGCTAATTGCATTCAGACGGTTAATTTCTACATCGAGTTGCGCAGATTTTTGTGAAGACCTGCGCTTGCTTAGCTTGGCGATTTTTACAGCCAAGATTGACTGCACAACGGCAAAGATAAGCAGAACTATTGCGACTTGATACCTAGTCATGGCGGCTTCTTCTGGTCGAGGTGAACGGCATCAGCCAACGGCCGGTACTGGCCGTTTCCTGTCTATGCAATGAGATACGCACGTCGCTATCTTAAGCTGCTGTGCTCGGGTTTCGTGATTCTGTAAACTGCACGTTTGACACTGGAAGTGTGCACGCCAAAGTGATCCGCGAGGGCCTGCATTGTGTAGTTGCCTGAGAGGTACATGCGGACTAATTTTGCCTCGGTCTTTTGGGGCATAGAACGTGCCCTTCCGAACGTTTGGCCTCTTGCCTTAGCGGCCTCAAATCCAGCGGCGCAGCGCTCACGAATCATGGCCCGTTCGAACTCCGCGAAGGCGCCCAGCATGTGGCAGAACATGCGGCCCGCTGGGCTGCTGGTGTCGATAGATTCCGTAAGGCTGCGGAACGTGACGCCAGCTTGCTCCAGGGACTCCAGTAGGCGAAGAAGGTCGCGCAGACTGCGGGACAGGCGATCGAGCTTGTAGACCACAAGAACATCACCGGGGCGCAGGCGAGCAAGGAGGCTTTGCAGCTCAGGGCGTTGCGCGACGCCGCTGCGCTTTTCCTGCACAACGTGTTTGATTCCCGCGCGTTTGAAGGCCGCGAGCTGCACGGCGGTGTTCTGCTCGGTGGTGGAAACGCGCGCGTAGCCGTAGGAGGTCAACGGTCTACGTATTGGCCTTCAAAGCGCTTCCGAGCAACCATGTGTTCGTTGGCGCACGGGGTGGTGCCGGGGTCGATCTTGCAGTTGGGAGAAGGCTGGTAGAACTTAGCCCAGGCGGCATCTTTGCGCTGCTGGCGCTCGGTCTCCAGTCGCTGCGCGAGAGCCTTGGCAGAGCGGAGTTGATCCGCCTCAAGCTGCGCTGCATCGCGGGTCTCGGACTCGGCTTGGCGACGACGGGCGTCTTGCCTTTCGATGCGGTCCGCCTGGGCTTTGACTTCCTCTTGCACCTTGCGTATCGCCATTTCAGTCCGGTATGCAAGGATGGCTTCGTACGTGAAGGCAGCTGCAAGCCCGCCGATGAATACGCCGATTGCAATCTTGATGAT
The DNA here is from genome assembly GCF_041154505.1 of Acidovorax sp. A79. Lineage (GTDB taxonomy): Bacteria > Pseudomonadota > Gammaproteobacteria > Burkholderiales > Burkholderiaceae_C > Acidovorax. The sequence continues at coordinate 4,470,989 of NZ_AP028672.1, forward strand.
GTCCAGCAGAAACGACCCTTCGTCCTCTGTCTGGTACGAGCGCCTTTGCATGTTGTCCCTCCTGTAAAACAGTGTATCGCTGGTCTAGATAGGGCACGGGTTGCATAACCGGCTGACATGGGGTTTTTCACCCCATACCCCGACCCCACCACTGCGGCACAAGGCCTCCGTTCCCGGGGCCCCGGTTTGTCTCTCAGAACGATGTGGCGCGACGTCAGCCGCCTTGACTGCCGCTGTTGTGCGGGTGGACATTGAACGCAGGGTTTCTGATGCCCAGCGCCTGGGGTATGTCTGCCTGGGTGATCTGGCCAGGCTGCTGTAACTGCGGGGTCGGCATGGGCACCGTGCGCACCTGCTGCGGTGGTGGCTCTGCGGGGCGCCCCCGGACCTGCATAGGCTGCATCTGCGGGCCCTGAATGGCGTGTTGGCCCTGTTGCTGGTTCTGCTGCTGCCAGTCCACAAAGAAGCCCTGCGCCACGATCTGCAGGCACACGGGGCCGCTGACCTGCAGAAGCGTGGCCTGCTGTGAGTAGCACTTGCAAGTTTTGCCCATCGTGATGCACGCCGCAGGGTATGGCGCCACGGTGGGCTTGGTCACCTCGTCATAGGCCGGGGCCGTGTGCGGGAAGTCTTTGAGGCGCGGTGAGCGCTCTTGGATGTACTGGTCGGGCGTGAGCTTTGCCGCTACCTGCTGCGGCATCGCATTGGCCTGCGCCTGGGCCTCGCTGGCGGTTTTCGCCTGCACCTTCGCCTCGGTCTTTGCCAGCAGCTTGGACGATGCAAACCAGATCAGCAGCGGGATGAGCAGCACGCAGGCCAGGAATACCCAGAGCTTCGCAGGCAGCTTCTTTTTGCCGGTGTGCAGGCTGGCGCTTTTGTACCAGCCGTAGACCTCCTTTGGGAAGGCTTGCATGGTCACCGTGCCCGTCTTGCCGCTGCCATCCTTCTCGCAGTTGGGATTGACGGCGGACCACTCCAGCACGCTGACCATATCGACGCCAAAGGAGCGTTTGAGGTGCCGGTGCCATCCAGGCGGGCCGACGAGCCTGCGCACGAAGCTATCGAGGTTCTGGGGATGCTGGGTGACCAGATAGAAATCAAAGCCGCGCCTGCGGTGCTCTGCCAGCATCTTGACGGGGTCCGGCACTGCGGCCCCTGCCGGGCGGTTTGGCAGATCATTGTGTGCCTCATCGATCAGAAAGATCGTGCCATCCGGCTCTGCCTGCCAATCCTTGAAGTCGATTTTTTTCCAGCCCGCAAGCTCCCCGCCTTCGACGGGTTCAAAGCGCCCGTTGTGACACACGGGGCGGTTTTCCTTGAGCTGGCGCTCACGTACCCATTTGAGGGTGTTCAGGGTCTTTCCCGCGCCATTGGCGCCGCTGATGATGTGCAGCATGGGCTATACCTTGAGCGCCCAGCGCTTGAACGTATCGGACGTGAGGCCATCGAGCAGCATGCGTGCCGCCATGGCGCTGGTCACGATGCTGATAGCCACCCCCACCTTCATGGCCGCAAGCATCGAGAACACCTCAGGGGGCAGGGATGAAAACTGCTGAATGGCTTGATTCTTGAGCTCATCCAGCGCGGCGTTCACGCCGGTATAGGTGATGACGCACATGCCCAAGGCGATCAACACACGGCCAACCAGCGAGCCGACGAGATTCAAGAGCATGCCGCCGATGGCAGCGATGAATACAGGCATGGCTTACCCCCTCACAAGAATACGAGCGGCCAGCAGCAGCGACACCGCGACCATGATGTTTCCAATGACCGCGATGCTTGGATAGATCTTGCTGAAAGGCAGGGTCATAGACTGGCCCATCACAACGACGCTCAGGTCCTGAATGCATTGACCACCACCGCCCAGTGCATCGCTCATGTTGATGCGGCCCGTCATGGTCTCGGACTTGTTACCGGGAAGGTCTTTTGTCTGCACGCCTTCCTTGCCCTTTTCCTTGTCGTAGAGCTCAGACTCCGCGCTTTTGTCGTCGAACAGCTTACAGGCCCTGATGTGCTGCTCCTTCGCAATCGCGCACTGAATGGCATCCCCTTCGCAATTGAAGCCTGCAGCACATGAGCCCGCAAAACCGCTATCCCCATCACCGTCGCCGTCCCCATTGCCATTGCCACCACCATCGGGCGGTACACCGGGATTCCAGACGCAGAGTTCATTGACCAAGTGCGTGCCCACGGGACAGGTGCCGCCTTCGGGAGGTTTGGGGTTGATCACGCACCAATTCCCCTCGCGGTGGAAGCCTGGACCACAGTCGCCGTTCTCGTTTGGTTTTTCCGGGATGGGCTTGCCGGGCGGCGAGGGCGAGACGCAGCTGGTGCCTACCTTGGAGGTTCCAGGTGGGCACGTGCCATTGCTGTTTGGTGGCTGCGGCGGCGGGGTGGGCGCATAGCAATTACCGTTGCTGTAGCGCTGGGTTCCAGGCGGGCAATTGCCATTGCTGTCCGGGGGGACCGGAGGCGGCGGTGGAGGGGGCGGATTGTTGGGGTCCGGTGGCTTGGGGCCGCCACCAGGGTTCGTGCCAGGACCGGTGCCAGGACCCGTACCAGGACCTTCGCCCGGACCCTCTCCAGGGCCCTCGCCGGGGCCAGTGCCGGGACCATCACCGCCACCCGTGCCGCCCTGGCACTGACCGCCCGTGTATGTGCCGCTCCCATAGTAGAACGTCTTGCCGTTGTAGCTGACGTCCACGGTGTTGACCACCTTGATCATGCAGTACTGCACGGGACCATCGAAGCTCACGCCCTGATCCAAGCATGCATATTCCGTGGCCGCCGAGTCCATCTCCCAGCCCTCCCCGGCGCTGGTGCCAGCCTTCGGGCATTTGTCTTTCACGCACTTGCCGTTGATGCGCGTATATCCGGGATCGCACGGTGGCTCTGGAACACACACGCCGTTGACGCGGACTTCATTGGGTTTGCAGGCGTCGGGGACACATGCACCACCCTCCTCATGCTGCCCAGGCGGACAGCTTGTCACCGGTGGTTTGCATTGGCCGTTTTGTTCCGTGAGGCCCGAATCGCAGGTACACGTACGGTCTCCGTGCGCGTTCGTTCCGAGCGTAGCGCCGGAGGTGCAGCTATTGACGGGAGGGGGGAGGTTGCACACGCCATTAACAACGCCGTTAGCGGCGGTGCCATCCCATCCGTAAGTCGGAGAAACGTAGCTCCATCCACAGTTGCTCTCAACCCCACTGATGCCGCAAATCCACGTTGCCGTAGCGTCTGGAATGTTCGTGTACCCACGAGGATGATTCTGAGCGTTGCATGTGTTCGGCGGATACGTAGTGATGACCTGGAGCGCCGAGGACGGCACGGACCATACGAGGGAGAGCAGCAGGAGAGCGCGCACCAGCGCTACGCGGAGAAGATCAGCCATGCGGCCCCCAGGATTGCGACGATGACGAAGAGGCCCATTTGCTTTGCACCTTGAAGAAGCCCACCGCGTGGACTTTTGCAAGGCCCCTGCCGGCCGGTCAGGGAGCACATGCGAGGGGCGCTTAGGAGATAGCGCGGCGCACCCACTTGAAGGCGGCAATCGCCACCACGACCAGCAGCACGGCGGCGCCGATCAGGCCGATGGGCGCGATGGTGTCGCCGATCTCGGAGACCACGCCGGTCACATCGATGGCGGCGTGCGCGTTGTTGACAAGAGCCAGGGCACCGACTGCGGCAGCAGTGGCAAAGCGGCGGGTTTGTGCATTGATGCGGTTCATTTTTCAGTCCTCTTGGGTTGATGAATTTCCATCGGATCGAATGGTCTGGATGAGGGACCGGAAGGCCCATCCCACAGACCACACCAGCAGGATGGCGCTGCTGATTTGTGCCGCTTCAGCCGGGCTCAGATCGAGAACGGGAAGCGTGATTTCGTGCACCACAGTGACCGTGCAGGCCGAGGCGCATTGAATGGTTTGTTCAGGCATGGCCGGTGGCGCGGGCACGTGCTTGGGCGATGCGTTGACGGCGCACGGCGCGGGCGTGCAGGCGTGCGGCCAGGACACCGAGGGAGCCCGTGACGAGGGTCCACAGGGCAGCGCCTACGAAGCCGCTGCAGATGCCCAGGATGGCGAGTTGCCGGGCCACGTGAGGGAGGTCGATTTCAGGCATGAAGGGACTTTCCATAGAGGTCGTCAAGGTCCACGACAGCAGGCCGGTGAAACGGCTCGGCGTGGTCTTCGATCAGCTGGACGCAGGTTTCCACGTCATCCAGCGTTGCAGCCTCGGACAGCAACATGACCCATTCGGGCTGTCCGTCCTCAACGTTGGGCGCGAGAAAGCAGCCCGTGGTGCGCGACTGGATGACGAGGCGCATGGTCAGGCTGCGGCTTTGGCCGTGGCTGCGGGGCGGATGCCCAGGAGCGTGAGCTTGGTGGAGTTGTCAGCACCTGCGACCACGTCGAATTCGCAATCGCACATCACACCGGTGATGGGCCATTTGGCTTTCAAGTGCGCCCACTTCTGGAACTCCGACGAGTCGCCGAACTTGAACGGGCGGGTGACCACGCCGATGCTCTCGCCGCTGGAGCTTTGACCCATATCCACCGAGAGGTGGAACGTGGTGGAGTCGAAAGCGCGGCCTTCGTAGTCGCCCTTACTGGACTTGATACCGTGCAACACGGCTTGGCTTTGCATACGCATTTGGGTTTCCTTTTTGGCCTGGGTTATGCGGCGAACGCAGCGGGGCCAACGCTGGTGCCAGAGACTTTTTTGAACATCGCTTGATAGACGCGCTCGACCTCCTGACGCTTGAACTTCGACAGGCGGCCAGGAAGCTCGGCGCAGTTCTCTATGAAGCCCGCCAGGGTTTCTCGGTCCATGTAGAGGAAGGCCAGGGCGGCGGATTTGCCAGCGGTGGAGAAGAACCAACGTGCGTTGCGCGTGCACTCGGCCATCAGCGTTTCGAGCGGTAGGCGCGGCTCTGTTTTGATGGGTTCGGCCTGGGCCACTTCGCCGTGCTCGGCCAGCAGCAGCGCGTGCCATTCGCTGGTGCCTGCAAAGAAGTTGGCGGGCCTGCGCAGCAGATCGACAGGGAGCAAGCGCTTTTGGTTGCCGTAGCGCACTTCGATGCGCTGCCAGCCGGTGGCATCCTGTTCGCCGTACAGCTGCACACCCTTGTCATAGACGTTGGTCTGCTTGCCTGCAGCCTTGCTGCCGAAGTAGAAGGATCGGCCCACGCCACCAGCGCGCCATGCACCCACGCAGCTGTGCTTAGGCCGGTGGCCGAGGTGGTCCATCAAACCCGCGTCATAGTCGGCGCCGATGCGGTCCATGCCGCCTGAGATGCCCTCGAAAAAATCAAGCGCCAGATCGCAACGCGTGACCACTGCGCGGTGCTCTTCCAGGTAGTCGGCCATCTGGTAGTGCCAGCCAGGACGGGCAAAGGTGCAGGCCGCGCCGTAGAGGTTGCAGTGCAGGGTTTTGGCCTGGGCGGACTGTCGCGGGCTGTCGCCGCTGGACAGGCATCCCACCCAGCCGCATTCGGAGCCTGCGCGCATGATCGACCAGCGGTAGCGGTAGAAGTCGTGGCCCTTCTTCAGCTCAGGGTCCACGGTGAAGCCATCGCCCAACAGTTCGCACACGTTCTCTGCAAGCTCCAGGGCCTGGGTGGTGGCTGCGAAGTCGGGATCATCCAGGCCACGGAGGATGCGGGCCAAATCGTGGCGTCGACGGTCTTCTTCGCTGATGGTGTGGGCGGATTTTTCCCAATCGGCGGTGTCATCGCGTGGGGGAAACAGGGTGTCCACCGTGGGGATGGGAGCGAACCGGAGATTCAACGTGAAACGCAGCCAGTCGATATGAACTGGCGAACCCGTCACGGTGCGCTCTTCATGCAAACGAAGCAGGACTTCGTTTCCATCGAGGACGAGGGGGGTGGCGATCGTCACGCTCTGCCCCCTTCGAAGTTGTCCCCGTGATTACCATCGGGGACAGCTGTTGCTGACGCTACGCACCCCCCAAAATTGATAGCAGAAGAATCAGCAACAACAGCCGGCGCGGCCGCGCCCGCGCTTCGCTTGCCGGTCGCGGCCGCGTCGTCTTGTTTGGGTAGTGCATCGAGGAAGGCGAGGACATGCTGCCATTGGTGAGGGACGCGGCCAATGAACATGGGCACCATGCCTGCGCCGGATTGACGGTTGAAGATGGGCCTATCGGTCATGCGAAACTTCCTCCTGCAACAGAGGGAGTACCAATGAAAAATTTATTCGTTTTGCTGGCAGTGCTGGCCCTGCTGCTGGTCGTCGTGGCAGTGATGACAGGGGCGAACAAGAAGCGCGGAGGCAAAGGCGAAAAGCCCAAACAAAAAGCACTGATGACCGACCGTGAGCAAGCCATGTACAACCGGCTTGTGCAGGCTTTACCTGAGCTTGTCGTGCTGGCGCAAGTGAGCTTCAGTGCGCTACTGACAGCCCGGTCATATGCGGCGCGCAACACGTTCGATCGCAAGGTTGCGGACTTCGTGGTTTGCGACAAGGCATTCCGCGTTTTGGCTGTGGTGGAGCTGGACGACAGCAGCCATCGAGGGCGGGAGAAGGAAGACGGAGCCCGCGATGTGCTGCTAGTGAATGCGGGGTATCGGGTGCTGCGATATCCGCGAGTGCCGGACATTGACCGCGTCAGAGACGACTTCGAATCACCAGCGGTTCCAACCATGCCCGCCGAATTGATGGACATGCGCGCCGAGCGATAGTCCTGCGCCAAGATGCGCACCCCCTGCCCGGCATCGGCTGGAGCCGCCAAGCTGCCGCCGGGCCGTTTGGTGGCAGGGGGTGTGCAAACGGAGGGTGTTGAGGTCATGGCGGCTCCAGATTCAGTGCTCAGTATTGAGACCGTCTGAATGTTGAGACCCTGTTAATCCTCTGGCAATCTGAATCTGTTAAAACCCTCTCAATGTTGAGGGGTTATGAATATGAATCAGACCATGGAATTGTTTGAAAAAGCGCTTGAACGTCAGAACGCAGCAGCGTGGGCAAGAACGTTCAACATCACGCCCAGCGCGTTCTCGCAGGCAAAGAAACAGGGCCGCCTAAGTCCCGTCCTTGCAGGAAACTTTGCTATCGAATTGGGAGAAGAGCCCGAACATTGGATGGCCATTGCGGCCATGGAGGCGGAGAAGGAAAGCGAGCTACTTGCACGGCTGAAAAGCCGCGTCAAGGCATGGCGGAGACTGTGAGATTCGAACTCACGGACGGTTGCCCGTCGGCAGTTTTCAAGACTGCTGGTTTAAACCGCTCACCCAAGTCTCCGGGAGGGAAGGCGCGAATTCTAGCCCACGGCGGGCGCGGGTTTTAGCAGCATGCCGCGCGTCTCGATGAACTTCACCACATCGGCCACGCCTGCCAATGTCTTGAGGTTGGTCATCACGAAGGGCTTGAGACCCTGGGCGTTGGTGCGCATGCGGGTGGTGTCGGCGTGCATGACGTCCAGGTTGGCGCCCACGTGGGGGGCCAGGTCGGTCTTGTTGATGATGAACAGGTCGCTCTTGGTGATGCCGGGGCCGCCCTTGCGGGGGATTTTTTCGCCGGCGGCGACGTCGATGACGTAGATGGTGAGGTCGCTCAGCTCGGGGCTGAAGGTGGCGGCGAGGTTGTCGCCGCCGCTTTCCACGAACACGATGTCGGCATTGGGGAACTCGCCCAGCATGCGGTCGATGGCTTCGAGGTTGATGGAGCAGTCTTCGCGGATGGCGGTGTGGGGGCAGCCTCCGGTCTCCACGCCCAGGATGCGCTCGGGTGGCAGCGCGCCGCTCACCGTGAGCAGGCGCTGGTCTTCCTTGGTGTAGATGTCGTTGGTGATGGCGACGAGGTCGTAGTCGTCGCGCATGGCCTTGCACAGCATTTCCAGCAGCGTGGTCTTGCCGGAGCCTACCGGGCCGCCGATGCCCACGCGCAGGGGGGGCAGTTGCTTGGTACGGTTCGGGATGTGGTGCAGGGTGCTGGTGGTCATGATCGGAAGAGGCGGGAGTATTGGGTTTCGTGCTGGGAACTCAGGATGGCCAGCATGGGAGAAAAGGCCTGGCGCTCGCAGTCCATCAGGCCGATGGCGTGGTCGGCGGCGGGGGGGATGGCATCGGCCAGGCGTGCCAGGATGCGCTGGCCAGCGCTTTGGCCCAGTTGCATGGACTTGAGTGCGGCCTGGACCATGTTTTCGGCCCAGCCAAAGGCGTAGGCCAGCAGCACGTCGCGCACGGGCGCCTGGGTGGTGGAGGCGGCCAGCGCGAATGCCACGGGGTAGGTCGGGGGCAGTGCGGCCAGGTGGCGGATTCTGGGCAGGGTCTCTTCATCGTCCTGGTGCTGGTTGCGCAGCCAGTCGGCCATCGACCGGCCCATCTGCTCGGTCTGCAGCCTCAGTTCGCTGGTTTCACGGGTGTGCAGCACCCAGTCGTTGAGTTCACGCACATGCGCCCAGTCGGCGCGGCGCCAGGCGCCCACGGCCTTGGCGATCAGGGCCATGTCGCCGCGTGCCTGGGTGATGTGCAACTGGTCCAGCAGCCAGTCGGCCACGGCGGCTTCGCTGGCGATGCCTGCGTTTTCAATCGCGCTTTCCAGCCCCTCGGAATACGAGAAGCCGCCCACGGGCAGCGCGGGCGAGGCGAGCCAGATGAGCTGCAGCAGGCTGGCTGCCGGCAGGGAGGCGGGGCGTTCGAGGCGCATGGCGGGGAAGGGATGTACTCAGCCCGTCAGTGGCTGTGTCCGTGGCTTTCATGGTCATGGCCGTGGTTGCAGCCGGGGCCGTGCACATGGCCCTGGGCGACGACCGGGATGGCCACGGGGCGGGCGCGGGCCGGGGCGGCGCCTTGTTCGTGTCCGTGCGCATGGCCGTGACCCTGGCCGGCATCGTGGGAATGCCCATGATCGTGCCCGTGGTCATGGTCATGGCCGCCGTGCCCTGCGGCATAGGCGCCGCCCTCGGGTTCAAACGGCAGGTCCTGCGCTTTGACGATCAAGTGCATGGCGCGCAGCATGTCGGCCAGCACGTGGTCAGGTTCGATCTTGAGGTGATCGGGCTGCAGCTCGATGGGCACATGGCGGTTGCCCAGGTGGTAGGCGGCGCGGGTCAGGTCGAACGGGCTGCCATGGTTGGCGCAGTGTGTGATGACCAGCACGGGCTGCGGCGCCGCGATCACGCGGACCATGGAGCCGTCTTCGGCCACGAGCACATCGCCACCGCGCACCAGCGTGCCGCGCGGCAGGAAGATGCCCAGCTCGCGCCCGGCGGAGTCGGTGGCCGCGAAACGGCTTTTCTGGCGCACGTCCCAGTCCAGTTCGATGGTGGTGGCGCGCTTGACCAGAACGGGAGCAAGGCCTTTGCCTTGGGGGATGAGCTTGGAGGCTTGGATCATGGCGTTTCTTTTCTTTGTTCCAGCGGGTAGACCGTGCATTGTCGGCCAGGGGCGCAACCCTGTTGGGCGCCCCCGGTTTACAGCCGACGGGTCATGAAGAAGCTGTAAGGGTCGGGGCCGTAGTCGGCAAAGGGGCCGCACTCGGAAAAGCCGTTCTGGAAATACAGCTGGCGCGCGGGCTCGAAGAAGGGCTGCGGGCCCGTCTCCAGGCTCATGCGGGCAAAGCCGCGCGAGCGGGCCTCGTGGAGCAGGTGGTTCAGCAACTGGCGGGCGATGCCCTGGCCCCGGTGGCGGGCGCTGGTGCGCATGGACTTGAGTTCGGCGTGGGTGGCGTCGAGCTGCTTGAGCGCGCCGGTGCCCACCAGCACGTCGCCCTCCGCGTCAGGCAGCCAGGCGGACCAGAAGGCAATGCCGGGCTGGCGCAGCTGGTCCATCTCCAGGGCATGCACGCTTTCCGGCGGCGACACCGCGTACATGTCCTGCAGGTGTTCCTGCATGAAGGCTTCGATGCGCGGATCGCTCAGGTCGTCCAGGCGGATGTGCAGGTCTTGCAGCACAGCATTCATGGAGCGCGACCTCAGAACAGGAAGTACCGCTGCGCCATGGGCAGCACCGTGGCGGGCTCGCAGGTGAGCAGTTGGCCGTCGGCGCGCACGGTGTAGGTCTGGGCGTCCACTTCCATCTTCGGGGTGTAGCTGTTGTGCACCATGTCGCGCTTGCGGATGCCGCGGATGTTGTTCACGGCGGACAGCGTCTTGCGCAGGCCGAAGCGCTCGCCGATGCCGGCATGCAAGCCTGCCTGCGACACGAAGGTGAGCGACGTCTTGGCAATGGCCCCGCCGAACGCGCCGAACATCGGCCGGTAGTGCACGGGCTGCGGCGTGGGGATGGACGCGTTGGGGTCGCCCATCGCAGCCATGGCGATCATGCCGCCCTTCAGGATGAGCGCGGGCTTCACGCCGAAGAAGGCGGGCTTCCAGATCACGATGTCAGCCCATTTGCCCACTTCGAGCGAGCCCACCTCGTGGCTGATGCCGTGGGCAATCGCGGGGTTGATGGTGTATTTGGCCACGTAGCGCTTGATGCGCGTGTTGTCGTTGCGGGCGGTGTCACCTTGCAGGCTGCCGCGCTGCACCTTCATCTTGTGCGCGGTTTGCCAGGTGCGCAGGATGACTTCGCCCACGCGGCCCATGGCCTGGCTGTCGCTGGACATCATGCTGATGGCGCCCAGGTCGTGCAGGATGTCTTCCGCGGCAATCGTCTCCTTGCGGATGCGGCTTTCGGCAAAGGCCAGGTCTTCGGCAATGCTGGCATCGAGGTGGTGGCACACCATGAGCATGTCCACATGCTCGTCCAGCGTGTTGTGCGTGTAGGGCATGGTGGGGTTGGTGGAGCTGGGCAGGAAGTTGTCCTCGCCCACCACGCGCAGGATGTCCGGCGCGTGGCCGCCACCCGCGCCTTCGGTGTGGAAGGCGCAGATGCCGCGCCCGCCCACGGCCCCGATGGTGTCCTCCACAAAGCCTGATTCGTTGAGCGTGTCGCTGTGGATGGCCACCTGCGTGTCGGTGGCTTCGGCCACGTCCAGGCAGTTGCTGATGGCCGAGGGGGTGGTGCCCCAGTCCTCGTGCAGCTTGAGGCCGATGGCGCCCGCGTTGATCTGCTCATGCAGCGCATCGGGCAGGCTGGCGTTGCCCTTGCCCAGAAAGCCCAGGTTCATGGGGAAGGCGTCTGCCGCCTGCAGCATGCGCTCCAGGTTGAAGGGGCCCGACGTGCAGGTGGTGGCCAGCGTGCCCGTGGCGGGGCCGGTGCCGCCGCCCAGCATGGTGGTCACGCCGCTGGCCAGGGCTTCCTCGATCTGCTGCGGGCAGATGAAGTGGATGTGGCTGTCGATGCCGCCCGCGGTGACGATGTTGCCCTCGCAGCTGATGACCTCGGTGCCGGGGCCGATGATGATGTCCACGCCCGGCTGGGTGTCGGGGTTGCCCGCCTTGCCGATGGCGGCAATGCGGCCTGCCCTGAGTCCGATATCGGCCTTGAAGATGCCGGTGTGGTCCACCACCAGGGCGTTGGTCAGCACCGTGTCCACCGCGCCTTGTGCATTGCTGCGCTGGCTTTGCGCCATGCCGTCGCGGATGGTCTTGCCGCCGCCAAACTTCACCTCTTCGCCGTAGCTGCCCGCGCGCAGGGTGTAGTCAGCCTCCACCTCCAGGATGAGTTCGGTATCGGCCAGGCGCACGCGGTCGCCCACGGTGGGGCCGAACATTTCGGCGTAGGCGCGTCGTCCAATGGTTGCCATGGGGTGTGCTCCGCGAGAACTGATGACTATATTTTTGATAGCTGCCAGCGCTTGTTCAACAGGCGCTGGAGGCTGTTTTGGCTTGGTGTTTCTACAGGGCGCCGTGCGTCAGGCCCTGAAAGCCATACACCCGGCGCTGGCCCGCGTAGTCCACCAGTTCCACGGTGCGCTCCTGGCCGGGCTCGAAGCGCACGGCCGTGCCCGATGCGATGTTCAGCCGCATGCCGCGTGCGGCGGCGCGGTCAAAGCCCAGTGCGTTGTTGGTCTCGGCAAAGTGGTAGTGCGAGCCCACCTGGATGGGGCGGTCGCCGGTGTTGCGCACCACCAGCGTGAGGGTGCGGCGGCCCGTGTTGAGCGGGTGTTCGCCGGGTTCGGTGAAGAGTTCGCCTGGGATCATGGGATGCTCCTGTGGGGCGGATTGGCTCAGGCCATCTGCGCCAGCAGCGCACCACCGAACACTGCCACGCCCGCACCCGCAGCGCGCGCCAGCCACACGTGGCGGTGGCGCAGCGCCCAGCCCGCCGCCAGGCCCGCGCCATGCAGCAGCACGGTGGCGGCCAGCATGCCCGCCAGGGTTTGCCAGGCGCTGTCGCTGCCCGCCAGCTCGTGGCCGTGGGCCACGCCATGGAACACGGCAAACACCCCCACGCCCAGCGCGGCCACCAGGCCGGGAACGCGCAGGCGCGACACGACGAGCAGGCCGGTGGCCAGCAGCGAGGCTGCAATCATCGGTTCCACCGCGGGCAGTGCCACGCCCTGCAGGCCCAGCACGGCGCCCGCCAGCAGCATGGAGGCAAAGCCCACGGGGCCCCACAGCAGTTCGCGGCCGGCGCGGCGCGCGGCCAGGGCGCTCCACAGGCCCACGGCCACCATGGCGGCCAGGTGGTCCAGGCCAAAGAATGGGTGGGCAAAGCCGCTCAGAAAACTGCTGTGGATGTGGGTTTCAGCGCCGGTATGGGCGACGGCACTGGTACTGATGGCACTGGCAGCCATGAAGAGAAGAGCGGCTGTGTGGCGGTGTGAGAGTGCGATGCGCATGGGGGCTCCACAGAGAGAAAGAGGGAGAAAAGGGGTCAGACGATCGGCTGGTGCACGGTGACGAGCTTGGTGCCATCGGGGAAGGTGGCCTCGACCTGGATGTCCGGAATCATCTCGGCGATGCCGTCCATCACGTCCGCGCGGGTCAGCACGGTGCGGCCCTCGCTCATCAGCTGCGCCACGGTCTTGCCGTCGCGGGCACCTTCCATCACGGCGGCGCTGATCAGGGCCATGGCCTCGGGGTAGTTGAGCTTGAGGCCCCGGGCCTTGCGGCGCTCGGCCAGCAGGGCGGCGGTGAAGATCAGCAGCTTGTCTTTTTCGCGAGGCGTCAGTTCCATGTCGTTGTACTCAATGCTGGTGTTGTTGGCTCGCGCGTGAGCCGACGCGGGGTGACCACGAGGGGCGTGCTATGGGCCACGGGGGTGATCTGGCGAGAGCTGTTCCATCATAGGCAGCAAGCCCCGTGCCCGCCATACGTCATCTGGCGCACGTCCCCAGGTGCAGTGGCATGGAAACTGCACCTGAAGGGGTGACCGCCGCCATTGCCCATGCCTTCCCACACCGCCTCCATCGCCCCTGCTGACGCCACCCCGCTGCAGCCGACAGAGCCCGGCATGGCTGCACACGAGCCCCAGCAGGCCCCGCAGCAGGTCGTCAAGGTCCGGCGCGACTACAACAGCTGGGTGGCCACCGAGACCATGGAGGACTACGCGCTGCGCTACACGCCCCAGCGCTTTCGCAAGTGGTCCGAATGGCGCGTGGCCAACACGGCCTTCGGTGCGGCGTCGTTCCTGATCCTGGAGGCCGTGGGCGCCACGCTGCTGGTGCAGTACGGCTTCATCAACGCCTTCTGGGCCATCGTGGCCACGGGGCTCATCATCTTCCTGGCGGGGCTGCCCATCAGCGTGTATGCGGCGCGCTATGGGGTGGACATGGACCTGCTCACGCGCGGCGCGGGCTTTGGCTACATCGGCTCCACGCTCACCTCGCTGATCTACGCCAGCTTCACCTTCATCTTCTTCGCGCTCGAAGCCGCCGTGATGGCCTATGCGCTGGAGCTGGCGCTCGACATCCCGCCCACCTGGGGCTACCTCATCTGCGCCATCGTGGTGATTCCGCTCGTCACCCACGGTGTGTCAGCCATCAGCCGCCTGCAGGTGTGGACGCAGCCGCTGTGGCTGGTGATGCTGGTGGTGCCGTTCGCCTATGTGCTGGTGCGCGATCCTGGTGCATTTTCCGGGGTTGTGCACTACGGTGGTGAATCGATGCGCGGTGCCACGTTCCAGTTGCCCTTGTTTGGTGCGGCGCTCACGGTGGGCATTGCGCTCATCACCCAGATGGGGGAGCAGGCCGACTACCTGCGCTTCATGCCCGCCAGCACGCCCGCCACGCGCGGGCGCTGGTGGCTGGGCGTGCTGGTGGGCGGACCGGGCTGGGTGGTGCTGGGGGTGCTCAAGATGCTGGGCGGTGCGCTGCTCGCCTACCTGGCGCTCACCCACATGGTGCCGGCCGACCGGGCGGTGGACCCGAACCAGATGTACCTGGCCGCGTACGAATATGTGTTCCCCCACTACGGCTGGGCGGTGGCGGCCACGGCGTTGTTCGTGGTGGTCTCGCAGCTCAAGATCAATGTGACCAATGCCTACGCGGGCTCGCTGGCGTGGTCCAACTTCTTCTCGCGCCTCACGCACAGCCACCCGGGGCGCGTGGTGTGGGTGGTGTTCAACACGCTGATCGCCTTCATGCTGATGGAGATGAACGTGTTCCGCGCCATGGGCGAGGTGCTGGGGCTGTACTCCAACATCGCCATCGCCTGGATCATGTCCGTGGTGGCCGATCTCGTCATCAACAAGCCGCTGGGGCTGTCACCCCGGGGCATCGAGTTCAAGCGCGCGCACCTGTACGACATCAACCCGGTGGGCGTGGGCTCGATGGCGCTCGCGTCCATCCTGTCCATCAGCGCGCACCTGGGGTTGTTCGGCCCACTGCCGCAGGCGTTCTCGGCCGTGATCGCGATGGCTGTCGCGTTTGTCACCGCACCGCTCATTGCCTGGGCCACCGGGGGGCGCTATTACATCGCGCGCCAGTCCGAGCCCGCTGCGCTGGCCGACGTGGTGGCGGTACCCCTGCACGGCCCGGTGGGCCGCAAGGCCGGCGGCGGAATGGATGCGGCCCTGGGCAGCTACGTGCGCTACACCGTGCAGCGCTGCGTGATCTGCGAGCGCGAATACGAAGCGCCCGACATGGCCCAGTGCCCCGCCTACCGGGGCGCCATCTGTTCGCTGTGCTGCACGCTGGACGCGCGCTGCGGCGACCTGTGCAAGCCCGACGCCAGCATGGCGGTGCAATGGTCTGCCGCCCTGCGCTGGGTGCTGCCGCGCGCCATGTGGCGCTACCTGGACACGGGCCTGGGCCACTTCCTGCTGCTGATGCTGGTGATCGCGCCGCTGCTGGCCTCCGTCATGGGGCTGCTGTACCACCAGGAGCTCAACACCATCGCCAATGCGATGACCGACACGGAAGTCCTGGCCGCCCCGGAGGTCGCGTTGCGCTCCGGCCTGCTCAAGGCCTACCTGGCGCTGCTGGTCATCTCGGGCATCGTGGCCTGGTGGCTGGTGCTGGCGCACAAGAGCCGCCAGGTGGCGCAGGAGGAATCCAACCGCCAGACGGGCCTCTTGGTGCGCGAGATCGAGCTGCACCGCCAGACCGACGAGGCCCTGCAGACCGCGCGCAGCGTGGCCGAGCAGGCGCGCCAGGTGGCCGAGGCGGCCCAGCGCGCGGCCGACCAGGCCAACCAGGCCAAGAGCCGCTACATCAGCGCCATCAGCCACGAGATCCGCACGCCGCTCAACTCCATCCTGGGCTACGCGCAGCTCATGGGCGAGGACGCGGGCGTGCCCCCGCACCGCAAGCAGGCGGTGCACGTGATCCGGCGGGGGGGCGAACACCTGCTCTCGCTCATCGAGGGCACGCTAGACATCGCGCGCATCGAATCCGGCAAGCTCACGCTGGATGTCACGCCCATGCGCTTTGCCGATGGCCTGCACGAAATGGCCAGCCTGTTCGAACTGCAGGCCGCCGCCAAGGGCCTGGCCTTCCAGTTCGATGTGCTGGGCGTCATTCCCGAGGTGGTTCGTGCCGACGAAAAGCGCCTGCGCCAGATCCTCATCAACCTGCTGGGCAACGCGGTCAAGTTCACGGCGCACGGCACCGTCACGCTGCGCGTGCGCTATGCGCGCGAGATGGCGCGCATCGAGGTGCAGGACACGGGGCCGGGCCTCACGGCCGAGGAGATCGAGCGCATCTTCGAGCCCTTTGCGCGGGGCGGCTCGGGCGGTGGCAACACCGCGGCCGCGCCGGGCGCGGGCCTGGGCCTGACCATTGCCAAGATGCTCACCGCGCTCATGGGCGGCGAGCTGACGGTGGGCAGCACCCCCGGCGTAGGCTCGGTGTTCCACGTCAAGCTGTTCCTGCCTGAGGTGCATGGGGACGCGCTGGGCAAGACCGCGCCAGCGCCCGCCGCATTGGCCACTCGCACCCAGCGCGCGCGCAGGGGTTACGCGGGGGACCGCCGCCGCATCCTGGTGGTGGACAACGAAGAGCCCGACCGCGAGCTGCTGGTGCAACTGCTCGAACCCCTGGGCTTCGAGCTGCGCCAGGCCGCCAGCGGGCACGACGCGCTGGACCTGCTGGCCACGGGCTACCGGCCGCACGCGATCTTCATGGACCTGGCCATGCCGGGCATCGACGGGTGGGAGACCCTGCGGCGCGTGCGGCAGATGCACCTCGCGAACGTCCACTGCGCCATTGTGTCGGCCAATGCGTTCGACAAGGCGCTGGACAACGACGTGGACATCCGCCCCGAGGACTTCATCGTCAAGCCCGTGCGCCACACCGAGCTGCTGGACTGGCTGGAGCGCCGCCTGGGCCTGCAGTGGCAGCACGGCGAGGCCGACGCCGCCCCCGCCCCCGCCTTGCCCGCGGCAGCGGATGCGCCCCTCACGTACCCCGATGCCACCGCCCTGGCGGCCTTGGCCCAGGTGGTCGCGCTGGGCTACTACCGGGGCATCCTCAACACCCTGGACGACATCGAACGCGGCCAGCCCGCGCACGGCGCTTTTGTCGGCACCATGCGGCAGCTGGCCAGGCAGTTCCAGTTCGATGCCATGGGCCACATCCTGGAGCAGGCGCCACCGTGACGACCACCGCGACCCCACCCTCCCTGCCGGTGCATGCCGCGGCCCTAGATCGCGGCGACAGCGACGTGGTCCTGATCGTGGACGACGTGCCCGACAACCTGGCCGTGCTGCACGACGCGCTCGATGAATCGGGCTACACGGTGCTCGTGGCCACGCACGGCGAGGCCGCGTTGCAGCGCGCCGCGCAGGCATTGCCCGACATCGTGCTGCTCGACGCCATGATGCCCGGCATGGACGGCTTCGAGGTGGCGCGGCGCCTGAAGGCGTCGCCCGCCACCGCGCACATCCCCATCATCTTCATGACGGGCCTCACCGAGACCGAGCACCTGGTGGCCGCGCTGGAGGCGGGTGGCGTGGACTACGTGACCAAGCCCATCAAGCCGCGCGAGGTGATGGCCCGCATGGGCGTGCACCTGGGCGCGGCGCGCAGGGCGCGCCAGGATGCGAGCCAGGCCCGCGAGGCGCGCAATGCGCTCGATGCCTTCGGCTATGCCAGCATCACGGTGCGCGCGGTGGACGGCCGCATCGTGTGGCAGACCCCGCTGGCGCGCGAACTGCTGCAGGGCTACTTTGGCGAAGCCAGCCCCTGGGCGCCAGGGATCGTGCAGGCCTGGCTGCGCCGCCATGTGCTCGCCGAAAACGCGGCGGAGCTGCTGGCCCATGCGCTGGCCGAGCCGCCGCGCCTGGCCATCGAGCAGGGCGCGCGCCGCCTGACCTTCCGCCTGCACCAGCAGGCGGGCGACAGCGAAGGCGGGGGCGACTGGCTGATCGTCATGCGCGAGGTGTCGGACGCCAAGATCATCGAATCCATGAGCCTGTCCTTCAAGCTCACCGCGCGCGAGGCGGAGGTGCTGTACTGGGTGGTCAAGGGCAAGATCAACCGCGACATCGGCGACATCCTGGGCGCCAGCCCCGCCACGGTGAAG
This sequence comes from Acidovorax sp. A79, assembly GCF_041154505.1. Taxonomy (GTDB): domain Bacteria; phylum Pseudomonadota; class Gammaproteobacteria; order Burkholderiales; family Burkholderiaceae_C; genus Acidovorax. Next base: position 4,488,800 of record NZ_AP028672.1, read on the forward strand.
AAGCACCTCGAACGCGTGTTCGCCAAGCTGGGGGTGGAAACGCGCACGGCGGCGGCCGCCATGGCGATGAACCGCATCCGGCAGCTGCACCCGCAGTTCGAGGGCTGATTCTTCAGTATTTTGGGCTGCTGACGCTTGTGGAATAAGCGCGGAAAGCTATCAATTTAATAGCTTTGGTGAGGCCTGGGCCTGCGGTGCGCAAGGCCGGCCGGGTGCCGCTCAGCGGCCCACCGCGCGTTCCAGCTCCTGCTTGTTCATCCTGGAGCGGCCCTCGATCCCCTTGCGCCGGGCCTCTTCGTACAGCTGGTCGCGCGTTCGGCCCTGCGCGCCCTGGTGGGACCGCTGGCCGCCGCGCACCGGGGCCGGGGTGTCGCGCAAGGTCTTGGGGTTGGCGGTCTTGCTTTCGCCGTGCTGGGCGCGTTCCTTGTTCACGGTGCGCGCCGCAATCTCTTCGGCCGTGTCCGTGCTCTTGCCGCGCTGTTTCAGGCTGGTCTTGATGTGTTCGTACTGGCGTTCGCGCTTGGCGCTCCATTGGGCTTGGGGCATGGCGGGCTCCTTCGATGGGTTGGCGGGCGGGGCAGCCAGGCTGGCCCCGCATCTGAGCCCAATCTATCCGGAGCACGGCCCGCGTGCGTCAGCAGGCCCGGCATGCAGCTGTAGGACAGCGGACCTCCTCGCTGACAACGGCCGGGGCCGCCATGCTCCATGGTGGCGGTATGAAAAATGGCCGTGGCGCCCGATCGGCAAGCGCGGGTAGCTACTTTTTTGATAGCGAATGGCCTGCGGGCCACGGGGCGGACGCAGGGGCCGCGCTACATCCCCAGCGACTTGAGCAGCGCGTCCGTGTCGTCCTGCCCGGCGGGGGGCGGCGCGGGCACGGGGGGCGCGGCCTGCGACTGGGCCATCAGCGCATCCGGGTCCGGGGCCTCCTGCGCCTCGAAGTCGTAGAGCTTGATGAATTCGGTGCGGTCGATCGCCAGTTCCAGGTAGAAGATGTTGTTGTTGCTGGTGTAGAAGGTCACGCGCCGCGCCTCGGGCTTGTCCAGGTTGGCGTCCACGCTCAGCATCACCTGCTTGTTCAGCACCAGCATCTTGGGCTGGTTCTGGGTGATGTGGGTCTGCAGCTCGCGCCGCACCTTGCCGGTGAAGTCGCCCACCACCTGGTTCATGAGCTCGCCCATCACGTTGCTGACCTCGTCCGAGGTGTAGGAGGTGACCAGGTCGTCCTTGGACATGCCCATGTTCAGCAGGTAGTTGGCGTACAGCTCCATGGCCGCCGTGGCCGAGAAGTTGATGATCACCAGGCCCGAGAAGCCGCCATCGAACAGCACGAAGCAGCCGATGTCCGGCTTCAGGCAGGTCTTGCTGATGCGCTGCACCATGCCGGAGTAGTGGATCTGGCTGTGGGTGGCCACGTTCAGCACGCGGGTGACGGAGTTGCACAGGCTGATCAGCAGGTCTTCGGTGCCGTAGACGGAGTTTTTTTCAGGGTGGCTCATGGTGTGTGTGGATGGCGGACAGTCGAATTTCTGGCGCGGTGCGCTGGGCAGAGCATAGGCGAAGCCGCCGCGCGAAACCAGAGTGCTTTCCGCGCCATGGGCCGCGGCGCGGCCCGCTGCCTACCACGCTTTGGCCTTTGTTCCGCGCGGGATGGCGCGGGTTGACAACCGACCGGGCTGGCGTATCGTGCCAGCCATCCATGAGAGGGGCGAGAGATGGGTGTTTATTCCTACGGGCTGAACGAGTTCCAGTCGGTGGCGGACGGCGCGGCGGTGCTGGCCAGCGGCGGCGGTGGCAGTTACCACGACGCGTGCTCCATCCTGGAGGAGCTGGCCCGCCAGGGCTTCACGGGCACCGTCCAGGTGCAGGACTATGACGGGGCGACCAACGCCTGCGTGCTGGCCATCATGGGCTCGCCCGACGCGGCCGACAGCCTGACGCTGGCCGCCATCCAGAACTCCATCCGCAACACGGTGCAGGTGCTGGCGGACGCCACCGGGGCGTCGCCGGGGGCCTACATCCCGGTGGAGATCGGGCCCATCAACTCGCTGGTGCCGCTGATCGGCGCGGCCATGGGCGGGGGGGCGGTCTGGGTGGTCAACGGCGACGGAGCCGGGCGCGCGGTGCCCGAGCTGCCGCAGACCACGTTCACCGGCAATCCGCCGCTGGCTCCGTGCCCCGCGGCGCTGGCCAGCGACGCGGCCAGCCCCGCCGACATCGAATCCGCCGTGCTGGGCGCGAGCACCGCCGCGCGGGTGGAAACGCTGGCCGGCGGCGTGGTGGGAGGCTTTGGCGGGTATTCCGGGATCGCGATGTGGCCGTCCAACGCGGGCAACGGCTTTGCGCTGTCGGGCAGCTACATCGCGGGCACGCTGGAGCAGGCGCGCGCGCTGGGGCAGTTCCTGCGGGACAGCGGCACGCCGCAGGCCACGGGCGCGGTGGCCGATGCCATCGCCCTCATCACGGGCCGGCCCGCCGCCGCCGTGGCGACCAACTTCTTCATCACCTCGGTCTCGCAGTCCACGTCCAGCGCATCGCTGGATTCGGGCATCATCCGCCTGGACAACACGCAGGATCCGCGCCAGAGCACGCAGACGCACTACCTCTACAACCTCAACGAGAACCTCATCATGTACTCGTCGTCGAGCGCGGTGCCCGACATCATTGCCCCGGACTCGATCTGCTACTACTCCGAAAGCACCGGGCGCGGGTTCTCCAATGCCAGCGACGATCTGGCGCTGTACTTCGATGCCGCCACCGGCCAGAGCACGGGCCGGATGGTGAGCGTGATCGCGGTGCAGACAGCGCCGCAGCTGTACGGCACGCCGGGCGTGGTGGCCTCGTTTGCGTCGCTGCTGCGCAACATCGGCTACGCGGGCGCCATGCCCCCGGCCTGACCATGCGCAGACAGACAGACAACCAGCCCACCAGCCAGCAACCGGCCGGGACACGGACAGCGCGATGAAGGCAAGCCGCCATGGGTGAAGCAGATCTGAACCGGGAGCGGCTGGAGCTGGCGCTGGAGGCCGCCGGGCTGGACCTGTGGGAGAACGACCTGGTGACCGGCAATGTCACCCGCAAGGCGACCAAGACCTTCCTCGAACTGGGCTTCACCGAGGAGGAGATCGTCTCGGGCGTGCAGGACATCTACGGCCTGTTCCATCCGGAGGACGTGGACAGTGTCCGGCAGGCCGTGGCCGACCACCTCTGCGGCGTCACGCCGCAGTACCGCTGCGAATTCCGCCTGCGCGCCAAGGGCGGCGACTGGGTCTGGTACGCGAACTATGGCCGCATCATGGACGGCCACAGCGACACGCCGGGCAAGCGGCTCATCGGGGTCACCTTCAACATCGACGACCGCAAGCGCAAGGAAGACGAGATCGCCCAGATCAACCGCCAGCTCGTGGAGCAGAACCGCCTGCTGCAGCAGCTCAATGCCGCGCTGGAGCTGCTGGCGGCCAACGATGCGCTCACGGGGCTGTCCAACCGCCGCACGCTGATGGAACTGGGCGCCAACGAATGCCAGCGGACCCAACGGTTTGGCCACCCGCTGTCGCTGCTGGTGGTGGACATCGACCTGTTCAAGCCCGTCAACGACGTGTGGGGGCACCTGGCGGGCGACCGCGTGATCTGCGCCGTGGCCCAGGCCTGTGCGTCACGCAAGCGCAGTGGCGTGGACATCGTGGCGCGTTTCGGGGGCGAGGAATTCGTCATCGTGCTGCCCGAGACCGATGGGGCCAGCGCCCAGCGCATGGCCGAATCGCTGCGCCACGACGTGTCGGCGATGAGCGTGCCCGTGAACGACGAAGGCGCCAGCATCTCGGTCACCGTGAGCATTGGCGTGGCCACGCTGCACCAGGGCTCGGGGCTGGATTTCGAGGAGCTGGTCAACCGCGCCGACAAGGCGCTGTACCGCGCCAAGGAGTCGGGGCGCAACACCGTGCACTGCGCTGATGCGCACCCCGCGCACGCCCGGGTGCATGTGCTGCCCAACCCGGGCGAGGCACCGGGCGGCGTGGTCGCAGCCTGAGGCCCGCGGGCCGCCGCTCACTCCTCGCTGGTCCACTCCACCTGCACGCCCAGGCTGCGCAGGTTCTCCACGAAGCGCGGGTGGGCGCGGCGGATGGGCGTGGCGTTGCGGATCTCGGAGCGCCCGGGCGTGCTCGCCGCCACCATGAACAGCGCGATCGCCACGCGGATGATGTAGGGGCTCTCGACCACGGCCGGGCTCAGGGGGTTGCCCCCGAAGGTGACCAGGCGGTGCGGGTCGGACTGGAACACGTGCGCTCCGAACTTCGACAGCTCGCCCGCCCAGCCCAGGGCCCCGTCGTACACCTTGTTCCAGAACAGCGCGTTGCCCTCGGCGCGCACGCCCAGGGCAATGAAGATGGGCAGCAGGTCCACCGGAAAATACGGCCAGGGCGCGGCCTCCACCTTGGTCAGCACATTGCTCGTGAAGGGCGTCTGCACCTTGAGCGGCCCGTCGCACGCCGCGCGCGACCAGCCGTCCTCGTGCGTGACGGTGACGCCGAACTTGGCGAAGGTGCGGTCGATGAGCGGAAAGTTCCCGGGCGCGCTGTTCTTCACCACCACGTCCCCGCCGGTGATCGCGCCCAGGGCGAGGAAGGTCGTGATCTCGTGGAAATCCTCGTCGAAACGGAACTCCCCGCCGCGCAGGGCCGTGCCGCCGTGCACGGTGATGCGCGAGGTGCCCATGCCCTCGATGCGCACGCCGATCATGGCCATGAAGCGGCAGAACTCCTGCACGTGCGGCTCCGACGCCGCGTTGGTCAGCACCGAGGTGCCCTCGGCCGTGGCGGCGCACAGCACGAAGTTCTCGGTGGTGGTCACCGATGCGTAGTCCAGCCAATGGTGGTTGGCCTGCAGCCGGCCCGCGCTGCGGATCAGCAGCGAGCCCTCGGCCCGCTCGACGGCGCCCCCGAAGCGGCGGAACACCTCCACGTGCGGGTCGATCTCGCGCACGCCCAGCGTGCAGCCCTTGACGTTGTCCTCCAGCCGCGCCACGCCAAAGCGCGCGAGCAGCGGGGGCACCAGCATGATGGACGAGCGCATCTCCTCGGGCAGCCGGTGCTGCGCGGCATCGAACACCGTGGCGTGGTGGTGCAGGTCGAGCGTGCCGGTGGCGTGGTCCATGCGGACATCGCTGCCCAGGGTGCGGAAGATCTCCAGGATCTTGCGCACATCGGTGATGTCGGGCACGCCCAGGAGCTTGAGCGGCTCGTTGGTGAGCAGCGTGGCGCACAGCACGGGGAGCACCGCGTTCTTGTTGGCGGATGGCGTGATGCGGCCCCGGAGCGGGGTGCCGCCGTGGACGACGAGGTTGGACATGGGTGGAGCAGGGCTGAAGAAGGGGCCGGGCAGGCCGGGGCCTGCGCGAGGTCGATACTCTAACTGGGTCTGGTTTTCCGTGGTGACGGAAGGCCTGAATGCTATGCAATTAATAGCATTCCGCGCTTGACAGGCGTGCGCGGGGGCCATTCCAGAGGGGTGGCATCCTGGCGCCCGCCTGGCGTCTGGCCCCCGGAGCTTGCCGCCATCCCCCGGGGCACGGGGCGGGCGTCACGCCTTTTCCGTGGCCGCCGCCTGGTGGATCGCCGCGCGAATCCGCTGGTAGGTGCCGCAGCGGCACGCGTTGCCCGACATCCCCGCGTCGATGTCCGCATCGCTGGGCCGTGGCGTCTTCTTCAGGAGCGCGCAGGCCGACATGAGCTGCCCGCTCTGGCAATAGCCGCACTGCGCCACGTCCAGCACCGTCCACGCGGTGCGCAGGGCGGTGGCCTCGGGGCCGTGCAGGCCTTCGATGGTGGTGATGTCGGCATCGCCCACGGCCGACAGGGGCGTGATGCAGGCGCGCACGGGCTCGCCGTTCAGGTGCACGGTGCAGGCGCCGCACAGCGCCATGCCGCAGCCGAACTTGGTGCCGTTCAGATGCAGCTCGCCGCGCAGCACCCACAGCAGCGGGGTGTCGGGTTCGGCGGTGACGGAGATGGCTTTGCCGTTGATGCGCAGGGTGGTGGGCATGATGGTTCCTTGAATCGATTCAGGCCAGCTTCAGCGGCAGGGCGCGCAGGCGCTGCCTGGTCAGGGCAAACAGCGCATTCGCCACAGCGGGCGCGATCGGCGGCAAGCCGGGTTCGCCCACGCCTTCGGGCGGCTCGGCGCTGTCGATGATGTGGGTCTCCACGCGCGGGCAGTCGGCCATGCGCAGCAGCGGGTAGTCATGGAAGTTGCCCTGCTGCACCTGCCCGTCCTTGACCGTGACCTCGCCGTGCAGCGCCGCCGTGAGGCCGAACACCACGGCGCTTTCCATCTGCTGCGCGATCAGGTTGGGATTGATGGCCGCGCCGCAGTCGATCACGCACACCACGCGGTGCACGCGGATGGCCTTGTCGGCGCCCACCGACACCTCGGCCACCTGGGCCACGATGGAGCCGAACGACTGGTGCAGCGCCACGCCCCGCGCGCGCTGCCCGCCCGCCGCGCCTGGCGCCAGCGGCTTGCCCCAGTCCGCCAGCTCGGCCGCCTTGTGCAGCACCTTCAAGTGGCGCGGGTGTTTTTGCAGCAGCGCGGCGCGGAAGGCCACCGGGTCCTGCCTGGCCGCTGCGGCGGCCTCGTCCACAAAACTCTCCTTGAAGAACGCCTGGTGCGAATGCCCCACCGAGCGCCAGAAGCCCACGGGCAGGGGCACGTCGACCACCTCATGCGCGATGCGCGCATGGGGCCATTCGTAGGGCTGGTCGAAGGCACCTTCGGACGTGGTCTTGTCGGGGCCCGCGCCCGCCAGGCCAAAGGTGCGCACCAGCACCTGCGGCACGATGGCCTGGCCCACGGAGATGTTGTGCCACGCCACCAGGTGTCCCTGCGCATCAAACCCTGCCTTGAAGCGGGCCATGCAGGCGGGGCGGTAGAAGTCGTGCTGCGTGTCCTGCTCGCGGGTCCACAGCGTCTGCACCGGCGCGCCCCCGGCGGCCTGGGCGATGGCGGCGGCCTGGCCCACGTAGTCCACCTCCAGCCGCCGCCCAAAGCCGCCCCCCAGCAGCAGCTGGTGCACGGTCACTTTCTCTTCGTCGATGCCCAGCGCCTTGGCGGCTGCCCTGCGGGCCAGGCCCGGCACCTGGGTGGATGTCCACACGGTGGCGGCCCCGTCCTTGAATTGCACCGTGCAGTTGATGGGCTCCAGCGCCGCGTGGGCCAGGTAGGGCGCGCGGTAGTCCGCGGTGATGGTGCTGGCCGCGCCCTGCAGGGCCGCATCCACGTCGCCCGTGCTGTGGTAGCCAAAGCCCTTGGCCTGGTCCAGCGCCTGCGCCATGCGCGCCATCACGGCGTCGCTCGACAGCGTGGCGGCGGGGCCGTGGTCCCATTCCACGGTGACAGCGGCGGCGGCCTTCCTGGCGTGCCAGGGCGTGTCGGCGATCACGGCCACGGCGCCGGTGCCGCCGTGCAGGGGCGCCACGGCCAGCACGTGTTTCACGCCCGGCAGCTTCCGGGCGGCGGCTGCATCAAAGCGCGCCACCTTGCCGCCGCGCGTGGGGCACATCACCACGCTGGCATGCAGCAGGCCGGGTGGGTGGGCGTCGATGCCGTACACGGCCGAGCCATCCAGCTTGGAAGGCGCCTCGATGCGCGTGAGCGGCTTGCCGATGAGCTTGAACTGCGCGGGTTCCTTCAGCGTGACCTTGCCCCGCATGGGCTGCTGCGCGGCCAGGGCGGCCAGTTCGCCAAACGTGGCGCGCTGGCCGGCCACATGTTCCACCACGCCCGCGTTGGCCGTGCACTCCGCCGCCTGCACGTTCCATTGCGCGGCGGCGGCGCGGATCAGCAGGGCGCGCGCGTGGGCGCCGGCCTCGCGCATGGGCAGCCATAGGTCCTTGATGCTGCTCGATCCGCCCGTCATCATCACGCCCACCTCGCGCATGGTCTTGGCCGTGAGCCAGCCCGCCGCGGCCTTCATCGAGCCGTCGTTGTCGGGGTGGAAGGGCAGGCCGTCCACCACGGTGGCCAGGTTGTTGTAGATGTCGTCGATGGGCGCCATCTCCAGCCGCACCTGCGCCCAGTCGGCATCCAGCTCTTCCGCCAGGATGGCGGCCAGGCCCGTGTGCGCGCCCTGGCCCATTTCGGATTTGGCCATCATCACCGTCACGGTGTTGTCGGCGCCCACCTTGAGCCAGCCGTTCAGCGCCGCCTGCCCGCTGGCGCTGGGCACCGGGTCGGCCGGGTGCAGGCGCTGGCGCGGCGGCATCACGCCCCAGCCAATGACCAGCGCGCCCGCTGTCGCGGCGCCACCGAGGAGCACTGTGCGTCGTTTCACCATGGGGTTGTTTCCTTCGTGGCGTAGGTTGGCTGGATGGGGGCATGCGAGCCCGGCGCATGGGGTGATGGTTCAAATATCGTAAACCTGCGACCGAGATTCCCCCGCCCTTCGGGGACTTGGCATTTTGAGTGTTTTTGGCCTCCAGCGCTTATCCATCAAGCGCTAAAAGCTATTAAATGCATAGCGTTTCGCCTACCCGACACGAGCTGGGTGAGCAGACCCTGGCGCCCTGCGGCCGGGCCACCGTGTACGCCACCCGGCGTATTTCCCAAGCCGGCCTCGCTCTCCAGAATCCATTCCATCGCCCGATCCGCCACGGCTCCACCACGGAGCCCGCCGGGCGAAGCGGTTTGATTGATTCACTGATTGAAACCACCACCGGAGAAGCACACATGCAACGTCGTTATTCCCTCAAGGCCCTTGCGGCCGTCGCTACGCTCGCTGGCCTGTCTGCGCTGCCAGCCCACGCGCAGGAGACCATCAAGGTCGGCATCCTGCACAGCCTCTCGGGCACCATGGCCATCTCGGAAACGGTGCTCAAGGACACCGTGCTGATGGCCATCGACGAGATCAACGCCAAGGGCGGCGTCTTGGGCAAGAAGCTCGAACCCGTGGTGGTGGACCCCGCCTCCAACTGGCCGCTGTTCGCGGAAAAGACCAAACAGCTGCTGGGCCAGGACAAGGTCTCGGTGATCTTCGGCTGCTGGACCAGCGTGAGCCGCAAGTCCGTGCTGCCCGTGGTCGAGGAAATGAACGGCCTGCTGTTCTACCCCGTGCAGTACGAGGGTGAGGAACTCTCCAAGAACGTGTTCTACACCGGCGCCGCGCCCAACCAGCAGGCCATCCCTGCGGTCGACTACCTGATGAGCAAGGACGGCGGCAGCGCCAAGCGCTGGGTGCTCCTGGGCACCGACTACGTGTACCCCCGCACCACCAACAAGATCCTGCGCGCCTACCTCAAGTCCAAGGGCGTGAAGGATTCGGACATCGACGAGAAGTACACCCCGTTTGGCCATTCGGACTACCAGACCATCGTGGCCGACATCAAGAAGTTCAGCCAGGGCGGCAAGACGGCCGTGGTGTCCACCATCAACGGCGACTCCAACGTGCCCTTCTACAAAGAGCTGGGCAACGCGGGCCTGAAGGCCAAGGACGTGCCGGTCGTCGCATTCAGCGTGGGCGAGGAAGAACTGCGCGGCGTGGACACCAAGCCGCTGGTGGGCCACCTGGCCGCCTGGAACTACTTCCAGTCCATCAAGAGCCCGGCCAACACCGAGTTCATCAAGAAGTGGAGCGACTACGCCAAGGCCAAGGGCATTGCCGGCCACAAGGACAAGCCGCTCACCAACGACCCGATGGAAGCCACCTACATCGGCATCAACATGTGGAAGCAGGCTGTCGAGAAGGCCAAGAGCACGGATGTGGACAAGGTGATCGCCGCCATGGCCGGCCAGACCTTCAAGGCACCGAGCGGCATCGTCAGCAAGATGGATGAGAAGAACCACCACCTGCACAAGAGCGTGTTCATCGGCGAGATCAAGGCCGACGGCCAGTTCAACGTGGTGTGGAAGACGCCGGGCCCGGTCAAGGCCAAGCCATGGTCTCCTTACATCGAAGGCAACGACAAGAAGAAGGACGAGCCGGACGGCAAGTCGAAGCTGTGATCTCCCCCTGAGCGGCTACGCCGCTTCCCCCTCTCTCACGCTGCGCGTGGGAGGGGGACGCCGCCAGCGCGGCGGGGCGGCCCTTGCGCGGCGGCCCTGGTCTGGGCCCTGCGCGCTGCACAGGCCCATCTTGTTCGACGCCACTGGCCCTTCCATGCTTTCTTCATTCTTTTCTCGCTTGATCGCCTGCCTGCTGTTGTGCACAACGGTGCAGGCGCACGCGCTCACGGCCGAGGCTGCACGGGCCATGGCGGCGGGTGATACCGACGACCGGATCGCCGCGCTGCAGAAAGCCATCGCCACGCCCGACGAGGCCACTTTGGCGTTTATCCGTGCGATGGGTGAGGACGCCGTGAAGATCGCGGGCGACAAGGCCATCGTGATCAAGGGCGACAAGGGGCTGGACCCCGTGACCGGCGCCGAGGTGCCGGTGCCTGACGACGCCGAAGACATCGTCAACAACAATCGCATGCGCGGCGAGTTCGACACTGCATTGGCTTCGCTCCAGCTGATGTCCACCGACATTGCACAACGCCGCAGCGCCATCGAAGCGCTGCGCGAAGAGACCGACGAGGCCCGCCTGCCGCTGGTTGAGAAGGCCCTGGCCGCCGAGCAGGACGCAGCTCTCAAGGGGCGCCTGGCCAGCATCCGCGCGCGCATCCTCCTGAGCAGCAGCGATGCCGCCAATCGCCTGGAAGCCGCCCAGCACCTGGCCGCCAGTGGCAACCCCGCCACGCGCACGGTGCTGCTGGAGCAGCTGCGCAACGAACAAGATCCCAAGGTCAAGGCCGCCCTGCAGGCGGCACTCAAGACGGTGGAAGACAGCCTGAAATGGGGCGAGCGTCTGGCGGCGATGTTCACGGGCATCAGCCTGGGCTCCATCCTGCTGCTGGTGGCGCTGGGCCTGGCCATCACCTACGGCCTCATGGGCGTGATCAACATGGCCCATGGCGAGCTGATGATGATCGGCGCCTACGCCACCTACGTCATGCAGGGCGTGTTCCAGCGCTACTTTCCGGGCGCGTTCGACTGGTACCTGGTGGCCGCCGTGCCCGCCGCCTTCATGGCCTCGGCGCTCATGGGCGCGGTGCTCGAGCGCGGCGTGATCCGCTTCCTGTACGGCCGCCCGCTGGAGACCTTGCTGGCCACCTGGGGCATCAGCCTGATGCTGCAGCAGCTGGTGCGCACCGTGTTCGGCGCGCAGAACGTGGGTGTGGAAAACCCCTCGTGGATGAGCGGCGGCGTGCAGCTCATGGAGAACCTGCAACTGCCCTGGAACCGCGTGATCATCGTGGCGTTTGCGCTGGCGGTGTTGGGCGGCGTGGCCTTTCTCATCAGCAAGACGCGCCTGGGTTTGTTCGTGCGCGGCGTCACGCAGAACCGCCCTATCGCCTCGTGCATGGGTGTGAACACGGCGCGTGTCGATACCTACGCCTTCGCGCTGGGCTCCGGCATTGCGGGCCTGGCAGGCTGTGCCCTCAGCCAGGTGGGCAATGTGGGCCCGGACCTGGGCCAGGGCTACATCGTCGATTCGTTCATGGTGGTGGTGCTCGGCGGCGTGGGCCAGCTGGCCGGCACCGTGTATGCCGCGCTCGGCCTGGGCGTGCTCAACAAGTTCCTCGAAGGCTGGACGGGCGCCGTGCTGGCCAAGATCGCCGTGCTGGTGTTCATCATCATCTTCATCCAGAAGCGGCCGCAGGGCATCTTCGCGGTGAAGGGCCGTACGGCGGATTGAGACTGTTATGAATACCCCTGCTATCCAACTCCCCGCACCCGCGCCGCTGCTCACGCGCGGCGGCTGGTCGGCCTTCATCGTGGCGCTCATCGTGGTGTGCGCCGTGGCACCCGTGCTCAACCTGTGGGTGCCGGCCGGCAGTGCGCTGCACCTGTCCGACTACGCCGTGGCGCTGCTCGGCAAGATCATGTGCTACGCCATCTGCGCGCTGGCCATGGACTTGATCTGGGGCTACACCGGCATCCTGAGCCTGGGCCATGGCCTGTTCTTCGCCTTGGGCGGCTACGTGATGGGCATGTACCTCATGCGCCAGATCGGCCGCGACGGCAACTACCAGAGCGACCTGCCCGACTTCATGGTGTTCCTCGACTGGAAGGAGCTGCCCTGGCACTGGATGCTGTCCGACAGCTTCGTTGCCACCTTGATCCTCATCGTGGCGGTACCTGGCGTGATCGCGTTCGTGTTCGGCTACTTCGCCTTCCGCTCGCGCATCAAGGGCGTGTATTTCTCGATCATCACGCAGGCCATGACGTATGCGGCCATGCTGCTGTTCTTCCGCAACGAGACGGGCTTTGGCGGCAACAACGGCTTCACGGATTTCAAGCGCATCCTGGGCCAGCCCATTGCCACGCAGAACATGCGCATGCTGCTGTTCGTGATGACGGGCGTCACGCTCTTGGTATTCTTCCTGCTGGCGCGCTGGCTGGTGCGCAGCAAGTTCGGCCGCGTGCTGCAGGCGGTGCGCGATGCCGAGACGCGCGTCATGTTCTCGGGCTACTCGCCACTGCCCTACAAGCTCACCATCTGGACCATCAGCGCCATGATGTGCGGCGTGGCGGGCGCGCTGTACGTGCCCCAGGTCGGCATCATCAACCCCGGCGAGATGAGCGCCGCCAACTCCATCGAGATCGCGGTGTGGGCCGCGGTGGGCGGCCGTGCCACGCTGATCGGACCCATCGTGGGCGCCTTCATCGTCAATGGTGCCAAGAGCTGGCTCACCGTGACGGCGCCGGAGTTCTGGCTGTATTTCCTCGGTGCGCTGTTCATCGCCGTGACGCTGTTCCTGCCCGATGGCGTGGTGGGCCTGGTGAAGAAGCTGAAGAAAAACAAGAAGACCGAAGGAGCCGCGCCATGACCCCCGATCTGATGGACGAAGGCGCAAGGCGCATAGAGGCCAGGCTGGCGCCCGCCGCCCTGGGCCAGACCGAATCCGGCGGTCGTGCTGCAGGTTTCTCGCGCATTGCCACGCCCGGTGAGGTGGACATCACCCACGGCCGCATCCTGTACCTGGAAGATGTGAACGTGAGCTTTGATGGCTTCAAGGCCATCAACAACCTGAGCCTCGATATCGCGCCCGGCGAGCTGCGCTGCATCATCGGGCCCAACGGTGCGGGCAAGACGACGATGATGGACATCATCACCGGCAAGACGCGGCCCGACAGCGGCACAGTGTACTTCGGCTCGACCATCGACCTCTTGCGCCACAACGAGCCGGAGATCGCGAGCTTGGGCATAGGCCGCAAATTCCAGAAGCCCACGGTGTTCGAGCAGCTCAGCGTGTTCGAGAACCTGGAGCTGGCCTTGAAGACGCACAAGGGCGTGACGTCGAGCATGTTCTTCCGGCTGGATTCCGCGCAGTCGGACCGGCTGGCGGAGATTCTGCACACCATCCACCTGGCCGACAGCGTGGCGCGCATGGCAGGGAACCTGAGCCATGGGCAAAAGCAGTGGCTGGAGATCGGGATGCTGCTGATGCAGGACCCCAAGCTGCTGTTGCTCGACGAGCCCGTGGCGGGCATGACGGACGAGGAGACGGCGCGCACGGCGGAGCTGTTCCTCACGCTCAAGGGCAAGCACTCGCTGATGGTGGTGGAGCATGACATGGGGTTCATCCGCACCATTTCGGAGATCGTGACCGTGTTGTGCGACGGGGCGGTGCTGGCGCAGGGCACGCTGGACCAGGTGCAGGCGGATGAGCGGGTGATCGAGGTCTATCTGGGGCGGTGATGGAGGTTGCCTGTTCTCTTTTCCTGGCGGGCGGTGGGCTGTTGCGAAGGCTGGGGCCGGGGCGACTCTCGGAATCCGGACTCGGCACAGGCGCACCGAATGCTTCCAAATTAATAGCTGCTGGCGCTTGATGAACAAGCGCTAGAGGCCCAAAACACTCCAAGTACCATGCTCACCGTCCAGAACATCAACCAGTACTACGGCGGCTCCCACATCCTGCGTGATGTGAGCCTCACGGCGCAGGCCGGCAAGGTCACCGTGCTGCTCGGCCGCAACGGCGTCGGCAAGACCACGCTGCTCAAAAGCCTCATGGGCCTGATTCCCATCAGGAGCGGGGGCATCACGTTCGACGGCAAGCCCATCGACAAGGCCACGCCGTACGACCGTGCCCGCGCAGGCATCGGCTTTGTCCCCCAGGGGCGCGAGATTTTCGGCCGCCTCACGGTGGAAGAAAACCTGCGCATGGGCCTGGCCTACAAGAGCGGCGCCACCCCCGTGCCGCCACACCTGTACGAGCTGTTCCCCGTGCTCAAGCAGATGCTCGGCCGCCGGGGCGGCGACCTTTCGGGCGGGCAGCAGCAGCAGCTGGCCATCGCCCGGGCGCTGGCGCCGGGGCCGCGCCTCTTGATCCTGGACGAGCCCACCGAGGGCATCCAGCCCAGCATCATCAAGGACATCGGCCGCGTGATCCGCATGCTGGCCGACAAGGGCGAGATGGCCATCCTGCTGTGCGAGCAGTACTACGACTTCGCGCAGGAGCTGGCCGACGACTACCTGGTGATGGAGCGTGGTGAGGTCATCGCGCGCGGCCCTGGCAGCGAGATGGAGGCCAAGGGCATCCGCAACCTCGTCGCGATCTGATGGCTCATGGCCGTTGCGCCGCAGCGCCGGGGGCGGGGCCGCGCCAGCGCGACACACTCTCCATGATCAGCACCGTGCACACCATCCAGGTGCCGCCCAGCAGCCAGCCCGCGAGCACATCGCTGGCGTAGTGCACATGCAGCACCACGCGGCTCCAGCCGGTGGTGAAGATGAACGCGCCGGCCAGGAGCGCCGCGGGTGCGTGCCAGGGGCGGGGCAGCAGCCGCGTGGTCAGGTAGGCCAGCATCGCGTACGCCACCATCGACGCGCTGCTGTGGCCGCTGGGAAAGCTGTAGCCCTGGGCCTGGGCCACGCCGTGCATGTGCTCGGGCCGGACACGCTCGAACACCTCCTTGAGGACTTTGGTCAGGGCGCCGTTTCCCGCCATGGCGACGAACCAGCCCGTGGCCAGCAGCCGGTGCCGGCGCAGCCACAGCGCCAGGGCCACCACCAGCGTCAGCCCGGCCAGCACCCCCGAGTCCCCCAGGTGGGTGAGCGCGGCGAACCAGCGCAGCACGGCGGTGTCCGCCTGCGCGCGCAGGCCGTCGGCAAGGGCGTCGTCCAGCACGCCCCAGCGGCCATCGGCGGCGCGCCCGCTGTCGGCCAGCTCCGCCATCGCGGCGCCCGCCAGCACCAGGGTGCAGGCCGACGCGCCCATGGCCGCGATCATCACCCAGCGCGCCCGTGCCGGCAGGAGCCGGCGCAGCGGCGGGGCCGCGCGGCGCAGGCCCCGCAGGCCCGCCAGGCCGCCCAGCCCCAGCAGCGCGAAGGCGACCGTGCCCGCCCACCACCAGGCCATGGGGTGCTGCGCCAGCAGGGCGCCAATGTCGGATGCGGGGAGGGTCATGGGTTGCGGACGGCGTCAGCTTCTTCTTCGCCAGGCTAGGAGGGAGCCCGCGTTTGTACCGGAGTTCCCAGCGGCCCTGCCGGGCATGGGTGAATCGTCGTGGCACCGTGGCACCGTGGCGCTGCCCCGGCCCTGTCGGCGGGCGCTGACAGGGCAAAGGCGTGGCTACCGGCTGCGCATGCGCTGCCCGCCCGCCATCATCGGACGACCGCACCGCAATCCCCGGCGCGCAGCCAGCACGGTGCCGGCCTGGCGCCCGGGTCCGGTGCCGCAGCCTGTTGCAGACCTTTCTCTTCATGACACCTTCAGAGCGTCCCGTTCCTGCCCGGCCCCACGGCCCCATCCACCTGGTGGTGCCCCGGCGCCCCGGCGCCGACCTGGACCTGCTGCGCGCCAAGCTCGAGGGCGTCTCGGCCCTGCAGGCGCACAACCTGGTGTGGCACGTGCCGGACCAGCGCGGCGACATCGTGGCGCTGGCGGGCGAGGCGGCGCATGCCGCGCGCGCCGACGGTGGCCTGGTGGTGGCCGCGGGCGGCGACGGCACCATCAACGCGGTGGCCGCCGCGGTCCTGCGCCTGGGTGTGCCCATGGGGGTGGTGCCGATGGGCACCTTCAACTATTTCAGCCGCGAACACGGCCTGGCGCTGGACCCCGAGGTGGCCGTGCAGGATCTGCTGCAGGCCCTGCATGCGGGCGACATGCGCCCCGTGCAGGTGGGCTATGTGAACCGCCAGCTGTTCGTGGTCAACGCCAGTGTCGGCCTGTACCCCAAGCTGCTGGCCGAGCGCGAGAAGGCGTCGCGGCGCTTTGGCCGCTCGCGCCTGGTGGCCGTGGCGTCGGCGGTGTGGAGCATGTTCCGGCCCGCGGCCGGCCGCCGCTGGCGTGTGGTGATGAAGACCCACGAGGGCGCACGGGACCGGCAGGAGGAGCACCTGGTCACCACGCTGTTCGTGGGCAACAACCCGCTGCAGCTCGACCGCATGGGCCTGCCCCAGGCGCAGATGGTGGCCGATGGCGGCAAGATGGCCGTCGTGCTGCTGCAGCCCCAGGGCCGCTGGGCCGTGGCGCGCACGGTGTGGAACGCGGCCACCGGCCAGCTCGACAGGGACGGCGCGGTGACCAGCGTGGCGTGCACGGAGCTGACGGTGGCCCCGGCCAGCTGGCGCCCGCCGCAGGTCAAGGTGGCTTTCGACGGCGAGCGCGCGTGGATGGCGCCGCCCCTGCATTTCCGGATCAGCGCGCGGCCGCTGTGGCTGGTGGCCTCGTCCACTCTGATCCGTGACGATGCCTCCGCGCCCGCGCCGCCGGCTGCCATGCCCGTGCAGCACGAAGGGGCGCCGGCCGCCCCTCCGGTGGAAGGGATGCTGCCGGCATGACGCAGCAGCCTGGCCGCCCAGCCCCGTTCGGAGAGTGCCCATGGACGTTCTGATGCACCTGTCGGATCTGCATTTCGGGGCGCACGATCCCGACGTGTGCGCCGCGGCCCAGCGGCTGGCGCAGCGGCTGGGGGTGTCGATGGCGGTGGTGTCGGGCGACCTCACGCAGCGTGCCACCGCCAGCCAGTTCGAGCAGGCCGGGCGTTTTGTGCAGGGCCTGCACGCCCGCTCCACCCTGGTGCTCGCAGGCAACCATGACCTGCCGCTGTTTGCCTGGTGGATGCGCTGGGGGCGGTCGTACGAGCGTTTCGCGAGCCAGTTCGGGGTGGACCACGAACCCGTGCGGCAGGCGGGCGCGTTCTATGTGGTGGGCGTCAACACCACGCGTGCCTGGCGGCATGAACGCGGCAGCCTGTCGTCTGCCCAGATCCACCATGTGGCCGACCTCCTGGCCCGCGCCCCCCCCGATGCCTGGCGCATCGTGGCCAGCCACCACCCCCTGGTGGCGCGCGATCCGGCCGACCGCGCGCACCGCCCCCACCGGGCCGACGAGGCCCTGCAGTGCTGGCGCTCCGCCGGTGCGCAGATGCTGCTGTCGGGCCACGCCCACCAGCCTGCGCTGCTCAATCCCCTGCCCGGGCTGTGGGCCAGCCACGCGGGCACCGCCGTGTCGTACCGCCTGCGCCACGGCAGCCCCAACAGCCTGGTGGTGCTGACGGTCGAGGCATCCGGCGCGGTGGAGGGCGGCTGGGCGCGCTATGCCGCCCGCTGGGACTACGACGCGGCGTCGGGTGAATTCCAGCGCGTGCTGCGGCAGACCGTGGGCTAGGGCGGACGGTCCCGGCTCCGTGGCCAGGAAAACTGTTGCTATATTTTTGATAGCTGCTGGCGCTTGAAGGGATAGCGCCAGAGGCTCGAAACATCTGAAGTGGCCGCCGCGCGCAGCGGTGGGCGCGCGTGCCCCGCACGCGGGTGCAGGCGGCGGTGTGGGCGGGCACCGGGGTGTTTTCACCGGTTGACCGGCCGGAGGGCGCCACCTATTCTGGTGGCCTGGCGGGCGGGCCGTGCGGCGGATGCGGGGCCGGGCCGTGCCGCCGTTTTTGCAGCCTCTCGTCACTCATGCACAAAGAATTCAACCACGATGCGGTGCGCCGGCTGCAGGCGCTGATCGAGCGGGAGACCGGTGCGCCGCTGGGCGAAGGGGCGCAGGCCGAGATGGCGGCGATCCTGCGCGGCAGCGAATGCCCCGATGGCGCCGCCGCCGAAGGCCTGGCCGTGGCACCGCGCGAGGTCACCATCCTGCTGGCGGACCTGCGCGGCTTCACCGCGCTGTCGGGATCGCAGCCGGCGGCGGTGGTCATCGCGGCGCTCAACCGCTGTCTGGCGCGGCTGAGCGAGGTGGTGTTCAAGCACCAGGGCAGCATCGACAAGTTCATGGGCGACTCGATCATGGTGCTGTTCGGCGCGCCCATGGGGCGCGACGACGACGTGGACCGCGCGCTGCTGTGCGCGGTGGAGATGCAGATCGCCATGCGTGACCTGAATCTGGAGCACCTGCGCGAACGCCTGCCGCAGGTGTTTCTGGGCATTGGCGTGAACACCGGCAACGTGATGGCGGGGCGCTTCGGGTCGGAGCTGTATTCCGAATACACGGTCATCGGCGAAGAGGTGAACCTTGCCTCGCGCATCGAGGCCTTCAGCCTGCGCGGGCAGGTGCTGATCAGCGAGGCCACCTACCAGCGCTGCTGGGGCCTGGTGTCGGCCACCGCGCCCATGCAGGTGTACGTGAAGGGCCGCGTGCAGCCGGTGAGCCTGCGCGAGCTGGTGGCGATCCCCTCGCACAAGCTCAAGGTGCCGCGCCAGGAGTTCCGCCGCAGCCACCGCGTGGACACGCGCCTGCCCTGCCTGTGCCAGCGCATGCAGGACAAGATCATCGTGCCGCACATCGTGCACGCCGCCATCCGCGACATCGGCTACCACGGCCTGCTGATCGAGGTGGCGGAGCCGGTGGCGCTGCACAGCGAGGTGAAGGTGGAGTTCGACCTCACGCTCGTGGACTACCACGCCACCGACGTGTATGCGCGCGTGGTCACGCTCAAGCCCGAGCGCGAGCAGTGGCTGGCCGGGCTGGAGTTCACCTCGATCAGCCCCGAGTGCAACGCCAAGGTGCAGATGTTCGTGCAGCTGCTGGTGGCGGCGCGGTAGCCGCAGCCTGGGCCGGCAAGGATTCCGCGGGCGGCCTCGCTGGAACCGGCGCGGGGGCGGCGCCTGCGGGGTGGCACGCGCCGCTCTCAGCAGCCCAGCATCCGCGCCAGGTCGTTCAGGTCGGTGGCATGCAGATCGTTGCCGGGCTGGGGCGACCCGTCCTTGGGCCGTGCCTTGCCGAGTTCGTGCGGGCGCTCGATGTAGGCGGTGCGCAGGCCGCAGGCGCGTGCGGCCGCCAGGTCGTCGTGGTGGGTGGCCACCAGCGCCACCTGTCCGGGCCGCAGGTCGAACACGCGCGCCACGCCCAGGTAGGTGTCGGGGCTGGGTTTGTAGGCCTTGAACACTTCCGCGCTCAGCACGCAATCCCACGGCAGCCCCGCGCGCTTGGCCATGTGCGTGAGCAGGCTGATGTTGCCGTTGGACAGCGTCGTGAGGATGAAGCGGGTTTTGAGCCGCGTGAGGCCCGCCACGCTGTCGGGCCACGGGTCCAGCCGCTGCCACACATGGTTCAGGTGCTGGCGCTCGGCCTCTGCCAGGTGGGCGAGGCCGAAGCGCGGCAGGATGCCGTCGAGGATGCCCCGGTGCAGCGCGTCGATGCGCGTCCAGCCCTGCTCGCCGCGCATCACCCGCGCCATGGCCGGCTGGTAGCCGCTGCGCCAGGCGATGGCGAACGCGTCGCCGTCGATGGCCGGGTACAGCGCCTGCATCTCGCGCACGATGCTGCCGTGCCAGTCCACCACGGTGCCGAAGATGTCGAAGGCCAGCACCTTCACGCTGCTGGCGATGGGGTCTGCCGTGCTCTGGGTCGTCGTCATTCGCGGTCCTGGGTGGGGAGGAAGGAAGGGCGGGGTCGGGGCGTCAGCGTAGCAGCCTTGCGTGTTGGGCCGGTGTGCCGGGGTTGCACATGCCCTCGCCCCTGCAGGGCAGCGCGGGGCGTGCTATGGTTACAAAAATCGGGTTTACCCCCGTAACTGCGTTTCTTCTCCACCCCCGTCCATCGCCTGCCGCCCGCCGCCTGCCGGTGGAGCGCCCCTTTGTTGCTGTTGCTCCTGCTGCCATGACCGCGCCCCTGACTCCCACGTCGTTCCTCGCCCACGCCCCGACCGACGACCGCACCCTGGTGCGCGCCGTGCTGGCCCTGGGGGTCGGCGGCTTTTCCATCGGCACGGGCGAATTCGTGATCATGGGCCTGCTGCCCGAGGTGGCGCGCGACATCGGCGTCAGCATTCCGCAGGCCGGCCACGTCATCAGCGCCTATGCGCTGGGCGTGGTGGTCGGTGCACCGGTGCTGGCCGTGCTGTGCGCCCACTGGGGGCGGCGCGCGCTGCTCATGGCGCTGATGGTGGTGTATGCGCTGGGCAACTTCGCATCGGCGCTGGCGCCGGGCTACCTGTCGCTCAGCGCCATGCGGTTGTTCACCGGTTTGCCGCACGGCACCTACTTCGGCGTGGCCGCCCTCGTGGCCGCGGCCCTGGCGCCACCGGGGCGCCGCGCGCGCGCCGTGGGCTGGGTCATGCTGGGGCTGACCACGGCCACCCTGGTGGGCGTGCCCATCGCGGCGGCCCTGGGCGAATACTTCGGCTGGCGCGCGGCGTTCGTCTTCGTAGGGCTCATCGCCGTGGCCGCGGTGGTCATGGTGCGCCTGTGGGTGCCCGACATGCCCGCATCGCACGGCGCCAGCCCCCTGCGCGAACTGGGCGCGCTGGCGCGCAAGCAGGTGTGGTTCACCCTGGGCATCGGCGCCATCGGCTTTGGCGGCATGTTCGCGGTGTTCAGCTACATCAAGCCCACGCTGCTGGAGGTGGCCGGCATGCCGCCCGCGCTCATGCCTTTCGTGCTCTCGCTCTTCGGCCTGGGCATGGTGGCGGGCAACATCGTGGGCTCGCGCATGGCCGACAAGGCCCTCATGCCCGCCATCGGCAAGGTGCTGCTGTGGTCCATCGCGGTGCTGGCGCTGTTCGTGCCCGCCGCGCACCACCCCGTCACCGCCGCGCTGGCCACCTTCTTCCTGGGCACGCTGGTCGCCATTGGCCCCGCGCTGCAGATCCGCCTGATGGACGTGGCGGGCGACGCGCAGACCCTGGCCGCCGCGCTCAACCACTCGGCCTTCAACGCCGCCAACGCGCTCGGTGCCTGGCTCGGCGGCGTGGCGATTTCCGCCGGCATGGGCTGGACATCCACTGGCTGGGTGGGCGTGCTGCTGGGCATCGGCGGCGTGGGCATGTTCGCGTGGTCGATGGGCAGCGAGCGGAACACGCAGCGCGCCACGGCGGGCCTCAAGGCCTGAGCGTAGCGGCGGCGCTACAGCGCCGCCCTCTGCAGACCGGCCACCGCGTTCTGCGTTACAGTGAACGCGGGCCAACCCCATTGTTGGCCACGTCGCTCGGACGGTTCCGGGCGCTTACGTGAAAGTTCACCAGCATGTCTTCTTCTCAGGGCAAGCGCCGTTTTGCGCGCATCGATCGCCTCCCTCCCTACGTCTTCAACATCACGGCCGAGCTGAAACTGGCTGCCCGCCGCCGGGGCGAAGACATCATCGACATGAGCATGGGCAACCCCGATGGCGCGACCCCGCCGCACATCGTGGCCAAGCTCACCGAGGTGGCCCAGCGGCCCGACACCCACGGCTACTCCGCCAGCAAGGGCATCCCCCGCCTGCGCCGCGCCATCAGCCACTGGTACAAGGACCGCTACGCGGTGGACATCAACCCCGACACGGAAGCCATCGTCACCATCGGCTCCAAGGAAGGGCTGGCCCACCTGATGCTGGCCACGCTGGACCGGGGCGACACCGTGCTCGTGCCCGACCCGAGCTATCCCATCCACATCTACGGCGCGGTGATCGCCGGGGCCGACATCCGCAGCGTGCCCGTGGCGCCCGACGTGGACTTCTTCGCCGAGCTGGAGAAAGCCATCCGTGGCAGCTACCCCAAGCCCAAGATGATGATCTTCGGCTTTCCCAGCAACCCCACGGCGCAGTGCGTGGAGCTGTCGTTCTTCGAGCGCGTGATCGCCCTGGCCAAGAAGCACGACATCCTGGTGGTGCACGACCTGGCCTATGCCGACATCGTGTACGACGGCTACCGCGCCCCCAGCATCATGGAAGTGCCCGGCGCCAAGGACGTGGCCGTGGAGTTCTTCACCCTCTCCAAAAGCTACAACATGGCCGGCTGGCGCGTGGGCTTCATGGTCGGCAACCCCGACCTCGTGGCCGCGCTCGCGCGCATCAAGAGCTACCACGACTACGGCACCTTCACCCCCCTGCAGGTGGCCGCCATCGCCGCGCTGGAGGGCGACCAGCAGTGCGTGAAAGACATCGCCGCCCAATACCAGCGCCGCCGCGACGTGCTCTACAAGGGCCTCACGGAGTCGGGCTGGGCCGTGGACTGCCCCAAGGCCAGCATGTACATCTGGGCCCGCATTCCCGAGCCCTACCGCGCCCTGGGCTCCCTCGAATTCGCGCGCCAGCTGCTCGACAAGGCCAAGGTCTGCGTCTCGCCCGGCATCGGCTTCGGCGACCAGGGCGACGAGTACGTGCGCTTCGCCCTCATCGAGAACGAGGCCCGCATCCGCCAGGCGGTGCGCGGCATCCGCGCGATGTTCAAGGCCGATGGTTTGCTGAAGGTGCCTGCGGCCACGGCGGCCTGAGGCCTGCCGAAAACGCCCGCCGGGATGGCGGCTGCTTTCGAAGCGGGCCCCGGCGGGACGGGCCGCCGCTGATCGGGCGGCTTCATGGGGGCCCATCGGCGTATAGGTATTGCGGGCGAATGCCTATACGATCCCTCTCCTGTTGTTTCACAAAACGCGGAGGGGGGGTCCATGAAGGAATGTATGAAGAATTGGCTCGCGGCGCTGGTGATGCTGTGCGCCGCAGCCGTGGCCCATGCGCAGCCCACGACCTACGTGGCCACCGCGACCGGCAACTACAACCTGTTCATCGATTTCACCCTGTGTGTGACGGGCCCCTGCCAGAACTTCAATACAAGCATGGGCGCATCAGGCTCGTTCACAACCTCCGCCCCGCTGGCGGCCAATCTCTCTGCCGCGAACGTGGCGCCCCTGGTCACGGCCTTCAGCTTCTCGGATGGCATCAATACCTATTCCAGTGCAGACCCGGCCGTCCGCATCTTCTTTTTCAACGTGTCCACCAACGCCTCCGGCGCCATCACCACCACGAACATCCGGATCCAGCGCTGGCTGACCGGAACCTCTCCCCATGTGCCGGGTGACCGGCATTCCTGGGTCTTGTTCCTGGCAACAGGGGAAGCCGACCACAACGCGCAGTGCCTCACCGTCGGCGCCTCGCCCGCGGGTGTGCCGGATTCATGCGTTCTCGTCCTGGGTGCCGACACCAGCCGGTCGCTGGCATTTGGTTCCGCCCGGGCCTGGGCCGTAGCGCCCTCTGCCGTCACCGCTGTTCCCACCCTGGCCGAATGGAGCCTGGTCCTGATGGCCGTGTTCATGGCGATTGCCGCCTTGGTGGCACTGCGCCATCGTTCCCGGGCCAGCGCAGGCTCCGTGCCCTCCTGACGGGAGGCGGCCTGGCCCCGCCGGGCGCAGCACTGCGGCCGGGTTTCGGCCGTGCCGTGTGTGCCGCCCTGGCCAGGCCGGGCCAGCAGGCCTGCTGGCCCTACATGGCCCAGATGCGGGGCGCTTCGCCCTCCAATTCCCACAGCACCTCCCGCCAGGCCATGCGCACGGCCTTGAGCAACTGCATCGCGGGCTCCACCTGTGGCGCCAGCACGCGCAGCACGACCATCTGCGCATTGGGGCTGGTGGCGCCGGCGCTGGCCTGGAGTGCATGGCCGTCCACCATGGCGCGCGCGGCGTCCAGGGCGGCGTCGCGGCGGGGGCGGTCCAGCGGGGTGCCGGCGGCAAAGAACAGGCTGGCCAGGCAGCGGTGCCCCGCCAGGCCCAGGGGACTGTTCAGCAGGCGCTGGTCGGCCGCGTCGATCACGCCGCGCTCCAGCCACAGGCCGGGCACTTCGAGGTGCTGTGCGAAGCGGCCGGTGTCGAACGGCTGGTTGGCGTGGGGCAGGCCCAGGGCCGTGACGTCCCAGCCCATGCATTCGGCGCCGGGGGCGAGGTTCAGCGTGAGGTGGTTCTCGGCATTGCAGGCGCTGTAGCACAGCGCCTCCAGCGGCAGCCATTCGAGCCGGGCACCCTCGGCCAGGGTGAGGTGGCTGCGCTGCAGCGCCAGCGGGCCGGTGGATCGGTAAAAGCGCGTGGCGCCCGGTGTGGTGACGAGGCCGTGCGCGCCCGGGCCCACGGTGGCGGTGATGTCCAGCGTGTCGCCGCCCACCAGTCCGCCGGGCGGATGCACCAGCACGTTGTGGCAAATCGCGTCGCCTTCGGGGTACAGGCTCTGCAGGATGCGCAGCGGTCCGCTGTGCTCGTGGCGCGCCACGGTGCGGGCGTTTTCTACCGAGTAGTTCAGCTGCAGGCGCGCGTGCCAGGGCATGGTGCGGGTGTCTTTTGCTATTAAATAAGTAGCTGATTATGCCCCGTGGGCAAGCGGTGACGGCCCAGGCGCCGGGCCCTGGCGAAGCCTTCTCGCTCAGGACGACCAGAACCCCACGTGTGGCGCGCTGGCTTCGGCCACGAGGGCGGGGCCGATGCATTCGATGAAACGGGGCGACGCCGCCAGCACGTCGCGCCCCGAGAGGGCTGCTGCTGCCGCTGCTGCCGCATAGGCCTGCCGGGAGCGGGGCACCTGCAGGGCGTGCAGGCGCGCCGCGTCGATGCCGAACACCACGCGGCCGATGCCCGACCAGAAGATGGCGCCCGCGCACATCACGCACGGCTCTGCCGAGGTGTAGAGCGTGGCACCCGCCAGCGTGTCGCGGTCCACGCGCGCGCTGATCTGGCGCACGGCATTGGTTTCGGCATGGCCGGTGCAGTCGCCCGTTTCGGCGGTGTTGCAGTACGCCTCGGACAGCAGCTCGCCCTGCGCGCCGATCACCACCGCGCCAAACGGCGGGTTGCCGCGCGCGCGGGCACGGCACGACCACGCGATGGCCTGGCGCAGGTACACGCCGTCGTTGGCGGCAAGGGCGGCTGCTTCGCCGGGCTGGGGGGGCGCTGCGGACATGAGGGCAGGCATGGGCTGTCTCCGGGCATGGTGTGTTGCGCCCAGCGACATGCATGGGGCATGCCAAGAACATTGTGTGACATGTGTGCATGGCTTTCGCCGTGCTGCCCGAGGCGCGGGGCGGTCCCCGGTGGCGCGGTGGGGGTGTGGTGGGCACGCCGCAGCAAGGAGCCGTTCCCGTGACGTGGGCGATACCGTACCGGGCGCGCATGTCGCGCAGCGGGGCCGGGCCCTCGGGGGCCTGCCGGGCCGGCGGGCTACCTGCCGGGCGCGGGGCAGGGGTCGTCCAGCCCCGCCATGCCCGCCAGCCTTTGCAGACGCGAGCGGTTGTCCAGGCAGGCCTTGTACTCGGCCTCCAGGACCTTTTGCTGGGCTTGCTGCGCCGCGCGGGCGCGCTCGGCCTGCAGCTGCGCGATGCGTTCGCGGATCTGCGGCATGGCGGCCAGGGCGGCCTTCTCGCCTTCCAGGATCGCGCCGGCGCGCTGGCTGAAATCCGCCGGGCCGATGTCCAGCACCTTGGGGCTGATGATGACGTCGGCGCGTGCCAGTTCGGCCTGGCCCAGCTTCTGGCCCATGATGGCGATCGACTGGTTCAGCGCGCCCAGCATGTTGCCTGGCGACTGGCCCCGGGCCTTGTTGGAGATGTC
Organism: Acidovorax sp. A79; assembly: GCF_041154505.1. Lineage (GTDB taxonomy): Bacteria > Pseudomonadota > Gammaproteobacteria > Burkholderiales > Burkholderiaceae_C > Acidovorax. The sequence continues at coordinate 4,514,565 of NZ_AP028672.1, forward strand.
CACGGCGACCACGATGTCCGCGCCCAGCTGGCGCGCCGCATCCACCGGCACGGGGCTCACGATGCCGCCGTCCACGAAGTGGTACTTGCCGATGGTGACCGGCTGGAACACGCCCGGCACGCTGCTCGAGGCGCGCACGGCCTGGCCCGTGTTGCCGCGCGAAAACACGGTGCGCTCGCCGTCCTCGAGCCGGGTGGCCACCACCACTAAGGGCTTGGCCATTTGCTCCAGGGGCTTGCGGCGCACCTGCTCGTTGACGTAGTCCTCGAGCTTCTGGCCCAGCACCAGCCCGCCGGACGACAGCTGCAGGTCGCGGATCTTGGCTTCGTCGAGCGCCACGGCTTTTTCCTGCATCTCGAACGCATTCATGCCGCTGGCGTACAGCGCGCCCACCACGCTGCCCGCGCTGGTGCCGGAGACGACGGCGGGGGCGAAGCCATTGGCTTCCAGCATCTTGATCACGCCGATGTGCGCGAAGCCCTTGGCGGCGCCCCCGCCCAGGGCGATGCCCACCTTGATGGGCGCGCCTGGGGATGGGGTGCCGGTGGCGGCCGCGCCCTGTGCGGGCGTGGCGGGCTGTTGCGGGGGCGTGCTGCCGCACGCCGCGAGGCCCAGGCAACCCACAAGCGCCAGGGGGCGCAAAAAGACTTCCAACCGCATGCCAAGGAATCCTGTTGTCGACGGGGCGGCGAGTATAGCGGCAGGCTGTAAAGAAGAGAGGCGCTGCCCGTGGCGCCGGGGCCTTGCACGCCGCTACCGGCGCGGCCGGGCCTTCACTCTCCCTGCGAGCCCCGGTGGGCCCAGCCGGTGGTGCGCTTTTCAACCCAGCTGAACAGTTCGTACATCACCATCGCCATCGCGCCCACCACCATCAGGCCGGCGAACGCCAGGCCCATCTGCATGGAGGAGCCCGCGCTGATCAGCAGGTAGCCGATGCCTTCGTTGGCGGCGGTCATCTCGCTCACCGTGGTGCCCACGAAGGCCAGCGTGATCGCCACCTTGAGAGAGCCGAAGAAGTAGGGCATGGAGCGCGGCAGGCCGACCTTGGTGAGCACGTCCCAGCGCCTGGCGCCCAGCACGCGCAGCACGTCTTCGAGTTCGGGCTCCAGCGTGGCCAGGCCGGTGGCGATGTTCACCATGATCGGGAAGAAGCTGATGAGGAACGCCGTGAGGATGGCCGGCCCCACGCCGATGCCGAACCACACCACCAGGATGGGCACGAACGCCGCCTTGGGCAGCGCGTTGAAGGCGGTCATCAGTGGATAGACCGCCGCGTAGGCGATGCGCGAACTGCCGATCACGAAGCCCAGCAGCACCCCCACCACGATGGCGATGCCAAAGCCGGCCATGGTCACCCAGAAGGTGCGCCATGCGTGGCCCGCGATGACGCCGCCGAACTCGACCAACTGGGTGGCGATGGCCCAGGGGCTGGGGAAGATGAACTCGGACACGTTGAAGGCCGAGCAGATGATCTGCCAGAGCAGGATGATCGCGACCAGCAGGATCCAGGGAGACCAGCGTTCTACGGTTTTCTTGTGCATGGAAACAGGCTCGGATCAATCTATTGCTGGAGGGGCGCGTCGGCCTTGCGCAGGGCGCCGATGTGGCCGCGCAGCTCGTGCACGATGTCGGTGAATTCCTTGGTGTAGGTGATCTCCAGCTCGCGCGGGCGCGGCAGCTCGATCTCCTTCCTGACGACGAAGCGGCCCGGGCTCTTGCTCATCACGTACACCGTGTCGGCCAGGAAGACCGACTCGCGCAGGTCGTGGGTGACCAGGATCACGTTGAACCGCTGTTCGGTCCACAGGTCGCGCAGGATGCACCAGAGCTCCTCGCGCGTGAACGCGTCGAGCGCGCCGAAGGGCTCGTCGAGCAGCAGCATCTTGGGCTCGTGGATGAGCGCGCGGCAGATGCTGGCGCGCTGCTGCATGCCGCCAGACAGCTGCCAGGGGAACTTGTCCTCGTAGCCGGCCAGGCCCACCTTCTGCAGCAGGCGGCGCGCGCGCTCCTCGTACTCCTTGCGCTTTTGCTTGAAGCTGCTGCGGTACGGCTCCACGATCTCCAGCGGCAGCAGCACGTTGTCCACCGTGGTGCGCCAGGGCAGCAGCGAAGGGGCCTGGAAGGCCATGCCCGAGATCTTGAGCGGGCCGGTCACGGGCTGGCCGTCGATGAGGATCTTGCCCATCGACGGCATCTTCAGGCCCGTGGCCAGCTTCATGAAGGTGGACTTGCCGCAGCCCGAAGGACCGACGATGGCGATGAACTCGCCGCGCCGCACCTGCAGGTCGATGGCCTCGACGGCGAAATGGTTCTGCGCGCGCAGCTCGTCGTTGTAGGTGAGCCAGACGTCACGAAAATCCACGAAATATGAATCGGCAGCCTGCATCAGGTGTCCGTAAATAAAGGTTGCGCACCGGGCCGGGCGAGCGGCCCATGCATTTCAGTTTTCAATAGCGCCGAGCGCCACCCACCCCGCACGAAACTGGCGAGGCTCAAGCCAGCGCCCCCGTGCAAGGACCGCCCCGCCGCATGGGGGCGGCCCCCTCCGGGATTGCGAAGCCATGTGAGAGAGGGGAAAGGCGCGAAGCGACTCAGGGTGTGTTTCACTTCTTGGGCAGGATGTTCAGCTCGGCCGCGCCGGGCAGGAAGCTGGCGTTCCACACATCGTCGGCGTTCACGCGCGTCTTGGTGTTGAACGCATCCGACACCTGCGAGGCCATCAGCGACAGGCGGCCGGGCTTGGCCTGGCCAAAGCCCTCGGCGCGCGCGTCGGGGCTGTTGATCACGGTGTCGATGGCCAGTTGCAGGCGGCGCGTTTCCAGCGGCACGTTCACGATGCCGTCGCGCGCCTTCACGTGCTCGATGGCCGCCCCGGGGTTGGCGATCACTTCCTTGGCGCCCTTGGCGAAGGCCGAGAGGAAGGCCTTGATGGCCGCGGGGTTCTCCTTGATGAGCTTCGGCGACGCGATGATCACGTTGCCGTAGAGCTTCACACCGAAGTCGGCATAGGGCAGCACCACCACGTCGGCCGCCTTGGCGCCACGCGCCTCCAGGTTCAGGAGCGAGGTGAAGGTGAAGCCGGTGATCGCGTCCACGTCGCCGCGCACCAGCATGGTCTCGCGCAGGGGTGGGTCCATGGCGGTCCATTGCACGCTGCCGATGGCGTTGGCCTTCTGGAAGATGGGGAACGCGCGGCGGCCCGCGTCGAACACGGGTGCGCCCAGCTTCTTGCCCGCCAGGTCGGCCGGCTTGGCGATGCCGCTCTTCTTGAGCGCCATCACGGAGGCGGGCGTGTTGTTGTAGACCATCATCACCGCCACGGGCTTGTTCTGCGCGTCGGGATTGTTGGCGTGGAACTCCATCACGGCGGCCAGGTCGGCAAAGCCCATGTCGTAGGTGCCCGAGGCCACGCGCTGCACGGCGCCGCCCGAGCCGTTGCCGGCATCCACCGTCACATCCAGGCCCGCCGCCTTGAAGTAGCCCTTGGCCACGGGCTGCAGGAAGAGCGCGGCGGGGCCTTCAAAGCGCCAGTCGAGCTGGAACTTGATCGGCGTGGGCGTTTGCGCCTGGGCCAGCGAGAACAGGCCGGTGGCGGCCATCATCAGCACGGTGGTTTGCAAGAACGAGCGTTTTTTCATGGGGGCTCCTGTCAGAAGACGGCAAGGGACGCGGCGAGCGAAGAACAAGGACGAAGAAAGAAGAACAAGAAGGGCAGGCGAGAGGGAAGGGCAACACGGCGACCGACCGGTGGGGCCGGGCGCGCGGGGCCCATGCCGTCAGGGTCAGCAAAAACGATGCCCGCTTTGGTGGTTGTAATGTCAGGCAGCGGACCATTGTTCACCGAAGCGGTGCAGGCGCGCATGCAGGGTTTCCCGAAATGGTGCGCCGCAGGCACACCCGCCGGCCGCTCCGGCGCTGAAGGCCCCGCCACGGTGCATGCCGGGGGGCTGGCAGGCGCCGCGGGCATTGCACCCGCGGCGCGGTGCCCTTACTTGGGGCGTGCCGCCGCGCTGGCCACGGCCAGCGCCGTCATGTTGAACACGCGGCGCACGGTGGCGGCGGGGGTGAGGATGTAGGCCGTGGCCGCACCGCCCATGAGGATGGGGCCCACGGTCACGCCGCCGCTGGTCGTGGTCTTGAGCACGTTGTAGAGGATGTTGGCCGCGTCCAGGTTGGGGCAGATCAGCAGGTTGGCCGAATCGGTGAGCGTGGAGTCCGCCATGTAGGCGTTGCGGATGTTGGGCTCCAGCGCGGCATCGCCATGCAGTTCGCCGTCGCATTCGATCCCGGGGTGGGCGGCCACGAACAGGTCGCGCGCCTCGCGCATCTTGCGGGCCGAGGCGCGCTTGGACGAGCCATAGCTGGAGTGCGACAGGAAGGCGACCTTGGCCGGCAGGCCAAAGCGTTGCACCTCCTGCACCGACATCCAGGCGATGTCCGCCAGCTGCTGGGCCGTGGGGTTCTCGTTCACATAGGTGTCGGCGATGAAGAGCGTGCCCCGGTTGGTCATCAGCGCGTTGAGCGCGGCGTAGTCGTTCACGCCCTCCTCGCGGCCCAGGATGCTGTGGATGCGCTCCAGGTGCGTTTCATAGGTGCCCACCAGACCGCAGATCATGGCGTCGGCATCGCCCAGGGCGACCATCAGCGAGGCGATGATGGTGTTGGAGCGGCGCACGGCGGCCTTGGCCACCTCGGGCGTGGCGCCGTTGCGCTTCATGAGCTGGTGGTAGTGCTCCCAGTACTGGCGAAACCGGGGGTCGTCCTCGGGGTTGCACACTTCCACGTCCTGTCCCAGGCGCATGCGCAGGCCGGCCTTCTCGATGCGGGCGGCGATGACGGCGGGGCGGCCGATCAGGATGGGCACGGCGATCTTGTCGTCGATGGCCATCTGCGCGGCACGCAGCGCGCGCTCGTCCTCGCCGTCGGCATAGGCCACGCGCTTTTGCGCGTCCGGCAAGGCCTTGGCCGCGTTGATCACGGGGCGCATCAGCATGCCGGTCTGGTAGACGAAGCGCGACAGGGCCTCCTTGTAGGCCTCCATGTCGGTGATGGGGCGCGTGGCCACGCCCGATTCGGCCGCGGCCTTCGCCACGGCGGGCGCGATCTTGAGGATCAGGCGCGAGTCGAACGGCGTGGGGATCAGGTAGTCCGGGCCGAAGGTGAGCTCCTTGCCCGCATAGGCGCTGGCCACCTCTTCGCTGATGTCGGCCTTGGCCAGGTCGGCGATCTGGCGCACGCAGGCAAGCTTCATCGCCTCGGTGATCTTCGTGGCGCCGCAGTCGAGCGCGCCCCGGAAGATGTAGGGGAAGCACAGGACGTTGTTGACCTGGTTGGGATAGTCCGAGCGGCCCGTGGCGATGATGCAGTCGGGGCGGATGGCCTTGGCGAGTTCGGGGCGGATCTCGGGCTCGGGGTTGGCCAGGGCCAGGATGATGGGTCTGTCGGCCATCGTCTTGACCATCTCGGCCGTGAGCACGCCGGGGGCCGAGCAGCCCAGGAAGACATCCGCGCCGTGGACGGCGTCGGCCAGCGTGCGCGCGTCGGTCTTCTGGGCGTAGCGCGCCTTGGATTCGTCGTAGCCGCCGGGGCGGCCTTCATAGATCACGCCCTTGGAGTCGCACATGAAGATGTTTTCCACCTTCACGCCCAGGCCCACCATCACGCCCACGCAGGCAATCGCGGCCGCGCCCGCGCCCGAGACGGCGATCTTCACCGCGCCGATGTCCTTGCCCACCAGCTCCAGGCCGTTGAGCAGCGCGGCGCTGGAGATGATGGCCGTGCCGTGCTGGTCGTCGTGGAAGACGGGAATGTTCAGCCGGTCGGACAGCTGCTTTTCGATGTAGAAGCACTCGGGCGCCTTGATGTCCTCGAGGTTGATGCCGCCCAGCGTGGGTTCCAGCGCGGCGATGATCTCCACCAGCTTGTCCGGGTCGCGCTCGGCCAGTTCGATGTCGAACACGTCGACGCCCGCGAACTTCTTGAACAGGCAGCCCTTGCCCTCCATCACCGGCTTGCCGGCCAGCGGGCCGATGTCGCCCAGGCCCAGCACGGCGGTGCCGTTGGTGATCACGCCCACGAGGTTGCCGCGCGAGGTGTAGTCGAACGCCTTGGACGGGTCGGCCTGGATGTCCAGGCAGGGGTAGGCCACGCCGGGCGAGTACGCCAGCGACAGGTCGCGCTGGTTGGACAGGGGCTTGGTGGGAGTGACCGAAATCTTGCCCCGGCTGGGATTGCGGTGGTACTCGCGCGCGGCGTCGCGCAGGGCCTCTTCGGCGGCGGAAAGTGTCTGGGTCATACGGAAATCCTGGAGATGCTCAGCAAAATGCCAAATGAGCTTACCCCATGGCAGGAGGCGCCGGAATGGGGGTTAATGCCTTCATTGCATGGAATCCGCCCCTCGCGGGATACCGGCCGCCCGGACGCGCGCCGGGCCCGTGGAGGGCCCGCGCAGCGGCAGGGGCAGCGCGGGCCGGGCGTGGGCGGGGCTTGCGCGGGCTGCGGGCTTCCACGTCGCCACTGTGCACGCCGTTGCGGAGGCACCCTGCGTTGCGCGTTCGGCCGCCCATTCCACCTGCCTTGGTCACAGGTGTTTTGCTGCGGCGGGGCCCGGCTGCCCGATGCCGCAGGCCCGCCCCCGCGCCGGGGTGGCGCGCGGCCGCGGGCCCCTCCATCAATGTGCGTCGGCCTGGCGGGCCGCATTCACGGCGGCCGAGGTGTCGCGGCTGGCGCCATTGAAGAACACATTCAGCGCCACGGCCGTGATCGAGGCCAGCAGGATGCCGGATTCGATGAGGGGGTGGATGGCGTGTGGCATCCACTGGCGGAAGTTGGGAGCGATCAGCGGGATCATGCCCACGCCGATCGACACCGCCACGATCATGGCGTTGAAGCGGTTGTTCTTGAAGTCCACGCCGCCCAGGATGCGGATGCCCGTGGCGGCCACCATGCCGAACATCACCAGGCCCGCCCCCCCCAGCACCATGGTGGGCAGGGACTCCACCAGCGCCGCCATCTTGGGCAGCACGCCCAGCACGATGAGGATCACGCCGCCCGCCACGCAGACAAAGCGGCTCTTGACGCCCGTGACCGCCACGAGCCCCACGTTCTGCGAGAAGCTGGTGTACGGAAAGGTGTTGAAGATCCCGCCCAGCAGCGTGCCCAGGCCGTCGGTGCGCAGTCCGCGCGTGAGCGCGTTCTGGTCGATCTTGCGGTCGGTCATCTCGCCCAGCGCCAGGAACATGCCCGTGGATTCGATCATCACGACGATCATCACGAGGGTCATCGTCAGGATCAGGATGGGGTCGAACACGGGGCTGGCGATCTCGAAGGGCAGGACCAGGTCGAACCACTGGGCCTTGGCCACCTTCTCGAACGACATCAGCCCCATGGCCACGGCCACCACGGCGCCGATGACGATGCCCAGCAGCACCGAGATGTTGGCGATGAACCCCTTGGCGAACTTGGCGATCAGCAGGATGGAGACCAGCACCAGGGCCGAAATGCCGACGCCCGTGAGGTCCGCGTAGCGCGGGTTGGGCACCGTGGGCACCACGGCGAATCCCTTGGGGACGGGGGGCAGCGACGAGCCCGGAGCGCCCGCCGCGGACTGCATCTCGGTGAGCCACTTGAGGTGCTCGGGGTTCACCATGCTGGGGGCCGTGGGGCCCACCGGGTTGCCAAAGATCCAGTTGATCCCCACGCGCATGAGGCTGATGCCGATGGTGGCAATGATGGTGCCGGTGACCACGGGGGGGAAGAACCGCAGCATGCGGCTGACCAGGGGCGCGATCAGGATCGAGATGACCCCCGCGCCGATCACCGAGCCGAAGATCAGCCCGGCGCCGGCCGTGCCGCCCGTGCTCTGCGCCATCGACACCATGGGCGCGACGGAGGCGAAGGTCACGCCCATCATCACCGGCAGCTGGATGCCGAACCAGCGCGACGCGCCCAGGGCCTGGATCAGGGTGACGAGCCCGCAGACGAACAGGTCCGCCGAGATGAGCTTGGCCACCTGGTCGGGAGTGAGGTTGAGGGCCCGGCCCACGATGAGGGGCACGGCCACGGCGCCGGCATACATCACCAGCACGTGTTGCAGGCCCAGGGCCGTGAGCCGGCCCACCGGCAAATGTTCGTCCACGGGATGTACGGGCGGGTGCATGGGAGGTTCCTTTGGGTTGACGGGGGTGTGGGGATTCAGGGGTGGAGACGGCGCATCAGATGGTGCACAGTTGTCCATACAAAAATCGTATACACATTAGCCCGGCCGTTGATCAAGGTAAACCCTAGGGCGTGCCAGGGCCTCGCGCGCCGCACGAAAAAAAGGAGCGGTCGGCCGGGGCCGCCGCAAGGGGGGCGGGGTGGCCCGGCCGCTAGGGACCGGCCGGCGCGCGCTTGCCCAGCGGTGTGAGCGAGTCGCGCAGGCGGTCCCTCACCAGGGGCTCGGTGGGGTTCAGCGCGCCTTCCACATGGCCGATGTGCGTGAGCATGCGTTCGCGCGCCAGGGCGGTGTCGCCGGCCTCCAGCGCCTGCACGATGGCCGCGTGTTCGGCGCAGGACTGGCTCGCCTCGTGCCGCGACTGGTAGAGCGACGCCGCCAGCGTGGTGCGCGCCGTGAGGTCGCGCAGGATGTCGCTGAGGCTGCGGTGGCCCATCGCCTCGGCCAGGCAGACATGGAAGTCCGCCAGCAGGAAGGCGCGCGTCGCGGCGTCGGCGCCCTCGATGGCCAACTGTTCCTGCGCGATGTGGGCGCGCAGGCGGCGCGTCACGGCCTGCAGCGGCCGGCCCGCGTCCGCCAGGATGCCCGACTCGATGATGCGCCGTGCCGAGAAGGCATCGCGCGCGTCCTCCACCGAGGGCTCCACCACATACCAGCCCCGGCGCGGGCGCACCTCGACGAAGCCGCGCGCCTGCAGCTGCATGAGGGCTTCGCGCACCAGGGTGCGGCTCACGCCGAAGAGATCGGCCAGTTCCTGCTCGCCCAGGCGCTCGCCCGGGGCGAGCTTCTGGGCGAGGATGGATTCCACCACCTGCTGGGTGATCTGGGTCTGGTTGATGCTCATGGCCGGATTGTCGCGTGGTGGGCGGGGGCGGAGCCCTGTCAGGCGCGCGGCAGCGGCGGCTCGCGGCCGTCCAGCACGGCGTGGGCCCGTTCGCGGTCGATGTCGCCTTCCCAGGCCGCCACGGCCACGGTGGCCACGCAGTTGCCGATCAGGTTGCCCAGGGCGCGGGCGATGCCCATGAACCAGTCCACCGACAGCACCAGCACGAGGCCGATGGCCGGGATGGCGGGAATCGCCTGCAGCGTGGCGGCCAGCACCACGATGGCCGAGCCCGGCACGCCGTGCGCGCCCTTGGACGTGACCAGCGAGATCGCCAGGATGGTGAGCAGGTCGGCCATCGAGATCGGCGTGTTCGTGGCCTGGGCGATGAACACGGCGGCCAGCGTGATGTAGATCGAGAAAGCGTCCAGGTTGAACGAATAGCCCGTGGGGATGACCAGGCCCACGGTCGAATCGCGGATGCCCAGGTGCTTGAGCTTGGCCATGATCTGCGGCAGCACGCTGTCGGACGAGGTGGTGGCGAACACCACGGCCAGCTCCTCGCGCAGGTAGCGCAGCAGCTTGAACAGGCTGAAGCCCGAGAAACGCATGATGAGGCCCAGCACCACCACCACGAACAGGAACACCGCCGCATAGAACAGCACCACCAGCATGCCCAGCTGCTTGAGCGAGCCGATGCCGTACTTGCCCACCGTGAAGGCGATGGCGCCCAGCACGCCCAGCGGCGCCAGCTTGATGATCAGGCCCATGGTCTTGAAGAGCACGTGCGACAGGTCTTCGATGAGGGTGGTGACCCGCGCGCCGCGCTCGCCCATCAACGCCAGCGCGCAGCCGAAGACGATGGAGAACAGCAGCACCTGTAGCACGTCGCCATTGGCGAAGGCGCTCACGGCCGTGGTGGGGATGAGCTTGAGCAAGAAGTCGCTGAAGCCGCCGCCAGTGAGCTTGCTCGCGTTTTCCGCATAGGCGCCCATGGCCTTGGGGTCGAGCGCCTTGGGGTCGATGTTCATGCCCACGCCGGGTTCGAACCAGAACGCGAGGGCCAGGCCGAGCACCAGCGCGATGGACGTGACGACCTCGAAGTAGATCAGCGACTTGACGCCCACGCGGCCCACGCGCCTGAGGTCGCCCGTGCCGGCGATGCCGTGCACCACCACGCAAAAGACGATGAGCGGAATCAGCATCTTGATGAGCTTGATGAAGCCGTCGCCCAGGGGCTTGAGCTGCACGGCGGTATCGGGCCAGAACAGCCCGACGGCCACGCCGGCAATCAGGGCCAGGATCACCCGGCCAAACAGGGAGTTGAGGAAGCGGAGCATGGGAAACCCTTTGAAAAGGAAGGAACTTGCATGGCGATCAATCTTGCATACAAGAACTGTAGACAAGTGCGGCCGCCCGGAACATGGGGTTATCCCGGGCTGGGGCCTGCCCGGGAAGGGGCCACGGTGCGCCCGCACGGGTGCGTGGAGCCCTGCCGCCGGCGTGGGCGGTTGAAGTTCTTTTGACTTGCGCGCGGGGTATCGCCGGGCGTGGTGCGCCACAATCGCCCGCGGAGACCACCCATGACCCGCAACGACCCCGTGCCCGATCCCGTCCGCCAGGGCGGAGACTTCCTCGAATACCTGTACCGCGTGGCCGTGCGCCGCGCGCTGCCGCTGCACAACACCGCAGCTTTCCTGCCCGCGCCGCCCAGCCGCGAGAGCGGCGGCCGCACCCTGGTGCTGGGTGCGGGCAAGGCCGGTGGCGCCATGGCGCAGGCCGTGGAGGCGCTGTGGCCCGCCGGCGCGCCGCTGTCGGGCCTCGTGGTCACGCGCTACCACCACACGCCGCCGCGCCCCGAGGGGCTGGCGCAGCGCATCGAGGTGGTGGAGGCCGCCCACCCCGTGCCCGACGCGGCGGGCCTGGCCGCCGCGCAGCGCATGCTCGAATGCACCCGGGGGCTGACCGGGAACGACCTCGTGCTGTGCCTGATCTCGGGCGGCGGCTCGGCCCTGCTCACGCTGCCGGCCGAGGGCCTGACGCTCGAGGACAAGCAGCGCATCAACAAGGCGCTGCTGGAGAGCGGCGCCGCCATCGACGAGATGAACTGCGTGCGCAAGCACCTCTCGCGCATCAAGGGCGGGCGCCTTGCGGCGGCCTGCGCGCCAGCGCGCGTGGTCACGCTCACCATCAGCGACGTGCCGGGCGACGACCCCTCGGTCATCGCCAGCGGCCCCACCGTGCCCGACGCCACGACCTGCGCGGACGCGCTGGCCATCCTGGCGCGTTATCGCATCGACATCCCCGACAGCGTGCGTGCCACGCTGGAGGCGGGTGATCTGGAAACCCCCAAGCCCGGCGACGCCGTGTTCGCAGGCCACGCCGTGCACATGACGGCCACGCCGCAGCAGTCGCTGGAGGCCGCGGCCGAGGCCGCGCGCGCGGCGGGCGTGCCGGCCTACATCCTCTCGGACGAGATCGAGGGCGAATCGCGCGAGGTGGGCAAGGTGCACGCCGCGCTGGCCCGCGCCGTGGCGCGCCACGGCCAGCCGTTCGCGCGGCCCTGCGTGATCCTCTCGGGCGGCGAGACCACCGTCACCGTGCGGCAGCGGCCACCTGGCGCCCCCAGGGGCCGGGGCGGCCGGGCGGGCGAGTTCTGCATGGGGCTGGCGCAGGCGCTGCAAGGGCAGGCGGGCGTGTGGGCGCTGGCGGCGGACACGGACGGCATCGACGGCGTGGAAGACAACGCCGGTGCCCGCGTCGCGCCCGACACCCTGGCGCGCGCTGCCGCGCAGGGCCTCTCCGTCACGGACCACCTGGACCGCAACGATGCCTATGGCTACTTCGATGCGCTGGGCGACCTCGTCATCACGGGGCCCACGCACACCAATGTCAACGACTTCCGGGCGATCCTGATTTTGTAGCGGCTCGCGCTTGTCCTGCCTGGGTTTCAAGCAAAAAATGCTTGAAACCGTTGACTGGAAAGCGCGGGCAGCTCACTTTTTTGACAAGCCTTCGCGCGGCAAGGACGCCACCCAGTCCTTGCCGAAGCGCCCCTGCAAAAACGCGACGAAGGCCTGCACCTTCTGCGGCACCAGGCGCGGCGACGGGTACACCGCATGGATCTCCTGCTCGGGCAGGCGGCAGGTCTTGAGCACCTCCACCACGCGCCCGGCGGCCAGCGATTCGACCGCCACGTAGTGCGGCAGCGCCGCGATGCCCATGTGCGCGCGCGCCGCCGCCAGCAGGGCCGAGAGGTTGTTGGAGCGCAGCCGCCCCGTGACGGGCACCGACACCGCCTCGCCGCTCGCATTGCGCAGCCGCCACAGGTCGTTGCCCTGCACGCTGCTGTAGATCAGCTTGGCGTGGTCCTTCAGGTCCGACGGCCGGCGCGGCGTGCCGTGGCGGCGCAGGTAGGTGGGCGAGGCCACCAGCACCCAGGGGTTCATGCCCAGCGTGCGCGCACCCAGGGCCGAGTCGGCGAGCTTGCCCAGGCGGATCGCCACGTCGATGCCCTGGGCCACCAGGTCGGTATAACGGTCCTCGAAGCTCAGGTCCAACTGCACCTGCGGGTTCTGCGCCATGAACTCCAGCGCCAGCGGCACCACCACGCGCCGCCCGAACGCGACCGAGCTGCCCACGCGCAGCTGGCCGTGCACCTGTGTCTGGCGCACGCGCACCACGCTCTCGGCCTCGGCCACATCGGTCACGATGGCCTTGCACTTTTCGTAGTACAGCGCGCCGGGCTCGGTCAGGCTCACGCCGCGCGTGTTGCGGTTGAGCAGCCGCACCTTCAGGTGCGCCTCCATGGCGGCGACCTGCTTGGTCACCGTGGGCTGCGTGGTGGCGAACTCCCGCGCCACCTTGGTGAAGCTGCCGGTCTCCACCACGCGCACGAACATCTGCATGGCATCGAGGCGGTCCATGGTCTGTCTCCTGTTGCTGTCCAGATTTATTCCTGGCTGGAATAAATTTTATGGTCCATCGCCACCTTCCGCCCAACGAGGGGCTTGCCTAAAGTTTGACCATCCACAAGGAGGTCAAGCAATGGCAAGAATGAAGGCAATCGAAGCGGCCGTGAAGGTGCTCGAGAAGGAAGGCGTGAGCGTCGCGTTCGGCGTGCCCGGCGCCGCCATCAACCCGCTGTACGCGGCGCTGAAGGCGCATGGCGGCATAGGCCACATCCTGGCGCGCCATGTCGAAGGCGCCAGCCACATGGCCGAGGGCTACACCCGCGCCGTGGCCGGCAACATCGGCGTGTGCATCGGCACCAGCGGCCCGGCCGGCACCGACATGGTCACCGGCCTGTACTCGGCCAGCGCGGATTCCATCCCCATCCTGTGCATCACCGGCCAGGCGCCGCGCGCCCGCCTGCACAAGGAAGACTTCCAGGCCGTGGACATCGCCACCATCGCCAAGAGCGTGACCAAGTGGGCCACCACGGTGCTGGAGCCCGCGCAGGTGCCGCAGGCGTTCCAGCAGGCGTTCCACCTCATGCGCTCCGGCCGGCCCGGGCCGGTGCTCATCGACCTGCCCATCGACGTGCAACTGGCCGAGATCGAGTTCGACCCCGACACCTACGAACCCCTGGTGCCCTACAAGCCCGCCGCCACGCGTGCCCAGATCGAGAAGGCGCTGGCCATGCTGAACGACGCCGAGCGCCCGCTGATCGTCGCGGGCGGCGGCATCATCAACGCCGATGCATCCGGCCTGCTGGTGGAGTTTGCCGAGGTGCTGGGCGTGCCGGTGATCCCCACGCTCATGGGCTGGGGCAGCATCCCCGACGACCACCCGCTCATGGCCGGCATGTGCGGCCTGCAGACCAGCCAGCGCTACGGCAACGCCACGATGCTGGCCAGCGACTTCGTGCTGGGCGTCGGCAACCGCTGGGCCAACCGGCACACGGGCTCGGTCGATGTCTACACCCGGGGCCGCAAGTTCGTGCACGTGGACATCGAGCCCACGCAGATCGGCCGCGTGTTCGCGCCGGACTTCGGCATCGTCTCCGATGCGGGCGCCGCGCTCAGGCTCTTCGTGGACGTGGCGCGCGAATGGCAGGCCGCGGGGCGCCTGAAGGACCGCAGCGGCTGGGCCGCCGAATGCCTGGGCCGCAAGCACAGCGTGGACTACCTGCGCAAGACCCACTTCGACAGCGTGCCCATGAAGCCGCAGCGCGTGTACCAGTGCATGAACCGCGCGCTGGGCAAGGACGTGTGCTACGTCTCCACCATCGGCCTGTCGCAGATCGCGGGCGCGCAGTTCCTGCATGTGTACCAGCCGCGCCACTGGATCAACTGCGGCCAGGCCGGCCCGCTGGGCTGGACGGTGCCCGCAGCCCTGGGCGTGCGCGTGGCCGACCCGGCACGCAAGATCGTGGCGCTGTCGGGCGACTACGACTTCCAGTTCATGATCGAGGAGCTGGCCGTGGGCGCGCAGTTCAAGCTGCCCTACCTCCACGTGCTGGTCAACAACAGCTACCTGGGCCTGATCCGCCAGGCGCAGCGCACCTTCAGCATCGACTACTGCGTCCAGCTCGCGTTCGACAACGTGAACATGGCCGAGGGCGAGGCGGCGCGCGGCTACGGCGTGGACCACGTGAAGGTGGTCGAGGGCCTGGGCTGCAAGGCCATCCGCGTGCACCGTCCCGAGGAGTTCGCGCCCGCCATCGCCCAGGCCGAGGCCTGGATGGCCGAGTACCGCACGCCGGTGGTCATCGAGGTGATCCTGGAGCGCGTGACCAACATCGCCATGGGCACCGAGATCGACAGCATCGTCGAATTCGAAGCGCTGGCCACGCAGCCGGCGGACGTGCCCAGCGCGCTCGCAGTGCTGGACTGACCCCACCATTTCCTGACTGATACCGGAGACCTGTTCATGCCCCGTTTCGCTGCCAACCTCAGCATGCTGTTCACCGAGGTGCCTTTTCTCGACCGCTTCGAGCGCGCCGCGCGCACCGGCTTCGAGGCCGTGGAGTTCCTCTTTCCCTACGAGTTTGCGGCGGAAGACATCCGCGAGCGCATCGACCGCCACCAGTTGCAGATCGTGCTGCACAACCTGCCCGCGGGCGACTGGGCCGCTGGCGAGCGCGGCATTGCCTGCCACCCCGCTCGCATCGTGGAGTTTCGCGCCGGTGTGGCCCAGGCCATCAGCTATGCCCAGGCGCTGGGCGTGCCGCAGCTCAACTGCCTGGCCGGCAAGGCGCCTGCGGGTGTGGAGGCACAGGTGCTGCGCTGCACCCTGGTCGACAACCTGCGCTTTGCCGCCACCGAGCTGAAGGCCGCCGGTCTGCGCCTGCTGATCGAGCCCATCAACCCGTTCGACATCCCGGGCTTTTACCTCACCCGCACGGACCAGGCGCTGGACCTCCTCGACGAGGTAGGCGCCGACAACGCCTTCGTGCAGTACGACATCTACCACGCGCAGCGCACCGAAGGCGAACTGGCCGCCACGCTGCAAAAGCACCTGCCGCGCATCGGCCACGTGCAGCTGGCGGACAACCCCGGCCGCCACGAGCCGGGCACGGGCGAGATCAACTACCGCTACCTGTTCGCACACCTGGACCGGCTGGGCTATGGCGGCTGGGTGGGCTGCGAGTACCGGCCCGCGCGTACCACGGAAATCGGCCTCGGCTGGCGCGCTGCGCTCACGGCATGACCCGGCACAGACCCATGGACGAATCACCACAACACAAGGAGAAAAAGAACATGACCGACACCCCCCTCAAAATCGGCTTCATCGGCCTGGGCATCATGGGTGCGCCCATGTGCGGCCACCTCATCGCCGCCGGCCACCAGCTGTACGTGCACACGCGCGGCCGCGTGGCGCCGCAGATCGCAGAGAGCAGCGCCACGCAGTGCACCACGGCGCGCGGCGTGGCCGAGCGGGCCGACATCATCTTTCTGATGCTGCCCGACACGCCCGATGTGGAGAAGGTGCTGTTCGGCGCCGACGGCGTGGCCCAGGGTCTGAAAGGCAGCACGGCCAAGGTGGTGGTGGACATGAGCTCCATCTCGCCCGTGGCCACCAAGGACTTCGCGGCGCGCACCGAGGCCGTGGGCGCGCAGTACCTGGACGCACCCGTCTCCGGCGGCGAGTTGGGCGCCAGGAACGCCACGCTGTCCATCATGGTCGGCGGCCCCGAAGCGGTGTTCGAGCGCGTCCGGCCGCTGTTCGAGCGCCTGGGCAAGAACATCACCCTGGTGGGCGGCAACGGCGACGGCCAGACCGCCAAGGTGGCCAACCAGATCATCGTCGCCCTGAACATCGAGGCCGTGGCCGAAGCGCTGCTCTTCGCCGCCCGCGCGGGCGCCGACCCGGCCCGCGTGCGCCAGGCGCTGCTGGGCGGCTTCGCGTCGTCAAAAATTTTGGAGGTGCATGCCGAGCGCATGATCCGGCGCACCTTCGACCCCGGCTTTCGCATCGGGCTGCACCAGAAGGACTTGAACCTTGCGCTGTCGAGCGCTCGGGCGCTCGGCGTGCCGCTGCCCAACACGGCCATGGCGCAGGAGCTGTTCAATGCCTGCGTGGCGCATGGCGGCCAGGGGTGGGACCACTCGGCGATGGTGCGGGCGCTGGAGAAGATGGCGAATTTCGAGATCGGGCAGGCAGTGCCGGCCTGATGCGGGCCGCCATGAAAAATCCCGCTGGCCTTTCGGCGAGCGGGATCTTTGAAAAAATGGCTGCCAGCGCTTGTCCATCAAGCGCGGTTAGCTATTGATTCAGGAGCAATCAATACCCCAGCGTCTTCCCATCCGGGTTGCGCGGGTCCGAGTATCCGTACAGCGCGCCGCCACGGATCTGGATGGTCTGCGTGCGGCCCATCGACGGCTTCACCGCGATGTTGTGGCCGCGCTGCTTGAGGAGCGCGATGGTGTCGGGCGAGAGGCCCTTTTCCACGCGCAGCTCGTCGGGTGTCCACTGGTGGTGCACGCGGGGGGCGGCAGCGGCTTCGGCGGGGTTCATGCCAAAGTCGATGGTGTTCACCACCGTCTGCAACACCGTGGTAATGATGCGCGCGCCGCCAGGGCTGCCGGTCACCAGCGTGGGCTTGCCGTCCTTCAGGACCAGGGTGGGCGTCATGGACGACAGGGGGCGCTTCTTGGCGGCCACCGCGTTGGCGTCGCCGCCGACGAGGCCGTAGGCATTGGCCACGCCGGGCTTGGCCGAGAAGTCGTCCATCTCGTTGTTGAGCAGGATGCCCGTGCCCTTGGCCACGATGCCGCTGCCGAAGTTGGTGTTGAGCGTGTACGTCACGGCCACGGCGTTGCCGGCCTTGTCCACCACCGAGTAGTGGGTGGTCTGGTCGCTCTCATACGGCTGGGGCTGGCCGGGCTTGATGCTCTTGCCGCTGCGCGCGGTGTTGGCGTCGATGCCCTTGGCCAGGGACTCGGCGTAGCGCTTGGAGGTCAGGCCCTTCAGGGGAATCTTCACGAAGTCCGGGTCGCCCAGGTACTCGGCGCGGTCGGCGTAGGCGAGCTTCATGCTCTCGGCCATGTAGTGGATGGTCTGCGCGCTGTTGGGGCCCCACTGGGCCAGCGGCAGGGGCTCCAGCATGTTCAAAATCTGCACCAGATGCGGGCCGCCGGAGGAGGGGGGCGGCATGGTCACGATCTCATAGCCCCGGTAGGTGCCGCGCGTGGGCACGCGTTCGGCCACCTTGTATTCGCGCAGGTCCTGCAGCGTGAGGGCACCGGCGTGTGGTGCCATCTCGGCGGCGATCTTCTGGGCGATCTCGCCTTCGTAGAACGCCTTGGCGCCCTGCTGGCCGATCAGGCGCATGGACTGGGCCAGGTCTTTCTGCACCAGGGCGTCGCCCACCTTCAGCGGCGCGCCGTTCTTCCAGAAGATGGCCTGGGTGGCGGGCCATTGGCCCATGTTCTTCTTTTCCTGCTGCAGGATCTTGGCCAGGGTTTCGCTCACCGGGAAGCCTTTGTCGGCCAGCTCGATGGCGGGAGCGATCACGCGCGACAGCGGCAGGGTGCCCCAGGTCTTGAGCGCATGCTCCATGCCGGCCACGGTGCCGGGCACGCCCACGGCGTAGTGGGTGTACAGCGACTTGCCGTCCACCACATTACCCTTGGCATCCAGGTACATGTCGCGCGTGGCCTTGATGGGCGCCACTTCGCGGAAGTCGAGCGCCACGCTCTTGCCGGTCTTGGCGTCGTGCACCACCATGAACCCGCCGCCGCCCAGGTTGCCCGCATTGGGCAGGGCCACGGCCAGCGCGAAGCCGATGCCCACGGCCGCGTCCACCGCGTTGCCGCCGGCTTTCAGGATATCCAGGCCGATCTGCGAGGCCAGCTCCTGCTCGGTGGCGACCATGCCGTTGCGCGCCACCACCGGGTGGAATACGTCCATGTCGAAGTCGTACGCGGCGCTGGCGGCCTGGGCCGAGGCCGTTTGCTGTACGGCGGGCGCGGGCGCCGCTGCCGTGGTGGGTGGGCTGCCGCAGGCCGTGAGGCTGGCCAGCGCCAGCGCCAGGCTGGAGGCCAGCAGCGTGTGTCGGATGTTCATGGGTGATGCTCCTGAGATGGTTTTTTGCTCTGTAGGAAGGGGAGGGCGGGTGGACCCTGTGAAGGGCGCCCGCGGCAAGTGTAGGGTGGGCCCGCGCTGCGTGCGGGCGGCGGGTTATGCCGATTGAGTATGCAGCCTGTGCATGCCCGTCATTCCCGCTTTCTGTGCAAAAGAATGCGGCACGGGGCCGCGCTCCTCGATGCCTCAGCGCGGTGGTTGCGAAGCCCCTGGGCCCAGTGATTCGCGCACCTGGGTCAGCGAGCGCCGCTGGCGCCCCTGCGCATCCTGGTTGCCTTCCGACAGCCAGGCCTCGAACGCCTGCCGCAAACCAGGCCATTCGGTGTCGATGATGGAAAACCAGGCGGTGTCGCGGTTGCGGCCCTTGTAGACCACGGCCTGGCGGAAGATGCCCTCGAACTGGAATCCCAGGCGCGCGGCGGTGCGCCGCGAAGGGGCATTGAGGCTGTCGCACTTCCACTCGTAGCGGCGGTACCCCAGCGTGTCGAACACGTAGGCCATGAGCAGGAACTGCGCCTCCGTGGAGGCGGGTGTCTGCTGGAGCAGGGGCGAAAACATCACGTTGCCGACCTCGATGGCGCCATGGGTGGGATCGATGCGCATCAGCGCCAGGGTGCCCACGGCCTTGCCCGTGGCCTTGTCCACCACCGCGAAGTGGCGCGGGTCGGTGCTGAGCGCAGCGGTGTGTGCGTAGCGGCCGTAGTCCTCGGGGGTGTCGAACGGGCCGGTGAACATGTAGGTCCAGGCGCGTGGGTCCGGCGCGAGCCGGTAGGCCGCATCCAGGTCGGCCGCGTGGCGGTCGGCCTGCAGCGGCTCCAGCTGGCAGTGGCGGCCCACCAGGGTGACGGCGCCGGGCTGGGGGCGGGGTGTCCAGCCGGGCACGGGGGTACCAATGGGCTGGGCGAGATCATTCATGGAGGTGGACATGGAATTGCGCGGTCGAAGGGTCAAAAAAAGAGAGGCTGAACCGGTAACTCTAGGATTCTTGTGGACCATTCAAAAGATCCACTCGTGCACAATCTGATGGTGCCACCGAGGCTGTGAACTGGTGGTTTTTCACCGGCCACCATGACCCCACGCCTCCCCGCCATCGACCCCGTCCGCCATGTCCTGCTGGAAGCCCCGCTGGTGCGTGACCGGCAGGGCGACTCGCTGCAGCGCCAGCTCCTGACCCGCATCCGCGATGCCATCCTGGATGGGCGCTTCCCTTCGGGCTGCCGCCTGCCGGGGTCGCGGGATCTGGCGGTGGACCTGGGCGTTTCGCGCAATAGCGTGACAGCGGTCTATGAGCAGCTGGGGGCCGAGGGCTATATCGCGCTGAGCCGCCGGGGCACCAAGGTGTCCGCGCTGGACCGCAGCCGGGCCCGGGGCCATGCAGACCCCGCACGCGCAGCGCCGCCCCGCCTGTCCGAGCGCGGCACGCGGGTGGTCAGCCGCTTTGCCGATGCGGCCGAGACCCTGGCTTTCAGGCCGGGCGTGCCGGCGCTGGCGCGGTTCCCCCTGAGCGCATGGAAGAGCTGTTTTGACCGCGCCTTCAAGGCATCTGGCGTGTCGGCCCTGGGCTATGGCAATCCGGCGGGCGAGCCCGCCTTGCAGGGCGCCATCATGCGGCACCTGGCGGTGGCACGCGGCGTGCGCTGCGAGGTGGGCCAGGTGGTCATCACCGAAGGCGCGCAGGAGGCGCTGAACCTGTGCGTGCGGCTGGTCACCAACCCGGGCGACACCGCCTGGGTGGAGGACCCGGGCTACCGGGGGGCGCAGACCGCCTTCCAGTGCGGAGACCTGAAGGTCGAAGCCCTGCGGGTCGATGGCGCGGGCCTGGTGGTGCCTGCCGATGCCTGGTCGGCGGCGCCGCCCCGGCTCATCTACACCACGCCGTCGCACCAGTACCCCACGGGCGGGGTGCTGCCCGTGGCCCGCCGGCTCGCGCTGATCCGGCAGGCGCAGGCCTGTGGCGCCTGGATCATCGAGGACGACTACGACAGCGAGTTCCGCCACGCGGGCGAACTCATTGGTGCCATGCAGGGCCTGGTGCCACAGGCGCCGGTGATGTACGTGGGCACATTCAGCAAGACGCTGTTCCCTTCCTTGCGGCTGGGTTTTGTGGTGCTGCCGCAGGCCTTGGCCGCAGCGGCCGCGCCGCTGCTCAAGGAGACCCTGCGCGGCGGGCATCGCCATGAGCAGCTGGCGCTGGCGGAGTTCATCGACAGCGGGCAGTTCAGCCGGCACCTGGGGCGCATGCGACGCCTGTACCGGGGCCGGCAGGCGCTGCTGCGCGATGCGCTGGCGCAGCACCTGGCCGTGCCCCATGCGGTGCTGGGAGGCGACAGCGGCATGCACCTCACGGTGCGCCTGCCGCCCGAATACCCCGACCAGGCGATTGCGGAGGCGGCCCGCGCCTACGACATGGCGCCGGCACCACTGTCGCGGTTTGCCCTGCGCGCTCGGCCCGAGGACAACGGCCTGGTGCTGGGCTACGGCAATACGTCCGAATCGCAGTACCCGGCCCTGGTGCAGCGGCTTTCGCGGCTGGCCCAGGCGCGGCGGGCACGGGTCCCTGGAGCCGCAGGGGCACCGGGTTGAACGGGACCTGTTCACGCGGCAAGGGGCACGCCCGCGCGCGCGTTTCGCGCGCGGGGCTCGGGGCTAAAGGGTTCTGCGGCGTACCGCTGCAAGGCCTGCAAGGCCCAGGATACTGGCGGCGAGGATGAGGCTCCACTCAGAGAGCGTTGGAACGGTGGCCGCCGCCGCAGAGGACCAGGACACCGTCGCGCCGCTCGCACGGGAAGCGCTGCCGTCTGCCACTTCGAGATCGCAGGAATCAGCGGTCCCGGCGGGAGAGGTCCCGAGGGCCGTGCATTGGTAGTTGTGCCCCCCTTGCGAGGTGCCGGTGATCACCATGAGCGAGGTCCGGTCATTGACCGCATGTGGTGACACGCCGGTTTCCCAGCGGCTGATCACGACGGCGGCATCGGTGACCGCGCCCGCCGCATCGGTCGTGACCTGCAACAGGTAGATGCGGGTGGCCGGATCCGCGCTGGAGTACGTGGTCAACCCATCGCTGAAGCTGAAGGATGTCACCAGGGCCGCGATGCTGGCCCCTGCCAGGTTAGCCGGCAACGGGCTGGCCGTGGTGAACGAACCCGAAACCCCCATGGCCAGCGTGAAGTTCTGGCACGGGCCCGTGGCGCAGGCCGCGTAGTCCACTTTGCTTGTGTAGTTGCCGGTGGATGCCGCGGTGTGCACCGTGGACTGCGCGTGGGCCCAGCTGGCGAAAAACAGGATGGCGGCCGCGCTGATCCAGCGTTGGAATTTGCTCTGCATTGGTATCCGATCTTGGGTGACTGATGGAGGGCCGGCCTGCCCCCTTTTTTGCTAGTGCGAAGGCACGGGCAATCCACCCTGGGGGTGGTGATGCCCCGAGGGCCAGGCGCTGTGCGGAAAGCGATGCGTTGGCAGCGCCGCGAATGGCCCTTGGGCATCGCAACGCATCTGCCAAGAAGAGGGTGAACAGGCCCTGGTGAATGGGCCAATGCATACTAGGTGATCTGCGCGAATCGCGAAAGCTTTTCCTGCGCAATGGGCTGGAGCGGCGCCAGCGCTTGTGCCGTGAGGCGCCGCGCTGTCTGGGGGCAGGACCCTAGGCCAGCAGGTCGCTCAGCGTGCGCGCGATCACCTTGGTGGCGCGGCGCAGGTCTTCGAGCTGCAGGCGCTCGTCGGCGCGCTTGGCGTGCGATTCGAGCACGGTGCGCGGGCCGGCGCCGTAGATCACGCCCGGGATGCCGCGCTCCACATACAGGCGCACATCGGTGTACAGCGGGGTGCCCACCGCGGGCACGGGCTCACCGATCACGGCCTGCGCATGCTTCTGGATGGCGTCCACCAGCGGCTGGTTGCCGGCCAGCGGGGTCATGGCGTTGGCCAGCAGCAGGCGCTTGATGTCCACGCTGATGCCCGCGCGCTCGCCCGCGGCCTGCTCGATCACGCGGCGGATGGCGGCTTCGACCTCCACCGGGTTCTCTTCGGGGATCATGCGGCGGTCGAGCTTGAACATCACCTTGCCGGGCACGACGTTGGTGTTGGTGCCGCCCTCGATGCGGCCCACGTTCAGGTACGGGTGCTTGATGCCCGCCACCTTGGACGTGACCTTCTTGTACTCGTCGTTCTGCGCATACAGTGCGTTCAGGATGTGCACCGCGCCCTGCAGCGCGTCCACGCCGGTGTGGGGCACGGCCGCGTGGGCCATCTTGCCGTGCACGGTCACTTCCATCTGCAGGCAGCCATTGTGGGCGGTGACCACTTCGTAGCTGAAGCCGGCGGCGATCATCAGGTCGGGCTTGGTGAGCCCCTTTTGCAGCAGCCAGCCGGGGCCGAGTTCACCACCGAATTCCTCGTCGTAGGTGAAGTGCAGTTCCACCGCGCCCCGCGAGGGCTTGGCGGCGGCTTCCAGCGCGCGCACCGCGAAGGTGAAGCTGGCGAAGTCGCTCTTGCTCACGGCGGTGGCGCGGCCGTACATGGCGCCGTCGACGATCTCGGCGCCGTAGGGGTCGTGCGTCCAGCCTTCGCCGGGGGGCACCACGTCGCCGTGGGCGTTCAGGGCAATGGTCTTGCCGCCGCTGCCGTACGGTCTGCGCACGATGAGGTTGGTGATGGATTCCATGCCGTAGGCCAACACGTCGGCGGCCGGCACGGCGTGCTTCTCGGCCTCGTAGCCGAAGTCCTTGAGCAATTCGGCCGTGCGCTCGGCGTGGGGTGCGTTGTTGCCGGGCGGGGTGTCGGTGGGCACGCGCACCAGGGCCTGCAGAAAGCGCACTTCCTCGTCGAAGTGCTGGTCGATCCAGGCGTCGAGAGCGGCGTAGGCGGTGGGGGTGTTTGTCGTCATGGTTGTTGTTCCTCGGCAAGTTGGCGCAGGACCTGGGTGAAGGCGTCCACGGCCAGCTGCATGTCGTTGTTGGTGGTGGATTCGAGCGGGTTGTGGCTGATGCCCGAGTTCAGTCCGCGCACGAAGAGCATGGCCTGGGGCATGATTTCGTGCAGCTTCATCGCATCGTGTCCCGCCCCGCTGGGCATGCGGAACACGGGCACGCCCAGCGTGTCCACGGCGCGCTCCCAGTGGTGCTGCCAGGCGGGCGCGCTGGGCGCGGCGGCGGCGCGCATGGATTCTTCCAGCGTGTAGCGCAGGCCGCGCCGGGCGGCGATCCTGGCGAGCTGCTCCCTCACGTCGTTCACCAGCGCGTCGCGCTGGGCGTCGGTGGGCGCGCGCAGGTCCAGGCTGAATTGGCAGCGGCCGGGCACCACGTTGATGGAGCCCGCGGGCACCTGCAGCTGGCCGATGGTGCCCACCGAGTCGCCGTCCTGCGCGGCGCGCTGCTCCACGTACAGCGCGAGTTCCGCCACGGCCACGGCGGCGTCGCGGCGGCGGTCCATGGGGGTGGTGCCGGCGTGGCTGGCGGTGCCGATCATTTCGCACAGAAACCGCACGCTGCCGTTGATGGAGGTGACCACGCCCAGGGGCAGGTCCAGCTCGTTGAGCACGGGGCCCTGCTCGATGTGCACTTCAATGAAACCCAGGTATTGCGCGGGGTCGCGCTGGAGCTTGGGGATGTCGTCGATGCACATGCCCGCATGCTGCATGGCCGCGCGCATGGTCACGCCGTCCACGTCCTTCTGGTCGAGCCAGGCGGGGTTGAAGTCGCCGATGAGCGCGCCCGAGCCGAGGAAGGTGGCCTTGTAGCGCTGCCCTTCCTCTTCGGCAAAGCCCACCACCTCGATGCCGAAGGGCAGCCGCCGGCCGGCGCGGTGCAGCTCACGCACGCAGGCCATGGGCACGAAGATGCCCAGGCGGCCGTCGTACTTGCCGCCGTTGCGCACCGTGTCGTAGTGCGACCCGGTGATGAGGTAGCGGGCCCCTTCCGTGGCCGGGTGGTAGCGCCCCACCACGTTGCCCACGGCGTCGATCTCCACTTCGTCGAAGCCGCAGTCGCGCATCCAGTGGCTGATGCGCTGGGCGCAGGCGCGGTGCGCGTCGGTCAGATACGTGACGGTGAGCTGGCCCTTTTCAGCGAAGCCGGGGTCGGAGTGTTCGGCCAGCTTTTCCTGCCAGTCCCACACGTCGTTGCCCAGCACGGGCTCGGCGGCGAACTTGTCGTTCAGGCGGATCTCGGCGATGCGGTGGATGTTGCGCAGGGCCTCGGCCAGTTCGAACTCGGGATGGTTGTCCAGGCGCCGCGCAAAGGTGTCGATGATCTCCTGCTTGGGCAGGCCCGTGCCGCGCGGCCCGCGCACCGCCAGGATGAACGGGAAGCCGAAGCGCTCGTTGTAGGCGGCGTTGAGCGCCTGGATGCGCGCGAACTCCTCGGGTGTGCACTGGGTGAGGCCCGCCTTGCTCTGCTCGTTGGTGGACTCGGCCGTGAGGTTCTTGGCCACCATCGCTTTGCCCGCCAGTTCCGGGTGGGCGCGGATCAGTGCCAGCTGCGCGTCCTGGCCCGCCGTGCGCACCACCTGGGCCAGCGCGTGCTGCAGGTGGGCCTGCGAGCGGAAGGGCCGCTGCGCCAGCGCCTGCTCGGCGATCCAGGGCGAGTGCTCGTACAGGCCATCGAGCAGCTGCAGGGCCTCGGCGCTGCTGGCGGCGTTGAGTTGTTCCAGTGTCAGGGCCATGGTCAGCCTGCTTTCTGTGAAGGGTAGGGGTGCGCCTGCTTCCAGTGGCGCGCGATGTCGATACGGCGGCACACCCACACGTCGCCGTGCCGCTCGATGTGGTCCAGGAAACGCTGCAGCGCGGTGATGCGGCCGGGCCGGCCCAGCAGGCGGCAGTGCATGCCGATGCTCATCATCTTGGGCGCGTTGTCGCCGGCCGGGTCGCCTTCGGCGTACAGCGCGTCGAACGTGTCCTTCATGTACTGGAAGAACGGGTCGGCGTGCGAGTAGCCCTGCGGCAGCGCGAAGCGCATGTCGTTGCAGTCGAGCGTGTAGGGCACGATGAGCTGGGGCGCGGTGGTGCCATCGCTCTTTTTCACGTCCATCCAGAACGGCAGGTCGTCGCCGTAGTAGTCGCTGTCGTATTCGAAGCCGCCGAAGTCGGCCACGAGGCGGCGGGTATTGGGACTGTCGCGGCCGGTGTACCACCCCAGGGCCCGGTGGCCCGTCATGCGCTCAATGATCTCCATGGCCTCGACCATGTGGGCGCGCTCGACCTCTTCGGGCACATGCTGGTAGTGGATCCACTTGAGGCCGTGGCAGGCGATCTCGTGGCCCAGCTGCACGAACGCCTGGGTCAGCTCGGGGTGGCGCTGCAGTGCGCTCGACACGCCGAACACGGTGAGCGGCAGCTTGCGCTTTTCGAACTCGCGCAGGATGCGCCACACGCCGGCGCGCGAACCGTATTCGTAGATGCCTTCCATGCTCATGTGCCGCTCGGGGTAGCTCGCGGGGTTGAACATTTCGGACAGGAACTGCTCGCTGCCCGCGTCGCCGTGCAGCACGGCGTTCTCGCCGCCTTCTTCGTAGTTGAGCACGAACTGCACGGCGATGCGCGCACCGCCCGGCCATTGCGCATGGGGCGGGGTCTTGCCGTAGCCGATGAGGTCGCGGGGGTAGGGCTGGGTGGAGTCGTAGATCATGGGCATGAAGGATTCAAGGGGTCTGTCACGCGCTGGGATGTCACGTGCTGAGCGCGGCGGCCAGGTCGCTGGCCGGGCGCTTGCGGTCGAAGGTCAGGCTGGCTTCCACGTGCTCCAGGTGGGCCTGCATGAGGGAGACGGCCAGGGCCTCGTCGCGCGCGGCGAGCGCGGCCACGATGTCGCCATGCTCCTCGTGGGAGTGTTCGGCGGCGCTGGCCGACTGGTACATCAGCGTGATGAGGGCGCAGCGAGAGATCAGGTCGCCCAGCATCTGCGCCAGCACCTCGTTGCCCATGAGCTCGGCCATGCGCACATGGAAGTCGCCCAGCAGCTCGGTGCGGCTGCTGGCATCGGCCGTGCCCATGGCGGCCTTCTCGCTGGCGACGTGGGCGCGCAGGGCCTTGATCTTGGCGGGCGTCACGGTCTGCACGAAGGCCCGCGTCATCTCGGTCTCGAGCATGCGTCGCACGGCGAACACCTGGCGGGCCTCTTCGACCGAGGGGGTGGACACGAACGCTCCGCGCGCGGGCTCCAGCGTGACGAGGCGGTTCTGCGCGAGCTGGAACAGCGCCTGGCGCACCAGCGTGCGCGACACGCCGAAATGGTCGGCCAGTTTCTGCTCGGCCAGCTTGGTGCCCGGCTGCAGGCGGTGCTCGACGATGGCGCGGGTCAACGCGTCGACAATGGCACTGGTGGATGAAGATTCCATGGTTGCATGATACGTTGGATGGCGAAAAGTGTATACACTTTTGGTCTACACGCTGCGATCTGGCAATCCTCGCCGATCGGCCGTGGTCCCCACTTCAGGAGATTCCCTATGGGATTGAGCACCCACGTTCTGGACACCATGAATGGCTGCCCCGCGGCCGGCATGGAGATCGCCCTGTATTCCACCGACGGCGACAACGCCACCCTCATCAAGCGCCTGGTGTTGAACCATGACGGCCGCACCGATGCGCCGCTGTTCGACAATGCGACCCTGCGCGCTGGCACCTACCGGCTCAGCTTCAATGTGGCGGGCTACTTCAAGGCGCGCGGCGTGCAGCTGCCCGAACCCAATTTCCTGAACCTGGTGAGCCTGGATTTCGGCATCGCGCACGCCGACCAGCACTACCACGTGCCGCTGCTGGTGAGCCCGTGGAGCTATTCGACCTATCGCGGGTCGTGAGGGGCGGGGCCCAGCCAGGGCCCGCGCGCACGGGGATGTGCCTACAGCTGCCCTTCGGTCAAGGTATCGAGCTGGAAATGCCCGCTCTTGTCCCACAGCCAGGTGTCGGTGTAGGTGACCTTGCCCAGGCGCGCGGGCACCGGGAAGGGCGCCGCTGCGCGCACGGTGCGCTCGATTTCCGCGACCACCTCGGGGGCATGGCGCGGGGCACGCATCCACCGCAGGCGCGTCACCTTGCCAGCGCGGTCGATATCCACCTCCAGCACGCCGATCGCATACAGCATGGGGGGCAGCTTGCCCTTGAACACGCGCTGCGCGTTCAGGCCGTAGAGGTGGGTGGCGGCGTCCTGCCGGTACGCCCGGGGGGTGGTCGCCGCCGAGGCGCGGGCCGAACCGGCGCTTGCGGGCACGGGGCCCTTGACGCCGCTGGAGGCATCGGTGCTGGGCGCACGGCTGTCCTGCGCGGGCGGCGCAGGTTCGGGAGCCGACTTGCATGCCGCCACCAGCGCTGCGATGGCGGCCATGAGCCCGGCGAGCAGCCAGTGGCTGCGGGTACTGGGGGTGCGCTCGGGGGCTGGGGACGGCATGATGGCTGGTGTGGGCTGGAACGGAACGGGGACCCTGGGACCCCGATGGCGCGAAGGATCTGGATTGACTGATGTGCTTTTACTGCTGGACGGCCTTGCGGCCGCGCCCGCCTGTCTGGTAAGGGTGGAGTCTACCGAAGGCTCGGTGCCGCGTGAAGCCGGGGCCTGGATGGCCGTGTTCGCCGAGCGGATAGTGGGCACCATCGGCGGCGGCCACCTGGAGCACCAGGCCATTGCCGAGGCCCGCCGGCGCCTGGGGGGCGTGCCCGGCCCGGCCCGCATGCGCTATGCGCTGGGCCCGGCGCTGGGGCAGTGCTGCGGGGGCGTGGTGCACCTCGAATTCGAGACGCTGTCCGCACCCGCCGACCAGGCCCTGGCCGACCGCCTGCGCGCGCGCCTGTCGCCGCGCCGGCATCCGGTGGCGCTATTCGGCGGCGGGCATGTGGGCCACGCGCTGGCCCGGGTGCTGGCGCCGCTGCCGTTCGCGCTGACCTGGATCGACAGCCGCGACGGGATCTTTCCGCAGCCGGCGCCGGACGGCGTGGCCTGCGAACACTCCGACCCGGTGCAGCTGGCGGTGCCGGACCTGGCCTCTGGCACCCGCGTGCTGATCATGAGCTTCAGCCATGCCGAGGACCTGGACGTGGTGGCCGCCTGCCTGCGCCGCCAGCGCGAGCGGCGCGACCTGCCGTTCATCGGGCTCATCGGCAGCAAGACCAAGTGGGCGACGTTCGCAAACCGCCTGCATGGGCGCGGGTTCGCGCAGGAGGAACTGGCGCAGGTCACCTGCCCCATCGGCATCCGGGGCATCGACGGCAAGGAGCCGGAGGTCATCGCCGTGGCCGTGGCCGCGCAGCTCCTGCAGACCCTGGGCGGTGGGGGCGCGAACGGGTTCTGAGGGTAACTCCGCTCCCGCGTGCCTTCGAGGGGGCTGGAATCGAGAACAATTTCTGCATACACTTTTCACTGTCCTGATTCGGTATTTCATGGGTCGCAGCGGTGCCCCGGCAGAATCTCTGCCAAGGTGCGCGACCCCCTTCTTCTGCTCAGAGCGCCCGCAGTGGTGAGCAGGTTGCACAAAGGCGGCGCCTTCGCGCCGCCAAAGTTGAGAGACTTCCATGGAAAGCTACTTTCTCGACTGGGCCAACCTGCTGCTGCGCTGGGTCCACGTCATCACCGCCATCGCCTGGATCGGCTCCTCGTTCTATTTTGTCTTCCTGGACAGCAGCCTCACGCCGCCCGAGGACGAGGACCTGAAGAAGCAGGGCGTGAGCGGCGAGCTCTGGGCCGTGCACGGCGGCGGGTTCTACCACCCGGTCAAGTTCGCCGTGTCGCCCCCGAAGCTGCCCGGCCACCTGCACTGGTTCTTCTGGGAGAGCTACAGCACCTGGATCAGCGGGTTCGCGCTGTTCACGGTGTCGTATCTCTACAGCGCCAGCACCTACCTCATCGACAAGTCGCGCATGGACTGGGCCCCCGCCACGGCCATCGTGGTGGCGCTGGCGTTCTTTGTGGTGTTCTGGCTGCTGTACGACGCGATCTGCCGCCTCTTCGGGCAAAAGAAGAACGGCGACGCCATCGTGGGGGCGCTGGTGCTCGTGCTGGTGTGCATCGCCTCCTGGCTGGCCTGCCACTGGTTCGCGGGCCGCGCGGCCTTCCTGCTGGTGGGCGCGATGATCGCCACGGCCATGAGCGCCAACGTGTTCTTCTGGATCATCCCCGGCCAGCGCACGGTGATCGCGCAGATCAAGGCCGGCGAGCCCGTGGACCCCATCCACGGCAAGCGCGGCAAGCAGCGCAGCGTGCACAACACGTACTTCACGCTGCCCGTGCTGTTCGCCATGCTGAGCAACCACTACAGCTTCACCTGGAGCCACCCGCAGAACTGGCTGGTGCTCATCCTCATGATGTTCGCGGGCGCCGCCATCCGCCAGTTCTTCGTGATGCGCCACGGCCACAAGCTGGGCCGCAACGGCAACCCGCTGCCGTATGCGCTGGTGGGGGTGGTGGTCATCGTGGGCGTGATCGCCTGGATGCGCCCCGCGCCGGTGGCGGCCCCTGCCGCGCCGGTGGCGGGATCTGCTCCTGTTTCAGGAGCTGCTGGCGCAGGTGGGCAAAGCGCTGGAGGTCAAAATGACTATGCATCCCTGCAGCCCGTGCTGGCCCAGCGCTGCTACATGTGCCATGGCGAGCAGGTGCAGATGAAGAACCTGCGGCTGGATGCGCCCGACAGCGTCAAGCAGCATGCGCAGGCCGTCTACCAGCAGGTGGTGGTGCAAAAACTCATGCCCATGAACAACGCCACGGGCATGACCGATGCCGAGCGGGCGCTGGTCAAGCGCTGGTTCGAGGCCGGAGCGGCGGTGGGCACTCCCTGAGCCGCTGCGCGCTTCACCCCGGGGGACGGCCACCCGGGGTCCGGCCGGACCCGTTCCATGCAGGCACCCGCCGGGGTGCGTGATTTTTGGGCGCCCTACGCCGCCAGCGCGTCTTGCAGCGCGCGGGTGGCGGCCAGTGCGCCCAGGCTCGATTCGGTGAAGCCGCCATGCAGCACCACCCCCGTGGCCGCCTGCTTGGCCTCGTGTTTGGCCACCGCGGCCAGATTGGCCACTTCCTCGGCATGGCGGAAGCGTCCGGGGGTGATGCGCACCGCGCCGATGGCCAGCGTGGTGCACGGAAAGAACCGCTGCACGCCGTGGCGGTCCTCGGCGTCGATGCCGCCGGCCTGCCGCGCAGCGTCGTCGAACAGCGTGAGCGCCTCGCGCGCGAATTCGTCCACGATGTTCTTGCAGCGCTGCAGCCAGTTGCTGCTCTGGAACACGAGCATGAAGTCGTCCCCGCCCACATGGCCCACGAAGTCGCGCCGCGCGTCGCAGTGCGCCGTGGCCAGGCGCGCCACCAGGCGGATCATCTGGTCGCCGCGCCAGTAGCCGTAGTGGTCGTTGAAGGGCTTGAAGTTGTTCAGGTCCGCATAGCAGGCCACGAACTCGGTGTGGTGGTCCAGCAGGCGCTGCATGTGCAGGCTGATGGGGATGTTGCCGGGCAGGAAGGTCAGCGGGTTGGCGTGCCGCGCCGCCTCGATGCGCGTCTCGGTCACGGCGCGCACCAGCTGGTCGCCCGTGCCCAGGCCCAGGTAGCGGCCGTTGTCGGTCACGATGTAGCCGTCGCTCAGGTAGCGCTGGTCCTGCGAGGTGAGGATGCCCACGAGCTGGTCCACGTCGCAGTCCAGTTCCACCACGCGCGGGGCCTGGTTGGCGAAGGCCAGGCACGGCTTGCGGCCATGCACTTCGCGGAAGTACAGCGTGGCGTAGTGGTTCATGAACTGCTGGCGGTTGATGAGCGCCACGGGGCGCGTGCCGTCCACCACGGCCAGCGCATGCAGGTCGGTGCGTTCGTGGAACATCGCCGCCACCGCGTCATTGCTGGTGGCGGGCGCGGCGGTGGGTGCCTGCACCACCAGCACGCTGCGCAGGATGCCCGGGCGCGCCGTCTGCCCCAGGTGGGGCAGCACGGCCACGCGGCGGTCCTGCATCACTTCCAGCGCGGGGCCGTCCACCGTCTCGCGGGGTGTACGGGCCGGGCGGCCCAGCAGCCAGCCCTGGCCGTAGGGGATGTCCAGGTCGCGCAGCGCGCGCAGGTCGTCGCGTGTCTCGATGCCCTCGGCGATCAGCGTGGTGCCGAACACGTCGGCGATGCCCTTGATGGCCTGCAGCATCTGCAGGTTCTCGGGGTGGTCGCTGATCTCGCGGATGAAATACTTGTCGATCTTCACGAAGTCGGGCTTCACCTCGGACCACAGCCGCAGGCTGGAGCGGCCGTCGCCGAAGTCGTCCAGCGCCATGCGCGCGCCGCAGGCGTGCACGGCCTTGATGGCCTGGCGCAGCAGGGGCATGTCGGACACGCGCTCATGCTCGGTGATCTCCAGCACCAGCATGCGCGCGCTCGCGCCGAAGCTGCGCACCGTCTCGCCCAGTTTCTGGGCGCCGACCAGTGCCACGCCGTGCACCAGCGCGTCGGCGCTGATGTTCACGAACAGGCGGCCGGGGGCCTCCTGCGCACCCCATTGCTGGAGGGCGGTGAACACGCACAGCAGCTCGAAGTCCTGCAGGATGCGCTCGCGCCGGGCCATCTCCAGCAGTGCGTCGGGGGTGTGCCAGGGCGTGCCGCGAGGTCCACGGATCAGGGCCTCATGGGCATAGATGCTGCCTTCGCGCAGGTCGGCCAGCGGCTGGAAAACGCAGTGCAGGCCCCCCTCGCGCATGAGCCCCGCCAGAGGGCCCGTGCCATGGCGCGCGGCCGGCGACAGCAGCGCCAGCATCGCCTCCAGCCGGCTCCAGGGAGTGTTCTGCATTGCGTGGGATGGGTGGTCTCTGGGCAAGGTGCCCACGATAGCGGCGGGCTGTGACAATGTGGTTACAAGCTGTCACGTTTCTGCCGGCCGCCGGCGCCGCGCCCCCGGGGCCGGGTAGTGCGCCGCCGCCCGTGTGCTGGCGCAAGGCCCCTGCGCGGCGGGGCCGGCGGCGAGGTTCCGGTTTGATCTTGCTCAATGCCCGGCGGGCGCCGGCACGGCACAGTCCGTCCCATGCTGCCCTCTATCTATTTCTCCCTGCCCGCCGAAATCGAGGTCATTGCCGCCGGTGAAGTGCTGCGCAAGCGCAACGAGGTGCTGACGTCCGTGCTGCACCTGGAAAGCGGCCGCGTGCTGCGCGGCGTGCTGGACGATGGCTACCTGCGCCACCAGCTGGGAGCCGTGGACGGGCCGTTCTGGCTGGACGCCGCGTCGGCGCTGATGGGCCTGCCGTTGCCGGTGGACATGGTGGCCGACACGCGCCTGCAGGTGCGCCGCCTGCCCATCGATGAATTTCACCGCAGCCTGGCCGAAATGCCTGCGGGAGCGCGCGGCCTGCTGCTGGACATGGCGCAGGGCTACCGGCAGCAGTCCGAGCTGGCCGTGAGCCGCCTGGCGCAGGATGCCGAATCGCGCTGCGCGCAATGGCTGCTCAAGCATGCCGAGCAGGACCACAGCGGGGCGATGCAGGTCACGCTGCACCAGCGCAAGCGCCTGATCGCCGCGCAGCTGGGCATTGCGCCCGAGACCTTCTCGCGCGTGCTGCGCCACCTGCGCGAGCTGGGCCTGATCCACGGCACCGGCAACGTGCTGAACCTTCCCCACCCCCGCGCGCTGCAGTCCATGGCGGGTTGCTAGAAAACACGCCCTGAGTCGCTGCGCGCCTTGACCCCGCTCTCGCTGCGCGGGAGGAGGGCGCACCCGGTGGCCTGGCAAAGCCAGTTCCACGGGGGCCCTCGCCCCGTCCGCGCCAGTTTCAGAGGCTGGCGCGCGGCGGAAGGGCCGCCGGTGCGGATGGTCCTTTGACCGCAGTGTGGCTCAGGGTTTGTCCTTGGGTTTCACTGAGGGTTCTACCCAAGCCCCGGGCTGCAGGGGCTGCGTAT
The DNA here is from genome assembly GCF_041154505.1 of Acidovorax sp. A79. GTDB lineage: Bacteria > Pseudomonadota > Gammaproteobacteria > Burkholderiales > Burkholderiaceae_C > Acidovorax. The sequence continues at coordinate 4,547,959 of NZ_AP028672.1, forward strand.
ATTTGTTGGGACCTGTCCGGTTTGACCCGTTCCGATGCCCAACGCCACTTCCCGTGCTTGCCGGGGTGCTCCCAGAGCGGAGTGTCCATGAAGCCTCCCGCCCACCCCGCGCCGCCGCACGACGCGCCGGGCTGGTTTGTGCCTGGGACCCTGGTGCTTCGGCTCATGCTGGCGGCGGTGCTGGCGGTGGCCCTGTCGGGCACGGTGTCGGCATGGCTCGTCACGCGGGCGTCCGGGCAGGAGGCCGTGCGGCGCGTGGTGAGCCAGCAGACCGACGAGGTCGAGGTCGTGGCCCGCCTGCTGGCCAGCAAGATCGAACAAAGCCAGAAGGTGCTGCGCACCGTGGCCGCCGGCATCACGCCGGGCATGCTGGAATCCCCGTCCACCCTCGAATGGCTGCTGCAGCAGGGCCTGCCGGCCGTGCAGTTCTTCGATGCCATGCAGGTGGCCCGCGACAACGGCGAACTGCGGCTGAACCTGCGGGCGGGGCGCCTGGAAAAGGCGGCCGACCTGGACCCGGCCGAGCGCGACGCCCTGCGCCGCACGCTCATCGATGGCAAGCCGCTGGTGTCGGAGCTCATCGCGGGCCGCACCGGCGATGCGCGCGTGATGTTCACCATGCCGCTGCACCGCGAGGATGGCGCCGTGCTGGGCGTGGTGGCGGGCGCGCTGCGGCTGCAGTCCCAGGGGCTGCTGCCGCCGTCCATGGCGCTGCCCGCGCGCGATGACTCGCGGCTCATCGTCTTCACGCGCGACGGCACCATCCTGTCGCACTCGGACCCCGCCCGCATCCTGGGCAAGGTGCGCGACGAGGCGGGCCTCGCCCCCGTGTACGCCCGCTGGCTCGACCAGTCCCAGCCGGTGGTGGGGCGGGGCACGACCCATCTGGAGGCACAGCACATCGTCAGCATGGCGGGCATGCCGCTGCCGCAGTGGATCGTGGCGCGCGTCAGCCCCTCGCAGGCGCTGCTGGCGCCGCTGGAGGGCGCGCAGCGCGAGGCCTGGTGGCTGGCCGCCGCCAGCATGGCGCTGTGCATGCTGCTCGTGGCCGTGCTCATGGCCTGGATGGCCCAGCCCCTGGCGCAGCTCACGCACAGCGCGCGCCAGATGCTGCGCCGGGGCGCGCGGGCCGGGGCCGTGCAGGACATTGCCTGGCCGCGCGCGGACGGCGAGGTGGGCGAACTCGTGCGCGTGTTCCAGGGCATGGTGCAGCAGGGCAGCCTGCAGCAGCAGCACAAGGCCACGCTGGACGGGCAATTCCAGGCCGTTCTGGACAGCGCATCCGTGGGCATCGTCATCTCGCGCCACGGCATCCTGGAGGTGGTGGGCCGCCAGGCCTGCGTGATGCTGGGCTACGCAGAAGGGGAGCTGCAGGGCCGACCCGCCCGCACCCTGTACGCCAATGATTCCGACTATGTGCGCATCGGCGAACGGGTGCAGGCCGAGTTTGCCGCGCACGGTGTCTTCGACGGCGATGTCTGCTTCATGCGCAAGGACGGCTCGCCCGTGTGGGCCCGTGTGCAGGGCCGCGGCGTGCGGCCCGACGAGATGGGTGGCGGCACGGTCTGGATCCTGGAGGACATCACCGCCGCGCGCGAGGCGCAGATGCAGCATGCCTGGGAGCGCACGCACGATGCGCTCACCCAGCTCTACAACCGCAGCGCGTTCGACGAGCGCCTGGGCCTGCTGCTGGCCGAGCGCTCGGCGCGGCCGCGCGCGCCGGAGGGGGACGGCGGCGACACCGCCGGGGACGGCGTGGTGCTGTTCCTGGACCTGGACCACTTCACCGTGGTGAATGACATCGCCGGCCACGATGCGGGCGACGATGTGCTGCGCCATGTGGCCCGCCTGCTCGAATCCCAGGTGCGCCAGGTCGGCTGGGCCGCGCGGCTGGGCGGCGACGAGTTCGCGGTGGTGCTGCCCGGCTGCGCGCTGGCGCGCGGCCAGGCCGTGGCCGAGCAGCTGCGTGCCTCCGTGCAGGACTGGGAGCCTTCGTACCAGGGGCGCAGCTTCACGCTGGGGGTGAGCATCGGCCTCGTGGTGCTCGATGCCAGCCTGCAGGACGTGCCCTCGGTGCTGTATGCGGCGGACATGGCCTGCTATGACGCCAAGCGGGCGGGGCGCAACCGGGTGGAGACACGGCACGCGAACCAGGCGACCGCATCGGGGAGGATGGCGCTGGGGCCTGCATGAAAGGCCCCCCTGAGCCGCCTGGCGTCTTCCCCCCGGGGACACCGCCAGCGGCCTGGCAAAGCCCGTTCCGCGGCGTCTGCCGGCCCAGGCCGGCCAGTGCCCGGGGGCTCACTCAGTCCGTCAGGCGTCCCAACGCCCGCAGCACATTCTCCGCGGTCGCCGGTGCCGTCAGCACCACGGGCCCCGTGGCTTCATCCCCACGCCCCGCCGCCACCGCATTGCGCAGCGCCTCGTACACGCTGATCGCCAGCATGAACGGCGGCTCGCCCACCGCCTTGCTGCCGCCCACGTTGTCCTCGCGGTTCGCCTCGGGCCACAGGTTCACGCGGAAGTGCGCGGGGATGTCCCCCGTCGCCGGGATCTTGTAGGTGCTCGGTGCGTGCGTGGCCAGGGTGCCCTTGTCGTTCCACACCAGCTGCTCGGTGGTGAGCCAGCCCATGCCCTGCACGAAGCCGCCCTCGATCTGGCCGATGTCGATGGCCGGGTTGATGCTGTGGCCCACGTCGTGCAGGATGTCCACCTTGAGCACGCGGCTTTCGCCGGTGAGCGTGTCGATGACCACCTCGGAGCACGCGGCCCCGTAGGCAAAGTAGTAGAACGGCCGGCCCGTGAGCGTGGCCTTGTCGTAGTGGATCTTGGGCGTGCGGTAGAAGCCGTCGCTCCACAGCTGGATGCGGTTGGCGTACGCCTCCTTCACCACGTCGTCGAACAGGCGTACCTTCTTGGGCGAGATCACCTGCCCGCCCTCGAAGCGGATGGCGCCGGCGCCGCAGCTGTCGAGCCCGCACACGAAGGAGGCGAGGTTGTCGCGCACGTTGCGCGCCGCGAACTGCGCCGCGCGGCCATTCAGGTCGGTGCCGCTGGACGCTGCCGTGGCGCTGGCGTTGGGCACCTTGCTGGTGTCGCTGGCGGTGACGAGCACCCGGGACAGCGGCACGCCCAGTTCGTCCGCCACGATCTGCGCCACCTTGGTGTGCAGGCCCTGGCCCATCTCGGTGCCGCCGTGGTTCACCTGCACGCTGCCGTCGGTGTACACATGCACCAGCGCGCCGGCCTGGTTGAACAGCGTGGCCGTGAAGCTGATGCCGAACTTGACCGGCGTGATCGCCAGGCCCCGCTTGAGCACGGGGCTGGTGGCGTTCCAGGCCGCGATGGCGTGCTGCCGCTCGCGGTAGCCGGCGTCGCGCTCCAGCTGCGGCATCAGTTCGTGCAGGATGTTGTCCTCCACCGTCATCTGGTAGTGGGTGACGTTGCGGCCCTCCCCGGCGTCCTTGCCGTACAGGTTGGCCAGGCGCACGTCCTGGGCATCCCGGCCCAGGGCGCGCGCGATGTCGCCCAGGATGGCCTCGATCACGATCACGCCCTGCGGCCCGCCAAAGCCGCGGAACGCGGTGTGGCTCTGGGTGTTGGTCTTGCAGCGGTAGGAAGCGATCTCCACGTCGCTCAGGAAATAGGCGTTGTCGCTGTGGAACACGGCGCGGTCCGCCACCGGCCCCGACAGGTCGGCGCTGAAACCGCAGTTGGCCGCCATGTGCAGCGCGAGGCCGGTGATGCGGCCCGCGCCGTCAAAGCCCACGTCGTACTGGTACGCGAACGGGTGGCGCTTGCCGGTGACCATGAAGTCTTCATCGCGGTCGAGCCGCAGCTTGACGGGGCGCCCGAACTTGCTGGCCGCCACCGCCGCCCACACGGCCAGGTGGCCGGCCTGGGTCTCCTTGCCGCCGAAGCCGCCGCCCATGCGCCGGCACTCCACGCGCACCGCGTGGTTGTCCAGCCCCAGGGCGTGGGCCACCCAGTGCTGCACTTCGCCCGGGTGCTGGGTGCTGGAATAGATCCACCACTGCCTTTGCTCCAGCGGCAGCGCGTAGGCAATCTGGCCTTCGAGGTAGAAGTGTTCCTGCCCGCCCACCTCGAAGGCGCCCTGCAGCCGGTGCGCCGACCGCGCGAGGCCGGCCTGTGCATCGCCCCGGCGCACGAACACGGGCGGCAGCACATAGCTTTCGGCCCGCAGCGCTTCCTTCACGGTGAGGATGGCGGGCAGCGGCGTGATGTCCAGCTTCACGGCGCGCACGGCGCGGCGCGCCTGCATCACCGAGTCGGCCACCACCAGGCCGATCACCTGGCCGACGTGCTGCACGGTGTCGATGGCGAACACGGGCTCGTCGTGCGCGAAGGCGGCCAGCAGCTTGTCGCCTGGCACGTCGGACGACAGCACCACGCCGCGCACGCCGGGCAGGGCCAGGGCGGCGCTGGCATCCACGCTGTTCAAGGTGCCGTGCGCCACGGTGGAGAGGATGGGCGCCGCATAGAGCGTGCCCTTCACCTCGGGCAGGTCGTCGATGTAGTGGGCCGCGCCCGCCACCTGGGCGCGCGCGCTTTCGTGGATGTGCGACTGGCCCATGGCGCGGGTGCTGGCGGGCGCGCTGGCCTGCGGCGGGGCCAGGGGTTCGGCGGCGTGGGCGTCGGCGCTGGCGACCACGGGGTCGTCCACGGCATCGCGGCTCACGGGCAGGCCGCCGGGCAAGGTGTCGCGCTGGTTCATACGGCTTCCTCCAGGCGGAAGTTCTCCACGCTCACCGCCTCTTCGCCCTGGCTCTCCAGCCAGAAGCGCTGCAACAGGCTGGCCAGCACCGTGCGGCGGTAGGCACCGCTGGCGCGCATGTCCGAGATGGGGTTGAACTCGCCCTGCAGCGCTTGTGCGGCGCGGGCAATGGTGTCGGCGTTCCACGGCTGGCCGGTCAGCGCGGCTTCGGTCTGGCGGGCGCGGGCCGGGGTGGCGGCCACGCCGCCCGCGCCGATGCTGGCGCGGCGCACCACGTCGGCTTCGATGTCCAGGTTGATGACCAGGCACACGGCGGAGATGTCATCGTCAAACCGCTTGGAAATCTTGTAGGCCCTGAGCACTTCCGTGACCCCCGGCCTGGGCACCACGATGCGCACCAGCAGCTCGTCGGGTGCCATCACGTTCTGCCGGTAGCCGGTGTACAGGTCTTCCAGCGCCAGGGTGCGTTCTCCCCGCACGCTGGCCAGCACCACCTGGGCGCGCAGCGCGATCAGGAGCGGCATGGAGTCGCCAATGGGCGAGCCGTTGGCCACGTTGCCCCCCAGCGTGCCCGAGTTGCGCACGGGCAGGCCCGCGAAGCGCGTGGCAAAGGTGTGCAGCCGCGGCCACTGCGCGGTCAGTGCGGCAAACGCGTCGGTCAGGGTGACGGCGGCCCCGAGCGTGATGTGGTGCGCGTCCTGTTGAACCTGCCGCAGTTCGGCCACGCGGGTCACGTCCAGGATGCGTGCGTACTGCTTGTGCTGCTTGGTCACCCACAGGCCCACGTCGGTGCAGCCTGCCACCACCTGCGCTGCGGGGTGTGCCGCCCGCGCGGCCAGCAGATCAGGCAGTGTGGTGGGTGAAATATAAGAAGAATTGGCCTCTGGCGCTGGATGGGTAAGCGCGAGTAGCTCCAGTTTTTGTAGCAAAAGAGGTTCGTTCACAGCCATTGCGGGCAGGGCGGCCATGTGCTGCGCGGCGTCCAGGATGGGGCGGTAGCCCGTGCAGCGGCACAGGTTGCCGGAGAGTTCTTCCTGCGCCAGTTCGCGGGTGATGGGTTGGCCGTGGCGGACGTGGTCGAGCGCCGACGGGCCGCCCCTAGGCGCGAGGGCCCCGGGCGCGCGGGAATCCGGGGGCCCTTCCCCGGATGGGGGCCGCGAACCACACGCAGTGGGGAGCGTGGGGGCGATGTGTTTCTGGTACATCCCAAAGAGGCTCATCACAAAACCGGGGGTGCAAAAACCGCATTGAGAACCGTGGCACTGAACCATCGCCTCTTGTGCGGGATGCAGCGTGATGGGTGGACGAGGAGCCGGGGCGGCATCGCCCACGGGCTGGATCAACGGGTCTTCCGCCAGGTCCTCCACCGTCCACAGCGCCATGCCGTGGACCGAATGCGCCAGCCGGATGCAGCTGTTCACCGCGCTGTAGTGCACCTTGCCGTCCCGTGCCTCGCCCAGCACCACGGTGCAGGCGCCGCAGTCGCCTTCGCCGCAGCCCTCCTTGGTGCCGGTGTTGCCCAGGTCTTCGCGCAGCACCTCCAGCAGCGTGCGATCGGGTGGTACATTGCCCAGCGCCACGGGCTGGCCGCGGCGCAGGAATTGCAAGGGTTGAGTGGTCATGACGGATGCCGCTTCTTCGATTGCTGTCAATTCATGAGGACCTGCGCACATCGGGATGCGACGTCCGCATTGCCTTGGAGCGATGCGGTTTGCCTGAGCCCTGTTTTGCGCAAGTCGTGTTCATCAGAGGGTAGGGCGCCCAATGGCCGCCAGCATAAGTACAAGCTTATGACATCAATGCACGCACTGCTATGAGAGACCACGCCCTTTTCGACAAGATAGACCTCCATCTCATAAGGGTCTTGCACACCGTGCTCACAGAACGCAGCGTATCGAGGGCCGCCGTCCGCCTGGGCATGCACCAGCCGGCGGTGTCGGCCGCGCTCAAGCGCCTGCGCGACCTGGCGGGCGACCCGCTGCTGGTGCGCTCGGGCGCCAGCATGATGCCCACCGACGCCGCGCTGCGCATGGTGGAGCCCGCGGGCGCCATCCTGCGCTCGGCCGAGGCGCTGTTCTCGGATGCGCGCGGGTTTGATCCGCGCACCGCCACCCGCACCTTCCGCGTGGCCGCCAGCGACTACCTCGATCCGCTCTTCCTGCCCCAGCTGGTGTCCCGCATCAAGGTGGAGGCCCCGCTGTGTCCCATCGAGATCCTGCCCCTCTCGGCCGACGCGCACTACCATGCGCACCTGGCGCAGGGCGAGGTGGACGTGGTGATCGGCAACTGGCCGCAGCCGCCGGACGACCTGCACATGGGCCGCCTGTTCGGAGACGAGGTCGTCTGCCTGGTGGGCAAGGACCACCCCGCCGTGCGGCGCGGCTGGGACGTGGAAAGCTGGTTGGCGGCCGAACACATCGCGCCCACGCCCACCCACCCCGGCGCGCGCGGCGTGATCGACGCCCACCTGGACAACCTGGGCATGCAGCGCCACATCACGGCGCGCTGCGCGCATTTCAGCCTCATCCCCAGCATCGTGGCCTCGAGCCTGCTGGTGCTGACCACGGGCCGCCAGTATTGCGAGCGTTATGTGGAGCAGCTGCCGCTGGCCATCCTGCCGTGCCCGGTGCCTTTTCCGCGCCTCATGTACTACCAGCTGTGGCATGCGCGCACGCACCACTCCGCCGCTGCCGCGTGGTTGCGCGAATGTGTGAAAACCGTGGCCTCTTCGCTACGAAAAGAATAGCTGCTTGGGCATGCTGAACAAGCGCAAGAAGGTGTTTCCATTCTTATAACAAGTTGTAAAACTGAGAGACAATCCACCGCATGAGTTCACCTCCTACTCCTCCCGCCCCGGGCGCGCCGCCGCCGCCCCGGCTGCAGCTCATGGGCATCACCAAGCGCTATCCGGCCGTGGTGGCCAACAGCGGCGTGTCGCTCACGGTGCTGCCCGGCGAGATCCATGCGGTGCTGGGCGAAAACGGCGCGGGCAAGTCCACGCTGATGAAGATCATCTACGGATCGGTCAAGCCCGACGAAGGCAGCGTGTTCTTCAACGGCCAGGCCGTGCAGGTGCGCAACCCGCAAGAGGCGCGGGCGCTGGGCATCGCCATGGTGTTCCAGCACTTCAGCCTGTTCGACACCCTCACGGTGGCCGAGAACGTGTGGCTGGGCCTGGACAAGAGCCTGCAGCTGGCCGAGGTGACGCAGCGCATCACCGCCAAGGCGGCCGAATATGGCCTGGACATCGACCCGCTGCGCCCCGTGCACACGCTCAGCGTGGGCGAGATGCAGCGCGTGGAAATCATCCGCGCGCTGCTCACCAACCCCAAGGTGCTGATCCTGGACGAGCCCACCTCGGTGCTCACGCCCCAGGCGGTCGAAAAGCTTTTTGTGGTGCTGCGCAAGCTGGCCAGCGAGGGCTGCAGCATCCTCTACATCAGCCACAAGCTGCACGAGATCCGCGCGCTGTGCACCGCGTGCACCGTGCTGCGCGGCGGCAAGGTCACGGGCGTGTGCAATCCGGCGGAAGAATCGAACGCGTCCCTGTCGCGCCTCATGATCGGCGCCGAGCCGCCCGCGCTGGAACACCGCGCGCTGCAGACCGGCGCCACGGTGCTGCGTGTGCAGGGCCTGTCGCTGCCGCGTGCCGACCAGTTCGGGGTGGATTTGATCGACCTGCAGTTCGAGGTGAAGGCGGGCGAGGTGGTGGGCATTGCCGGTGTGTCGGGCAACGGGCAAAAGGAACTGCTCTACGCGCTGTCGGGCGAAGACCAGCGGGCTGACGCGGCCTGCATCCAGGTCTCCGGCCAGAACGCGGGTCGCATGGGCCCCGGCCAGCGCCGCGCGCTGGGCTTGCACTTCGTGCCCGAGGAGCGCCTGGGCCGGGGCGCCGTGCCCACCATGGGGCTGGCGCACAACCTGCTGCTCACCCGCACCAATTCGGTCGGCGGCAGTGGCTGGATCAAGGTGGGCGCGCTGCAAAAACATGCCGAGGACATCATCCGGCGCTTCAATGTGAAGGCGGGTGGACCCAACGCAGCGGCCAGGTCGCTGTCGGGGGGCAACCTGCAGAAGTTCATCGTGGGGCGCGAGATTGACGCCAACCCCAAGCTGCTCATCGTCTCGCAGCCCACCTGGGGCGTGGACGTGGGCGCGGCCGCGCAGATCCGGGGCTCCATCCTGGCGCTGCGCGATGCGGGCTGCGCCGTGCTGGTGGTGAGCGAGGAGCTGGACGAATTGTTTGAAATCTGCGACCGGCTGCACGTGGTGGCCAAGGGGCACCTGTCGCCTTCGGTGCCGCGTGCCGAGGCCACGGTGGGCCTCATCGGCGAATGGATGAGCGGCCTGTGGCATGCCGACGTGCAGGCGCACCTGGCGCAGCAGCACCAGCAGCAGGCGCGGGCCGGGGAGGTGCAGCATGCTTAAGCTGGAACCGCGTCCCCAGGCGTCGAAGCTCTGGACCTATGGCTCGCCGCTGCTGGCGCTGGCCATCACGGTGCTGATCGGCGTCGCGCTGTTCGTGGCGCTGGGCAAGGACCCCGTGCGCGGGCTGCAGGTGTTCTTCTGGGAACCCGTCAAGTCGCAGTACGCCATCGGCGAACTCATGGTCAAGGCCACGCCGCTGCTGCTCATCGCGCTCGGCCTGGCCGTGTGTTTCCGCTCCAACGTGTGGAACATCGGCGCCGAAGGCCAGTTCGTCATCGGCGCCGTGGTGGCGGGCGGCGTGGCGCTGCTGGCCGACAAGACCACCGGCCCGTGGATCGTGCCCGCCATCCTGCTCGCCGGGGTGCTGGGTGGCATGGCCTGGGCGGGGCTCACGGCGCTGCTGCGAGACAAGTTCAACGCCAATGAAATCCTGGTCAGCCTGATGCTGGTCTATGTGGCCACGCTGGTGCTGGGCTATCTGGTCTACGGCCCGTGGAAGGACCCCATGGGCTACAACTTTCCGCAGACCAAGACCTTCGAGAAAGTGACGCAGATCCCGCGCCTGATGCAGGGTTCGCGGGTGTCCATCGGCCTCTTGCTGGCGCTGGCCGGGGCGGCGGCGCTGTGGGTGTTCCTGTTCCGCACGCGGGCCGGTTTCGCGCAGCAGGTCGGCGGACTGGCCCCGGCGGCGGCGCGGTACGCCGGGTTCTCCTCGCGCAAGGCGCTGTGGACGGCGTTGCTGATCTCGGGCGGCGCGGCAGGCCTGGCGGGAGCGCTGGAAGTGGCGGGGCCGATTGGCCAGCTCACGCCCTACGTGCCGGCGGGCTACGGCTTCGCGGCCATCATCGTCGCCTTCGTGGGGCGCCTGCACCCCGTGGGCATGATCCTCTCGGCCATCCTCATGAGCATGTTCTATATCGGTGGCGAGCTGGCGCAGTCGCGCATGGGGCTGCCCAAATCGCTCACGGGCGTGTTCCAGGGCCTGCTGCTGTTCACGCTGCTGGCGTGCGACACGTTGATTGCCTACCGCGTGCGCTGGGTCGGCACCAGGAAAGGAGGTGTCTGATGGAGTCCTATGCACTGCTCATCGGCGCCACGCTCAGCGCGGGCACCGTTCTGGCCATTGCGGCCCTGGGCCTGCTCATCAACGAAAAGGCCGGCATCGTCAATCTTGGGGCGGAAGGCATGATGCTGTGCGCCGCCATCGCGGGCTTCGCCACCGTGGTGCACACGGGCAACACCTGGCTCGGGTTTGCGGCGGGCATGGCCGCCGGCGCCGTGCTGGCCGCCATCTTCGGCGTGCTGGTGATCTGGCTCAACACCAACCAGTACGCCACCGGGCTGGCGCTCAGCCTGTTCGGCGTGGGGTTCTCGGCGTTCGCCGGCATCAGCTACGTGCAGGCCAAGCTGCCCGAGCTGCCCAAGTACGCGGTTCCGGTGCTGGGCGACGTGCCGCTGCTCGGGCCCGCGCTGTTCCAGCAGCATCCGCTGGTGTACCTCACCATGCTGCTGGTCGCGGGGCTGATCTGGTTCCTGTACCGCTCGCGCGCCGGGCTCGTGCTGCGCTCGGTCGGCGAGTCGCCCGAGTCGGCCCACGCGCTGGGCTATCCGGTGCGGCGCATTCGCCTCGCGGCGGTGGTGGCGGGCGGGGCGCTGTGCGGGCTGGCGGGCGCCTACATCTCGACGGTGTACACGCCCCTGTGGGTGGAGGGCATGGTCGCCGGCCGGGGCTGGATCGCCCTGGCCCTCACCACGTTCGCGACATGGCGCCCGGCACGGGTGTTGCTTGGTGCCTATTTGTTCGGCGGCGTGACCATGTTGCAGTTCCACCTGCAGGCCACGGGGGTGCAGGTGGCCAGCCAGTTGCTGAGCATGCTGCCGTATGTGGCCACCATCGTCGTGCTGGCGCTGATTTCGCGCAATCCGGCGTGGATCCGCATCAACATGCCGGCGTCGCTGGGCAAACCGTTCTATCCGGGCTCCTGAAATGGGCGGGCCGGTGCGTCAAAAACTGGTTACCCCACGGTAGATCGCCCCATAATTGCTGCTTTCGTCCCCAACCTTTGCAAGTCTCACTCTTCATTCAACAAGGAAACCGACATGACTGATCTGCAGAAACGCTCCATGCTCAAGGTGGCAGCGCTCTCCGCCGTTGCCGCCGCCGCGCTCGTGGGCTGTGGCAAGAAGGAAGAACCGGCACCGGCCCCCGCGCCCGCACCGGCCCCTGCGGCAGAAGCGCCGGCACCCAAGCCCGAGCCTCTGAAGATCGCGTTCGCCTATGTCGGCCCGGTGGGTGACGGCGGCTGGTCGTTCGCGCACGACAACGGCCGCAAGGCCATCGAGAAGGAATTCGGCGACAAGGTGGTCACGAGCTTCGTGGAAAGCGTGCCCGAGTCGGCCGACGCCGAACGCGTGCTGCGCGACCTGGCCGGCCAGGGCAACAAGCTGATCTTTGGCACCACCTTCGGCTACATGGAGTCGATGCTCAAGGTGGCCGAGGACAACAAGGGCATCAAGTTCGAGCATGCCACCGGCTACAAGACGGCCGAGAACATGCGCACCTACGACAGCCGCACCTACGAAGGCGCGTACATGGCGGGCGTGATCGCCGGCGCCATGACCAAGACCAACACGCTGGGCGTGGTGGGCTCGGTGCCGATTCCTGAAGTGATCCGCAACATCAACAGCTTCACGCTGGGTGCGCAGTCGGTCAACCCCAAGATCAAGACCAAGGTGGTCTGGGTGAATGAATGGTTCAGCCCGCCCAAGGAAACCGAAGCCGCCACATCGCTCATCAACGGCGGCGCCGACGTGCTGTTCCAGAACACCGATTCGCCCGCCGTGCTGAAGACGGCGCAAGAAAAGGGCAAGCGCGCCTTCGGCTGGGATTCCGACATGACTGCCTATGGCCCCAAGGCCCACCTGGCATCGGCCGTGATCAACTGGGGCCCGTACTACATCAAGGCCACCAAGGATGCGCTGGAAGGCCAGTGGGCCACGGGCCAGAGCTGGTGGGGCGTGAAGGAAGGCGCGATCGACATCGTCTCCATCGCCGAAGACGTGCCTGCCGACACCAAGGCCAAGGTCGAAGCCGTGAAGAAGGGCCTGGCCGATGGCTCGTTCCAGATCTGGAAGGGTCCGATCGTGGGCCAGGACGGCAAGGAAGTGCTCGCCAAGGATGCGGTGGCCGACGACAAGTTCCTCGGCGGTGTCAACTTCTATGTCAAGGGCGTGGAAGGCAAGATCCCCGGCGGCGACAAGAAGTAAGAAGCCGCACGGGCTTCCCGGCGCTGGCGCCGGGAGCGCTCCCCTGAAAAAGGCCGCCCCCGGGCGGCCTTTTTGCTGGGCGGGCCGTTTACCTCCCCACGCGGTCCAGCAGGCTGTACCAGGCCACGCCGGCCGCGATGTAGAAGCGCTGCAACCCGTGCAGTGGAAGGGGCTGAAGGGGCGTGACCGGGAATGGGCAGGCCGCCGCGCCGCCGCCCGCCACCAGGGCCGCCACGTGCTGGCCCAGGCTGGTGGCCATGGCGATGCCGCGCCCGTTGTAGCCCAGCGCCATGGTGATGCCCGGCGCGGGCTGGTGCAGGTGCGGCATGAAGTCGCGCGTGACGGCGATGCGCCCGGCCCAGCGGTACTCGTACTGCACGGGGCCGAGTTGCGGAAACATCAGCGCCAGCGCGCGCTCGAGGTGTGCGAAGTCCTGCGGCCCCTGCGGGTCGGCGAAATGGCCACGCCCGCCCATCAGCAGTCGGCCCTGCGCGTCCTTGCGGAAGTACAGCAGCAGCCGCTGCGAGGTCGATCCCGTCTCGCCACCGGGCAGGATGCTGGCGCCCGCCGGGCCCAGCGGCCGCGTGGCCACGATGAAGCTGTTGGCCGCGAGCACCGTGCGCGCCAGCCCTGGCCACAGGCCGTCGGTATAGCCGTTGGTGCCCAGCACCACCTGCTGCGCCTGCACGCGGTGGCTCCCGGTTGGTGTGGCCGTGGTGGCGATCCAGTGCGCGCCCTGGCGCTCCAGCGCCACCACGGGCGAGCCGCCGTGCACCTTCACGCCCAGGTCCTGGGCCGCGCGCACGAGGCCGCGCACGTAGGCCAGCGGCTGGATGCCACCCGCGCGCCCGTCGAGCCAGCCGCCCGCGAAGGCCGGCGTGCCGATGCGCGCGGCCGTGGCGGCGCGGTCGAGCATGTCCACGCGCACGCCGCGCCGCTCCCACTGCCGGGCGCGCGCGTGCATGCCATCCACGGCCTGCTGGGTGTAGCCCACCTGCAGCCAGCCCGCGCGCACCGGGGCGCAGTCGATGGCATGGCGCGCGATGAGGTCGTACACGAGGTCGGCCGAGCAAGAAACGGCATCGATCAGCGGCTCGGCGCGCTCGGCGCCGTACAGGCGCACGAGGTCGTCAGGGTCGTGCTTGAGCGTGGGGTTGACCTGCCCGCCGTTGCGCCCCGAGGCGCCCCAGCCGGGCTCGTGCGCGTCGAGCACGCACACGCGCGCGCCGCGCTCGGCCAGGTGCAGCGCGGCGGACAAGCCCGTGTAGCCCGCACCGACCACGAGCACGTCGGTGGAGAGCGAGGCGTCGAGCGCGGGCGTGGCGGGGGCCGCGGGCGCCGTGGCGGCCCACAGCGAGGGGGCGTCGGGGTGCGATGCGATGGCGCGGGCGCTCATGCCGCGCCTCCATCCGGCGCGCGCAGCACGCGGCGCAGGAAGTCCTGCGTGCGCGCATGGCGCGGCGCGCCGAGCACCTGCGCGGCAGGACCTTCCTCGACGATGCTGCCGCTGTGCAGGAAGCACACGCGGTCGGCCACCTCGCGCGCGAAGCCCATCTCGTGCGTCACCACGATCATCGTCATGCCCTCGTCGGCGAGCTGGCGCATCACGCCCAGCACGTCGCCCACGAGTTCGGGGTCGAGCGCCGAGGTGGGTTCGTCGAACAGCATGGCCTCGGGCTTCATGGCCAGCGCGCGCGCAATGGCCACGCGCTGCTGCTGGCCGCCCGAGAGCTGCGCGGGCCAGGCCTGGGCCTTGTCGGCCAGGCCTACCTTGCGCAGCAGCTCCAGCGCTTCGGCTCGGGCTTTCGCGGGCGATTCGCCCTTCACGTGCACGGGGCCTTCCATCACGTTCTCGATCACCGTGCGGTGCGGGAACAGGTTGAAGCGCTGGAACACCATGCCCATGCGGCTGCGCAGCGCATGAATGGAGGCCGCGCGGTTGTCCACGCGCTCGCCGAAGACGCGCACCTCGCCGCCCTGGTACGACTCCAGGCCGTTGATGCAGCGCAGCACCGTGGACTTGCCCGAGCCCGAGGGGCCGATCAGGCACACGACTTCGCCGCGCTCCACGCGCAGGCTCACGCCCTGCAGCACGCGGTGCTCACCGTAGGCCTTCTCCAGGCGGTCGATCTCGATCATGGCGCTTTCCTCCCCGCGCCGAAGCGGCGCTCCAGCCGCCGCAGGCCCCAGACCAGCGGCAGGCTCATGGCCAGGTAGAGCAGGGCGACGAGCGTGTACACGGTCATGTTCTGGAAGGTGGACGAGGCGATGAGCTGGCCCGCGCGCGTCATCTCTGCCACGGTGATGGTGGAGACCAGCGACGAGTCCTTGAGCATCATCACCAGCGTGTTGCCATAGGGCGGCAGCGCGATGCGGAAGGCCTGGGGCAGGACCACTCGGCGCATCAGCAGCGCGGGCCGCATGCCCATGGCCAGCGCTGCCTCGCGCTGGCCGGGGTCCACGGCCTCGATGCCGGCGCGAAAGTTCTCGGCCTGGTAGGCCGAGTAGGCGATGCCCAGGCCGATCACGCCAGCCTGGAAGGCGGAGAGCTGGATGCCGATGTCGGGCAGCACGAAGTAGATGTAGAAGAGCTGCACGATGATGGGCAGCCCGCGGATCACGTTGATCACGGTGGAGGCGCATACCGAGACGGCGCGCACGGGCGAGAGCTTGCCGAGCGCGAGCACCAGCCCGATCACGCTGGACAGCAGGAACGACAGCACGGTGACCTGCACCGTGACCACCGCCCCCTGCAGCAGGATGGGCAGGAACTCGCGCGCATGCTGCAGGAAGGCTTGCATGGCGTACTACTGGATTCAGGCGAAGACGGCGCGGGCGGGGCTCAGATGCCCCATTTCTTGACGATGTTGGCCAAAGTGCCGTCGGCCTTGACCGCGGCGATGGCCTTGTTCAGGCGTTCGAGCGTGGCCGTGTCGCCTTTGCGCACCACGAGGCACACATCACCCACATTGGTGGACTTGTAGCCCTCGGCCAGCTTCACGCCCTGGAAGGTGTTCTGGCGGATCTGGTAGGCGATGATGGGCTGATCGCCCAGGCCCGCCTTGATGCGGCCGAGCGCGAGGTCGCGCGTCATGTCGGCCACCGAGTCGTAGCTGCGCACCTCCTTGAAGATGCCCTTCTTCTGCAGCATGTCGATGAACACCGTGCCCACCTGGGCGCCGACGATCTCGCCCTTGAGGTCGTCGAGCGAGGCGTAGGCCTTGGCGTCGTCGGCCTTCACGATCAGGCCCTCGCCGTAGGAGTAGACGGGGTCGCTGAAATCCACCACCTGCTGGCGCGCGGGGGTCTTGAGCATGGCCGCCGAGACGATGTCGATCTTGTTGGCGGTGAGCGAGGGGATCAGCGCCGAGAACACGGTCTGCTGCACGTTGACCTGGAAGCCGCCCGCCTTGGCCACGGCCTGCACGGTGTCCACCATCATGCCCTGGATGCTGTTGGTCTTCACGTCGAGGAAGGTGAACGGAATGCCCGTGGCCGTTGCACCCACGTTGTAGGTGGCGGGCGCGCTGCCCTGCGCGGCGGCCAGCGTGACGGCGCCTGCGGCGCACAGGCCTAGTGCAATGCGGTGGAAGTGGCGGACGAAGCGGTGCATGGTGTGACTCCTGTGGCGAACGAGAGGGATGAGGACCGTCGTGGGCAGTCGCGGACACCGAACCGGCATCCGCCCCACGCCTGCAACATTGCAAGAACGGTGCCAATTATCGATTTCAATAAATCTTAGATAAATAGGTGCAAACCACTAAAAGATTTATATAAATCGATATGCGATATTTTCTGATGAGAGAGCTATACTCCGTTGCATGAATACGCCGCAGCCGCCCGACGAAGACGCGAACCCTCTGTTCAACCAGTCGCTGGAGAAGGGGCTGGCCGTGCTCTGCGCCTTCAGCGCGCAGCGGCGCAGCATGACGCTGGCCGACGTGGCGGCGGCGGCGGGCATCAGCAAGAGCTCGGCGCAGCGCATGGTCTTCACGCTCGAGCAACTGGGCTTCGTGCGCAAGCACCCGCAGACGCGCCGCTACCAGCTCACGCCGCGCGTGATGCGCATCGGCTACAACTACCTCGCGGCCAACCCGCTGATCGACCTGGCCAACCCCTACCTCTCGGAACTCACCAACGTGACGACCGAGACCACTTGCCTTACCGAAGCCGACGGGTTGGAGATGGTGTACGTGGCGCGCTTCATCAGCGCGCAGTTCGTGCCGGTGCACATGCCCATCGGCAGCCGCATCCCCATGTACTGCACGGCCTCCGGGCGTGCCTGGCTCAGCGCGCTGCCCAACGAGGAGGCGCTGGCGCTGCTGCGCGCGAGCGAGCGCGCGGCCCACACCCGCCACACCATCACGGACGAGGTCGCGCTGCTGGCCGAACTGGACCAGGCGCGCCAGCGCGGCTATGCCATCAACCGCGAGGAGCTGTTCCTGGGCGACATGACGCTGGGCGCCCCCGTGATCGGCAGCCATGGCCGCCCCGTGGCGGCCGTGCACATCGTGGCTCCCACGAGCCGCTGGACGCCCGAGGAGGCCGAGAGCCGCCTGGGGCCGTCGCTGCTGGCCTGCGCGCGCTCGCTGAGCAACTCGGTGCGCGCCCTGGGCTGACGGCGTTCTTCGTTTCTCCATTCATTCCCCTTTCAAGGAGTCGCCCCATGGGCATCCAGGCCATTGCGCAGAGCGCCACCACGCAGGATTTGCAGGAGCAGGGCCCCGTTGCGGTGCCCCTGAGCACGCCGGCCTGCACCATCCGGGGGCTGGACGTGCGCATGCCGGGTCGGCCCGACTGCGACACGGGGCTGTGGGAGTGCTCTCCGGGGCGCTTCCGGCGCCAAGTGGCGTCGGGCGAGGTCATGCACATCCTTGCGGGCGCGGGCCGTTTCACGCCTGAGGCGGAGGGCGCGGCACCGTTGGAGTTCCGTGCGGGTGACACGCTTTTCTTCCCGCCCGACACGCGCGGTGTGTGGGAGATCCGCGAGACGGTGCGCAAGCTCTATGTGATGGTCTGACCAAGGGGCGCTCTCACACTCTCGCCTTCGTCGCCCCGAAACGAAGGGGAGCGGGCCTCCAGGGCGGCGGGGGAGGCGTGGAACGGCGCTTGCGGATATGCTCGCCCGCAGCCCCGCGCGATCGGGGCGCGATCATCACCATACGCACCACGAGATTCCCTGCCCACCATGATCGAAGCCACTCTCTGGCATCCTGTCGCGCCCTCGGAGGATGTCGTGCAGGCCCCGCTGGCCGCGCGCCTGCTGGAGCGCGACATCGTGCTCTGGCGCGATGGCGAGGGCCATGCGCGGGCCTTCGCGGACCAGTGCCCGCACCGGGGTGCGCGCCTGTCGCTCGGCCGCGTGCACGAGGGCCGGCTTGAATGTCCCTACCACGGCTGGCAGTTCGCCGCGAACGGCCAGTGTGTGCACGTGCCCGCGCTGCCGCATTTCACCCCGCCCGCCACGCACTGCGCCCACCGCCATGCCGTGCACGAGGCCCACGGCCTGGTGTGGGTGCGGCTCGAGGCCGGCGATGCCGCGCCGCCCGCCTTTGCCGCCGAGGACGATGCGCGCCTGCGCAAGCTCAACTGCGGCCCCTATGACGTGGCGGCGAGCGCGCCGCGCATCATCGAGAACTTCCTGGACATGTCGCACTTCGGCTTCGTGCACGAAGGCTGGCTGGGCACGCGCGAGGCCACGGCCATCGACGACTACCGCGTGGAGTCCCTGCCCACGGGCCTGCGCGCCACGGGCTGCAAGGCCTGGCAGCCCCAGTCCAACCTGCATTCGACCGCCCCGGCCCAGGTGGAGTACACCTATGAAGTCACGGCCCCCTATGCCGCGGTGCTGACCAAGGTGCCCGAGGCCGGCACCACCGCGGTACGGGATTGGCGCGAGGCGATCGCGCTGTTCATCTGCCCCGTGACGCCCGTGCACAGCCGCGTCTGGTTCCGCCTGGCGGTGGCGGATTTCGAGTCGCCGGCGGAAAAGCTGCAGGCGTTCCAGCACACCATCTTCACGCAGGACCAGCCCGTGCTGGAGTCGCAGGTGCCCCGGTGCTTGCCGCTGGACCTGCGGGCGGAGTTGCATACCGCCGCCGACAAGGCATCATCCTTCTACCGCCGCTTTCTGCGCCACAGCGGCATCACCTTTGGAGTCTGCTGATGTTTAAAGTGCCTCCCATCTCCACCGAACGCCTGCCCGAACTGCTGCGCGCCATGCCCAAGGCCGAGCTGCACATCCACATCGAGGGTTCGCTGGAGCCCGAACTCATCTTCGCGCTGGCGCAGCGCAACGAGCTGGCATTGCCCTATGACAGCGTGGACGCGCTGCGCAGCGCCTACGCGTTCACCAACCTGCAGAGCTTTCTGGACATCTACTACGCGGGCGCCAGCGTGCTGCTGCACGAGCAGGACTTCTACGACATGGCGCGCGCCTACCTGGGGCGCGCGGCGCGCGACAACGTGCTGCACGCCGAGATCTTCTTCGATCCCCAGACCCACACCGCGCGCGGCGTGGCCATGGAGACGGTCATCAACGGCCTGCACCGCGCCTGCCAGGACGCGCGCACCGAACTGGGCATCAGCGCGACCCTGATCCTGTGTTTCCTGCGCCACCTGAGCGAGGAGTCCGCGTTTGAAACGCTGGAACAGGCCATGCCGCTCATCGACAAGATCGTGGGCGTGGGGCTGGATTCCAGCGAGGTGGGCCACCCGCCCGAGAAGTTCGCGCGCGCGTTCGCACGCTGCCGTGAACTGGGCCTGCACCTGGTGGCGCATGCGGGCGAGGAGGGGCCTCCCGCCTACATCTGGAGCGCGCTGGATGTGCTCAAGGTCGAGCGCATCGACCACGGCGTGCAGGCCGTGCACGATGCCGCGCTGATGCGGCGCCTGGCGCAGGACCGCATCGCCCTCACGGTGTGCCCGCTGTCCAACCAGAAGCTGTGCGTGTTCCCCAACCTCGCCGACCACAACCTGGGCCAGCTGCTGGACGCCGGCCTTGCGGCCACGGTCAATTCGGACGACCCGGCTTACTTTGGCGGCTACATCAATGAGAACTTCACGCAGGTGTTCGCGGCTGCGGGCCTGACAGCCCGCCATGCCTACCAGCTGGCGTTCAACAGCTTCGAAGCGAGTTTTGCCGGCAACGCCGACAAGCGCGTGTGGGAACACAAGCTCAAGGAAGCCTTCGAGCGGTGCGTGGAGCACGACTACTGAACGCAGGCGCACGCTCCCCGAGCGGCAGGCGGAGGCTGGTCATGCCGGCCCTTCGCGGGAGCCGCCGTTTTTGAGGGGATTTCGCTGCGTGGGGGCGCCGCGTGCGCCGGACCGTCGCACACGTTGCGGGTGAAATCCGGGTAAACCCTAGAATCATGGGTTTCTGTAAGCATTTGTTGGCATCCACCGGATGCCCGCGTGCCCTGAAACGGCCCTACGGGGCCCTAATTTTTTGTGCAGGCGTCTGCGCTGTTTCCTACCGGAGTGTTTTCCATGTTTCTCAATCAGTTGTCCATCGGCAAGCGCCTTACCCTGGTGCTCGGTGTGATCCTCGCGCTGTTCCTGGCGAGCAGCATCGTGGCGGTGGTCCGGCTGGGCCAGCTTGGCGCCGAGATCGACACCATGGTCAACGACAACGTCAAGACCGAACGGGCGGGCTCGGACTGGCTGCGCCACACCACGTCCGGGGTGCAGCGTGCCGCGGCCATCGCCAAGAGCAGCGATGCCAGCCTGATCCCGTACTTCGCGCCCGCCACGGCGGCTTCCATCCGCGACACCAATGAACTGCAGAAATTCATCGAGTCGAAAATGGACACGCCCGAGGAAAAGCAGCTGTTCACCAAGGTGGGCGAACTGCGCAAGAGCTATCTGGCCGCGCGGGAAGAGGTGAGCAAGTTCAAGCAGGCGGGTGACGCCGAGAACGCGAACAAGGTGTTCACCGAGCGCTTCGAGCCCACCTCGCGCAGCTACCTGGCCGGCGTGCAGGAGATGGTGGATGCCCAGCGCGCCCAGCTGGACGCCGCCGGCAAGCGCAGCGAAGAGCTGCGCGCGCAGACCACCTTGCTGCTGCAGCTGTGCACGGCCATCTCGCTGGTGCTCGGTGGGCTGCTGGCCTGGCTGCTGGCCACCAGCATCACGCGTCCTTTGCGCCACGCCGAGGCCATTGCCGAATCGATCGCCGACATGGACCTGACCGGTGCGCCGCAGGCCAGCTACGCCAACGACGAAACCGGCCGCCTGCTGCGGGCGCTGGACCTCATGCGCAGTGCGCTGCACGGCTCGCTGCAGCAGGTGCGTGGCGTGGTGGACAGCATCTCCACCGCCAGCACGCAGATCGCCATCGGCAACCAGGACCTGAGCGCGCGCACCGAGCAGACGGCCGCCAACCTCGAGGAAACGGCGAGCTCCATGGAAGAGCTCACCAGCACCGTGCGCCAGAGCGCCGACTCCGCCGTGCAGGCCAACCAGATGGCCGCATCGGCCGCCCAGGTGGCGCAGCGCGGCGGCGAGGTCGTGGCCCAGGTGGTGAGCACCATGGACGCGATCAACGCCAGCAGCAAGAAGATCAGCGACATCATCGGCACGATCGACGGCATCGCCTTCCAGACCAACATCCTGGCGCTGAACGCGGCGGTGGAAGCCGCCCGTGCGGGCGAACAGGGCCGCGGCTTTGCCGTGGTGGCCAGCGAAGTGCGCAGCCTGGCGCAGCGCAGCGCCGAAGCGGCCAAGGAGATCAAGACCCTGATCGGCCAGTCGGTGGAGAAGGTGGAATCGGGGGCCGCGCTCGTGCAGAACGCGGGCAGCACCATGGACGAGATCGTGAGCTCCGTGCGCCGCGTGACCGACATCATCGGCGAGATCAGCGCCGCCGCGTCGGAGCAGAGCCAGGGCATCAGCCAGGTGAACGTGGCCGTGAACCAGCTGGACCAGATGACGCAGCAGAACGCCGCCCTGGTGGAGGAGTCCACCGCCGCCGCCGAGAGCCTCAAGGACCAGGCCGCACGCCTGGCGGACGTGGTGGGCGCGTTCCGCCTCGGCGCGCCGTCGAACACGCCGCGGCTGCGCTGAGGAAGCGCTGCGCCAGCGCGGGCGCCCCCTACTGGCTACAATACCGCCCTTGCAAAGGCTGCTGTCCCGGCAGCCTTTTGCTTTTTCTGTCATCGGGACCATGTAGAGGAACACCATGTACAAAAACCTCGCCACCGCACTGCGTGCGGCTTGTGTGAGTGCGCTCGCGGGCGCCGTTTTCATCTCCCCCGTTTTTTCCCAGACTGGCGCGGCCGCTCCCAGGGCGGCGCCCGCCGAACCCGTCAAGGCTGGTTTCGTCTACGTCTCGCCCATCACCGAGGCGGGCTGGACGCGCCAGCACGAAGAAGGGCGCAAGGCGGTGGAGGCCGCGCTGGGCAGCCAGGTCAGGACGACCTTCGTCGAGAACGTGGCCGAGGGGGCCGATGCCGAGCGCGTGATCCGCGACCTGGCCGCCACGGGCCACCAGATCATCTTCACGCCCAGCTTCGGCTACATGGAGCCCACGCTCAAGGTCGCGCAGGACTACCCGAACGTGAAGTTCGAATCCATCACCGGCTACAAGACGGCCGCCAACGTGGCCGTGGCCAATGCGCGCTACTACGAAGGGCGCTACCTGGCGGGCATCGCGGCGGGCCGCATGAGCAAGACCGGCGTGGCGGGCTACGTGGCGGGATTCCCGATCCCCGAGGTGCTGCAGGGCATCAACGCGTTCACGCTGGGCATGCGTTCGGTGAACCCCCAGGCCACCGTGAAGGTGGTGTGGATCAACGTGTGGTTCGACCCGCCCAGGGAGCGCGATGCGGCCATGGTGCTCTTCAACCAGGACGTGGATGTGATCGCCTTTCACACCGGCTCCACGGCCGTGATGGCCGCCGCGCAGGAGCGCGGCAAGATGGCCGTGGCCTACCACTCGGACATGCGCCGCACCGGGCCCGATGCCCAGATCGTGGCCGTGACCCACCAGTGGGGCCCTTACTACACCGAGCGCGTGCGCGCCGTGCAGAGCGGCACCTGGAAAAGCGCCGCCCTCTGGGGCGGGGTGCGCGAGGGCATGATCCGCGTGGGCGACTTTGGCTCCCGGGTGCCGGCGGCCGTGCAGCAGGAGGTGCTGGCCGCGCAGAAGGCCATTGGCGCGGGCAGGCTGCAGCCGTTTCGCGCGGGCAAGGCCCCGGTGCGGGACAGCGAAGGGCACGAAGTGATCGCTGCGGGCCAGGCACTCTCCGATGCGCAGATCCTGCAGATGAACTGGCTGGTGGAAGGGGTGCAGGGCAAACTGGCGCGGTGATCCTGCCGTCTCGCCGGCGCGCGCTATAGCCACTATGGGGCGCGCCATATGCAAGCCGCGGTCCCTGCCGCTAAGCTTGCGCCATGCCTGTCTACCGATCCGCCCTCCTGCGCTTTGCCGATGACGGCACGGCCCTCTACGATGAAGACGGCCTGCTGGCCGTGGGCCCCGACGCCGGCGGCCGCCAGCGGGTGCTGGCGGCGGGCGGGTGGCAGGCCTTGTCGCACCGGTACGCCGGCGAGCCCGTCGTCCACCTGCCGGGGCGCATTCTGGCGCCGGGCTTCGTGGACATGCACATCCACTTTCCGCAGACCGATGTGATTGGTTCCCCCGCCGAAGGCCTGCTGCCCTGGCTGGAGAACTACACCTTTCCGCACGAGTCGCGTTTTGTCGATCCGGCCTACGGTGCCGAGGTGGCGGGCTTCTTCGTCGACGAGCTGCTGCGCAACGGCGTGACCACGGCGCTGGCGTTCGCCACCTCGCACCCCGCATCCGTGGATGCGCTGTTTGGGGAGGCGCAGCGCCGGCAGATGCGCCTGATCACCGGCAAGGTGCTGCAGGACCGCCACTCGCCCGACGGCGTGCGCGACGAGACAGAGCAGAGCCTGCTCGACACCGAGGCCCTGATCCAGCGCTGGCACGGCGTGGACCGCCTGGGCTACGCGATCACGCCGCGGTTTGCACCCACCAGCACGCATGAACAGCTGCGCGGCGCGGGCGAGCTGGCCGCGCGCTACCCGGATGTATGGATCCAGTCGCATGTGGCCGAGAACCGCGACGAGATCCGCTGGGCGCGCGAGCTGTTTCCGGATGCGCGCAGCTACCTGGCGGTGTATGACGGCTTTGGCCTGATGCGCGAGCGCGCGGTGTACGCCCATTGCATCCACTTCGACGACGACGACCGGGCGCTGATGCGCGACACCGGCACCGTGGCGGCCGTCAGCCCCACCAGCAACCTCTTTCTGGGCAGCGGCTTCTTCGACTACGCGGGCGCGGACCGCGTGGGCTTTGGCTACGGCCTGGCCAGCGATGTGGGCGGGGGCACCAGCTTCAGCCCGTTCCACACCATGCTGGCGGCCTACTATGTGGGCCGCGAAGGGCAGAGCAAGCAGGGCCTGAGTTTGTCGCCCCGGCAGCTGTGGTGGCGGCACACGGCGGGGGCCGCGAAGGCGCTGGGCCTGGCGGGCGTGGTGGGCAATCTGCAGCCGGGCTGCGAGGCCGATTTTGTGGTGCTGAACCCTGAGGCCACCCCCCTTTTGGCGCGCAAGACCCGCCAGGCGCGCAACCTGGATGAGCTTTTGTTTGCGCTGATCGTGCTCGGCGACGACCGGGTGGTGCAGGAAACAGTGATTTCTCAAGCAAAATACGGCTCTAGCGCTTGATATTCATGCGCTACCAGCTACGTATTTAATAGCGCCCGGCAGTCCACCACTGTGCGGGCCACAGCGCAGGGAGTTCTGCTATGAGCATCAAGAGCGACAAATGGATCCGCCGCATGGCGGCCGAGCACGGCATGATCGAGCCTTTCGAGCCAGGCCAGGTGCGCGAGGCCGAGGGCCGCAAGATCATCAGCTACGGAACCAGCAGCTATGGCTACGACATCCGCTGCGCGCCCGAATTCAAGGTGTTCACCAACATCCACAGCACCGTGGTGGACCCGAAGAACTTCGACGAGAAGAGCTTCGTGGACTTCCATGGCGACAGCTGCATCATCCCGCCCAACAGCTTCGCGCTGGCCCGCACGATGGAGTACTTCCGCATCCCGCGCAACGTGCTCACCATCTGCCTGGGCAAGAGCACGTATGCGCGCTGCGGCATCATCGTCAACGTGACCCCGTTCGAGCCCGAGTGGGAAGGCTACGTGACGCTGGAGTTCTCCAACACCACGCCGCTGCCCGCGCGCATCTACGCGGGCGAGGGCTGCGCGCAGGTGCTGTTCTTCGAGAGCGACAAGGACGACGTGTGCGAGGTGAGCTACCGCGACCGCGGGGGCAAGTACCAGGGCCAGGTGGGCGTGACCCTGCCCAAGGCCTGACATCGGCCGCCCGCGCGGCCGGCGGGCCGCCAGGGGCCGCGTCCTAAGCGCGTATTACCCTATAACGGTGTCTAAGCGCTGCGCGGACGTCAAACTGCAGAGCTCCTTGGCGATGCAATGCGGGTGCCAGCCTGCTGTGCTGCAGGAGCAGATCCATGGCCTGGGAGGAGGGGCAACCATGGATGGCGTGATGGACACAACTGTTACTAGAATTCCTGCATGAGGGAAGAATCCATCCGCCGCATCGCTGGATTTCTGTACGACGGCGTGCTGTCTCCGCAAGGCTGGTATGACGGTCTCGATGCCCTGCGCGGGTCGCTAGGCGCCGGGCTGTTCGACTACTTCACGTTGGACACCGCCAGTTCCCAGGTGTTCAACGGCGTGGACAACCAAGGCAAGGCGGGCCTGCTCGCCGAGAAACTGCGCGAGTACCAAAATCATTACATCGGCCACGATCTGCGCATGGCCGCCCTGGCGCAAATGCCCGTGGGGCAAATCATGCTGGACCACGAGCACATCAGCACGCCCGAGATGTCGCGCAACATCGTGTACACCGACTTTCTACGCCCCCACGGCTTTCAACATACGCTGGGGGCGCGGGTGCGCGACGAAGGCGGCGCGCGCGATTTCCTGGGATTCATACGCCCGGCGGACCATGCGCCCTATGGAGCGAACGACAAGGCGCTGGTCCACCAACTGATGCCCGACCTGCGCCGCGCCGCCGCACTGCGCGCCCGCGCGAGCCACATGGCTCGGCAGGCCGCATTGGGGCTGGCGGCGCTCGACACGCTGCCGCAAGCCCTCGCCGTGGTCGATGCGCAATGCCGCATACAGTACGGCAACCCTTCAGCCCACCGCCTGCTGGCCAGCACCGATGCGCTGCGGGTGCGCCATGGACGGCTGCATTGCAGCGACGCTCCGGACCATGCGCAACTGCTGCAGCACATTGTGCAGGCTTGCGGATGCCAAGGGCCGGCCGCTGCTGGCGTGCAAAGCCTTGCGGGGGAGCATGGGCGGCTGGTGGTCACGGTTCTGCCGCTCCAGGCCAGCCACGCAGCGGCCGCGCATTGGCAAATGCCGCTGGCCCTGGTGGTGATCACCAACCCTGCGGCGCCTGGCGGCCTGAACCCGGACCTGATCGGCGAAGTGCTGGGCCTGTCGCCCGCCGAGGCGCGCCTGGCGTTGCTGCTGGCATCGGGCAAGACCGTCAAGGACTTCGCAGCCCTGCAGGGCTGCACTTGGAACACCGCCCGCGCGCACCTGGCGCAGCTCCTGCGCAGGACGGGCTGCCGCCGGCAGACGGAACTGGTCGGGCTGCTGCAGTCATTGCGGCTGGGTTGACCCTATGCAGAGGCGGATCAAAACCATTGCCGGCCTGCTGTATGACGGCGTGCTGTCGCCCGAAGACTGGCATGGCGCCATGGACGCCTTCAACCATGCCGTCGGCGGTTTCAAGTTCCACCAGCTTGCGCTGGACCACCAACTGGGCACGGTCGTGGACAGCGTTGCCAGCGGTGGCATTGACGACGCAGAAGCGGTCGCCACCTATGAACAGCACTACGCCATGACGGATGAGCGGTTACCCGTGGTCATGGGGCTGTGCCAAGGGCAGGCCATGCTCGACCATGAACACTTCAGCGCTCGCGACATGTCGCGCAGCGCCATCTACGCGGAATGGTTGGCCTCGCTGGGCATGAAGCACACCATGGTGCTGATGCAGCGCGTGGAAGGAACCGTGCAGGAATACGTGGGTTTCATGCGCCATCGGGACCAGCGCCCGTTCGGCGATGCCGACCGCCGCCTCGCGCAACAGCTCATGCCCGACCTGCTGCGCGCCACCCGCCTGCGCGCGCAGGCCAGGCCGCTGGCCCGCCAGGCGGCCCTGGGCCTGGCGGCGTTGGATGCCTTGCCGCACGGCATCGCGGTGGTGGATGCGCAATGTCGCGTGCAGCATGGCAATGCCGCCGCCGCCCGGCTGCTTGCTCGGGACGGTTCGATAGGCGTCCGGTACGGGCGGTTGCACTGCCGTGATGGCGCGTCCCAGGCCCGGTGGCAGGCTCTTGTGGCCGCTGCGTGCGCCGGTGCAGGACCCACCGCTGCAGGAGCCATCCGGCCTGATGGCGGCTTGTCTCGCCTTGTGGTCACGGTGCTGCCGCTTAAGGCTGGTCATGCAGCAGCGCTTCGCCAGGTGCCCATGGCCTTGGTGGTCCTGGTGGACCCGGACGCCCCTGGCGGCCTGACCCCTGGCCTGCTGGCCGACATGCTGGGTCTGTCGCCCACGGAAGCGCGTCTGGCGCTGCTGCTGGCATCGGGCAAGACCGTCAAGGATTTCGCCGCCATCCAGGGCTGCACCTGGAACACCGCCCGCGCGCATCTGGCGCAGCTTCTGCGGAGGACGGGCTGCCGCCGTCAGGCAGAACTGGTGGGCTTGCTGCAATCGCTCCGGCTGGGTTGAAGAGCCTATGGACCCGCAGGCAACGGAAACCATCGCTGGCCTTTTTTACGAAGGCGTTCTGCAGCCCCAGGCGTGGCATGCGGGAATGGATGCAGTATGCACCCGGCTGCAGGCTGGCGTGTTCCACAGCTTCACGCTGGATGCCAGTGGCGCTCCCACGCCCGAAAGCACGAGCAATCTGGAAAGCTTCGGCCTGCATGCCGGCAACATGGCCGAATATGAAACCCAGCATGCGGACAACGACCGGCGCCTGGCGGCAACGCTGCGCGTCGCGCCGGGCGGTGTCATGCTCGATCATGAGCACATCAGCGCACGGGAAGCGCAGCGCAACCCCGTGTACGCGGACTGGCTCGTTCCACTGGGCCTCAAGCACACGGCGGGCATCGTCGTGCGCATGGAGGGCAGCGCGCGCGACCTCATCAGCTTCATGCGCCCCAGAGATGCTCAGCCCTATGCTGCGGGCGACAAGCGCTTCATCGAGCATCTGGTACCCGACATCGCCCGCGCTGCCAGGTTGCGTGCGCGCATGCTGGACTTGTCGCACCGCGCCAGCCTGAGCCTCGCGGCACTCGATACCCTGCGCCAGAGTGTCGCGGTAGTGGATGCGCAATGCCGCATCCACCACGCCAATGCCGCCATGGAGCGGCTACTGGCGGCACCCGGAGCATTGCGCACCCGGCAGGGGGGCATGGGCTGCGCCGACGGCGCGGCCCATGCGCAACTGCGCCAACTGGTTGCCGCCGCCTGCGCCAGCCCGGGCCGGGCCGCCGTCCTGGCCCTGCCGGAAGAGGGGCCGCAGCGGCTGGCCGTCACCGTGTTGCCGCTGCAGGCCCACCACGCCTGGGCCGCACTGCGCCAAGTGCCCATGGCACTGGTCGTGGCGGCCATACCCGGGGGCGCCATGGCCGGCATGGACCACGCGCTGGTGGGTGACATGCTGGGCCTGTCGCCCACCGAAGCCCGGCTGGCCCTGCTGCTGGCATCGGGCAAGACCGTCAAGGACTTCGCCGCCATCCAGGGCTGCACCTGGAATACCGCTCGCACTCACTTGGCCAATTTGTTGGGCAAGACAGGGTGCCGCAGGCAGGTGGAGCTGGTGCAATTGCTGCAGGCTCTGCGGGTCGGGTAGGGCGGTGGTCAAAGGGGAAATGACCTGCAGCGCTTTCGCAGTCAGCGAAAAGTGCTATTAAAAATCTAGCATCTTGGCGACGTGTTAGTCGCGCGTGATGGTCGCCGCCGTTTTGCCGAACGAGCCCATCATGTTCTTGTCGTCGACCTTCTTGATCTTGAGCTTTCTGTCGGTGCAGCCGTGAAGCGCTTCTGAAAACTTCAGGAGCACTGTGGCCTCCTCGCCATCGACGTCTTCGAGCACGATGGGTACTTGCTTGCCCACGCAGGGGTCGTCCCTCGAGGTTGCATTGCTTTTGTAGGTGCCCCCGGACTCGGTGATGACAAGCCGCGCCTGCTGGGGTGTTCGCACGCCTTGCCACGCCACCGTCCAGATGCCCACGAAGGGTGCGGGCGTCTGAGCGTGCGCGACTGTGGCGATGCCGGCCGCGCCCCACAGCGTGGCGACGGCGAGGCAGGTGGGGAGGGTGTGTTGAACGTGACGCATGGCGATGAAGGATGAACGAATGAGTGAATGAATGAGCGAGGTGGCTGGATCACTGTGGCTTGAAGGTCAGCAGTTCACCGTTGCCACGCTTGAGGTACAGCACGCCGTCTTTTTGCCGCATCGGGTTGCAGCCGGTGGTCTTGCCCGTGTCCTGGCACACGGTGCTGTCCTTGGTGCTCCACTTTCCGGAATTGGTGTAGCTGCCCGCGTTGAAGAAGAAATAGCCGTTGTTGTCGAACTGCCAGCGCCAGTCGGGCCCTTTCGCTGGGGTCATGGAGAACACCTTGCCAGCCAGGGCCTCGCGCAAGGCTTCTTGCGTCAACTGTTCGGCACCTTCGGGGAAGTCGGTGGTTTGGGCGAGGGCGCTGGTGCTCAAAACCATTGCGGCTGCGGAAGTAAGGAGGAGTTTTTTCATGGCTGGCAGCCTTTTTTTTCTTGCGCTGGGCATGTGGGTTGATAAGTGATTGCAGCGGAGGCGGTCCACGCCGCGTTCCTTGCTGCAGATAAAGCCTACGTGCATGCCAATGCCTGCGCCATCCTACAAATGCAGGATGGTGGCGGTGTGGTGTTTTTGGCTCAATCGGTGCGAACGGGGGAGGCGCAGCGTGCAAGCAGTGGCGGCCTCTTTGGAATCACTAAATCAATTCAGGAGCGCAGAAATGCAGCAGGTCAAAAGATTCTCCGTCATCGCATCCGCCGTCGTCCTGGCCGCATGTGGCGGTGGCGGCACAGACAATAGCGAGGCGCCTTCCGAGGGGGCGTCTCAGCAATACCGGGTATTCACCGGCAATGCAAACCAGCATGTTGTGCTGGACGGTGCATCCACGCAGTTTGCAGTTCGCAAGAGCGACGACAAATTTGTGCATCTGTCCAGCGGCTCGGCGCTCAATGGGCTGCTGTTTGTCGAGGGGGGCAGCATTCTGCGCGATGGGCAGAAGATTGGGGCGATCGTTCTCACCGCGGGGCAGGAAGGCAAGACCATCGCTACGTTAGCTTGTTCTGGCCCGGCGCCTGACTTCGGTGCAATGACGATTGTGGTCACGTCTTCGTCGTGGACGCATAGTTGTGCATCCAACACGGGTGGTACAGGTGGTACGGGCGGTACAGGTGGTACGGGCGGTACAGGTGGTACGGGTGGTACGGGTGGTACGGGTGGTACGGGCGGTACGGGTGGTGCAAATATCGCTGGTCAGAGTGCAGATCAATGTGTGAGATTGTCGCCGTATCAATATGGGGGGCTCGGAATCACGAATACATGCAACGTGACTATTAAGTATAGCTATTGTAATTTGCGACCCGATTCGAGTAATTCAACGCTTTTTCAATGCAAAGCGCAGCGCGCTTCTTTTAGTCCAACTGGGTATACATACAGCCAAGGAATGGATGGTTTGTCGCCAGGGAGTACGCACCAAATTATTGGCACCAGTGGGGTTGATAATCAAAAAACCTGGGTTAAGGCCTGCGTGTCACCAGATGCGCCATATATTTCCGATTTCAACACAAGCACGATAACTGGCAACTCCAGTGCCTATGGGTTTTGCACAAAATAGCAATGATGGAGGTGAAATGCCAAAGATAAAAAAAATATTCGTGCAAGTGTTCATGGTGCTTTGTGGTGCTATGAATCTTTTCGGTTGCACTTCATTTTCTGAAGTTTCAAAACTAAGCGGAGATATCAATCCATCCATCCAAAATTTCCCGCGTGATCTGTCGGCTGGGAGTGTCGTCAGTATTCAATACCCCATGCTGTCGAGCGAAGTGGCCAAGCGCCAACTGGTGGATCGTTACCCCTGCAAGCTGAACTCCGTCTATGGCAATGACACTTCCGCCGGGTGTGGCCATAGTGCATTCACGGGCGAATTTGCTCCCATGCTTTT
Organism: Acidovorax sp. A79; assembly: GCF_041154505.1. GTDB lineage: Bacteria > Pseudomonadota > Gammaproteobacteria > Burkholderiales > Burkholderiaceae_C > Acidovorax. The sequence goes on from NZ_AP028672.1 coordinate 4,578,683, forward strand.
TGAACAATCCACGTACTACGCGGCGGAGCTGAAAAAAATCATGGCAAGGTATGTCAATGAAAGAAACATATATCTTGAGCCTATGTATGTCGACTACAGGGATGGTCGATTCGTTGTGGCTCCGGCCATGTCCACCAGCATTCCCAGCAGTTTAGTGGTGGAGCTGTTCGATTTTCCTGGGGTCGTGAAGGCGTCTGTCGGTGCAGGCGCCGTTATTACCGCCAGCATTCGCAGTGCTGGGCCAACGTCTGCCGCTACATGCGGCCATATTTTCGCGACAGGAAGGCATTTGACTTTCTACGGCAGTGGCGAAGTCCCCTGTGTGCAGCAAAGCGCTAGGGAGGTACCACGCTTTTCCCCCTTGCAATATTTCGCAGATTCGGAAATTTCCTCTGTCGATTTTCCAAAGCATGAGGGCAGGCCGGTAGCACCGGGGTCTGTCATGGTCACGGGCGCATTGTGGGAGGCCAACAACGATGAATATTTGAAGAAGACGGCAGAGCCGGGTTTTCAAGTCACTGCTGACAATATCCGCAGTCCTGCGGTGGAGTGGCTGGCGCGCGCAGCAGCCAATGCACTGCTGAAGATCGACACTCGGGCCGCATTCGACGCAGGTTTTGCCGTGTACCTGCAAGACTACGATGCAGCGCTGGCCAACCGGTTTCGGCAGCGCACCCCGGCGCCTGGCGACGACCGCAAGATCGCCGTTGCACGCAAGCTGCTCGATGCGGAGCGCGATTGGCTTGCCACCCAGAACGCGGCCATGACTGAGGGCATCCTGAACGGCAACTATGGCAAGAGCTTCCGCCAGACGCGCTGGGTACTGGCGCAGGCATACAACAAGTCCCAGGCTTTGGGATGGCTTGAGGTGGGCGCTGTCTTGGTGGGTGGCTTTAGCTCGGGCCTGTTCGGCGGGGCGGGCGCCTACAACCCCAGCATGTTGATGATGACTACCTTGCAGAACGAACAGCGGTTCTCGTCCATGCAGAACCAGATCGAGCAGGCCCTGCTCGACAGCTTGGCCCCTGGGGTGGAGATGCGTAGCAAGGTGGTGCAAGTCAGCCTGGATGGCATGAACACCTCGCTTAGCGGTGCATCGCACAGCGAAATCCGCGCGCAACTGCTATCGCTCTACAAGAAGCTGACAGGCGCATGAAGTCAGGGCGAACCGTGCGGACGGCGCTGGAACTGTGCGTGCTATGGGGTTGGGGCGTGGCGGCTGCGGCGGACTGCCCAAGCAATGTCCGTGAATTCGCCCTGCTGGCCCACATGCACATGGAAGCGGAAGGCTTGGCCGCGTACCAGGTATTGCAAAAGGATTGCGCTGCTGCATTGCAACAGGCATGGGGCGACACGCAGCCCCGTCCTGACGATATGCAGCAGGTGCTGACCTTGGGTCGAAAGCTGCATGCCCAGGCGCGGGATCAGCACGCCCGGCAGGCGAGCAGTGCCTTCAGCGAAGGGCAAATTCCATTGGCCTCTGCGGACGCATTGCGCGGCCTGGGCCCGGAGAATGCCGTGCGCGCTTTGGGTGGCATGGCGTTGGATGTGCTGGCAGCGGGGCTGAACAGCCGCCAGCGCATATCCCAGGCGCAGACGGCGCGACAAGCGGCCGATGCGTTCAGGGGCGATGAGCCGCGCTGGGACGCCGCGCCCAGCCGGGGCGGCCCGGAATCCATGGCGCCACCGCAGCCCGAGATTGCGCTGGACGCAAGTGCCGTGAACGCGGCAAGCTGCAGCGGAGCCTACGGCTTTCTTGCCCCTCAACTGCGGCCATACATCGACTCCTCCCTGGCCGATGTGCGACAGGCCATATTGCGCGAATCCGTGTCTGCCATGCTGGCGGGCGCCCGCCAGCAGGCAGGAAGCAAAGCGCAAACATTGCGGCTGTTGGACGAGCAGGTCAAGGAATACAACCGCGCAGCCAACGAAGCTGCGCAAACCGCCAACCAGACCGATGGCAACAGCGACTCGGCCAGCACTGCCAAGGTGGTATCCGACACCCTGGAGCTGAATTTCCCGTGTTCGCAAGGCCCTGCGGTTCACGCTTCAGCCGTCTGCGCCTACATCGGGTACCGCTGGGGTAGCTTGGCAACCCGGGCCTCGGCCGCCATGGTCGAGCGCTGCTGGGAGCCATGAACAACGGTGGTTCGCCAATGGCTCTGTGCGCAGCCAGCCATCAGCTTTTTCTTAGGTTGTGCCGATTTTCTCAGTTGAACTACTGTGGCTTGAACGTCACGATCTCTCCGCTGTCGCGCTTCAGGTACAGCGTGCCGTCCTTCTGCCGCATCTCATTGCAGCCCATGTTCTTGCCAGTGTCCTGGCACACGCTGCTTTCCTTGGTGCTCCACTTGCCGGAGTCGCTAAAGCTGCCCGCATTCAAGAAGAAATAGCCATTGCCCTTGAACTCCCACCGCCAGGTGGAGCCCTTGGCGGGGGTGATGGAAAACACCTTACCCGTAAGGGCTTCGCGCAGCGCTTCTGGCGTCAGCGGTTGGGCGCCTTCGGGGAAGTCGGTGGTTTGCGCGGTGGCGCTGGCGCCTGCAGCCATGGCGGCGGCTGAAATCAGGAGCAGTGGCAGCAGTTTCTTCATGGCAAATGCCTTTCTTTCATCGGGTAGGAGGGTTGTTTGGGTGACCGGGCATCGGCCCGGAGAAGTGAGGAGAAAAAGTGTGCGGCGCCAGTAGGTGCCGCATGTCCACGCGCGCCTGCGCAGCGTTCACCACCCAGTCAGCCTACGCATTAGGCGATGGCTATGCCATCCTACAAATGCAGGATGGCGCGCGGCTGCGGCAGCAGGGATATTGGGGCGCATTCGTTTATCCAAAAAACACTATGAAAATGAGAGCTGCTACCGCATGTCCAGTGAGTGCTGGAGCCCTAAAAAACTCCAATCTTTGTTGGTGGGGCCGCTGGCTGCTGGCGCTCTGGCTGCTGGGCGGCTTGAGCCTGTCTTCTGCCGCGTGGGCGGTCAATGCGTGGCAGCCAACCAGCGGGCCGCAAGGGGGCAGCGTCAGCGCGCTGGCCATCGACCCCGCTACACCGGCCACCGTGTATGCGGGCACGGAGTTCATGGGCGTGTCCAAGAGCACGGATGGCGGCGCCACCTGGGCGGTGGCCAATAGCGGCTTGCCGAACACCCGCGTGTCGTCCCTGGCCATCGACCTGGCGACCCCAGCCACGTTGTACGCAAGCACCAGTGCGGGCGTGGCCAAGAGCACCGATGGCGGCGCTACCTGGGCATTGGCGGGCTCCGGATTACAGGGCTACTCGGTGTATTCGTTGGCCATGGCCCCCGGTGCGGCCACTCTCTACGCCGCAGGAACGGAGTCCGTCTGGCACGGCAACGGATTCCACGCGGAGGGCCGCGTGTTCAGGAGCCAGGACGCAGGCGCAACCTGGGCGATTTTCATGAATGGCTTGACGGGCACGCAAGGCGTTCAAACCCTTGCCATCGACCCGGCCACGCCCACGACGCTGTACGCAGGCACCGATAGCGGTGCATTCAAAAGCATCAATGGAGGCGTCAGTTGGTCATCGTCCAGTGCGGGGCTGAACAACAACAACGTGCTTTCGCTGGCGATGAACCCGGCAACGCCTGCAACGCTGTATGCGGGCACCGCTGGCGGTGGCGTATTCAAGACGACCGACGGCGGCGCAAACTGGTCGGCGGCCAATACCGGGCTGGCAAGCCTCTACGTGCTGTCTCTGGCAATCGACCCCGCCACGCCCACGACACTGTATGCAGGAACCGTTGGCGGCGTATTCAAAAGCACCAACGGCGGCACGACCTGGTCGGCGGCCCATTCCGGGTTGGCCAACGCCATCGTGCAGGCCCTGGCCATTGACCCCGCCACACCCACAACGCTGTACGCAGGCACCAACGGTAGCAGCGTTTTCAAGAGTACCAACGGCGCCGCGTCCAATGAATCCCGCTTACTGGACCTGGTGCTGGACGCAGGCAGCGGCCCCGTGGCCCTGTCGCCCGCGTTCGATACCAACCAGTTCACCTACCACACCCTCACCGTGCAGGCCGCCAGCATCGCCGTCACGCCTACGGCGTGGGCGAGCGATGCGGCCATTCTGGTCAACGGTGTGCCGGTGGCGTCGGGCAGCGCGTCGGCGCAGATTCCACTCAACCCAGGCAGCAACACCTTGAGCGTGTCGATCACCTCCGCTGACGACATGTCTACACGCAGCTTCACGATCACGGTGGCACAGGCGCAAACGCCTTCCGTCTGCAGCTTCAACGGAGCATCCTTGAGCGAAGGCCAGAGCGTGACGGCGTACAAGTGGTCCGCAGTTCCGACCGGCCAAGTTTGCGTGTCTGAGCAAAGGCAATGCGTGGGAGGCGGGCTCTTGACGGGTGCCTACGCCTATGCGTCTTGCGGGGTCAACGTGCCTTCCTCCTGCCTTTTCAATGGACTGACTATCGGACACAGTCAGAGTGTCACTGCGTATCAGAGTTCGAACGTTCCTTTTGGAAGCAGTTGTACCTCTCAAGCGCGCACATGTACTAGTGGCTCTCTGTCGGGCTCCTACAACTATGCGTCCTGTACTGCCGGCGCTCCAGCCAGTTGCTTGTTCAATGGGCAACTCATTGGCCACGGGCAAAACGTTACCGCGTATATGAGCGCTTCGACACCTGCCGGCGGCAGTTGCGTTTCTGAGTCCAGAGCCTGCACCAACGGCTCCCTGTCGGGCTCCTACAACTTTGATGCCTGCCAGGCCACGCCCCAAAACACGCAGACCATCACTTTCGGTCCCTTGCCCAACCGCAGCTTCGGCGCCACCGTGCCGCCGCTATCGGCCAGCGCCACTTCCACCTTGACGGTGGGTTTTGCCAGCAGCACGCCGGCGGTCTGCACAGTGGCGGGCACGACGGTCACGCTGGTAGCGGCGGGCACCTGCACCGTCACCGCAACCCAGCCCGGCGACACCACCTGGGCCGCCGCGCCGCCCGTGCCGCAGAGCTTCACGGTCAATGCCGTGGCACCCGGCGCACCCACCAACGTGCAGGCCACGCCTTCGGGCAGCGGCCAGGTCACGGTGAGCTTTACGCCGCCCGCCAGCGATGGCGGCGGCATCACGCAGTACACCGTGACGGCACTGGCCAACGGCCAGCCCAGCGGCCAGACCTGCGCCGCCACGCCGCCCGTCACCAGTTGCACCGTCACCGGCTTGCAGGATGGCACCACCTACACCTTCTCGGTGGCGGCTACCAATGGCGGCGGCAGTGGCGTGGCACCAGTCCCCACCAACCCGGCAACGCCGCTGGCCGACAGCAAGGCTTTCTCGGCCCCGTCGTCCACGGGCTCGGGCCCCGTCGCGGTGGCGGTCTCGGGCGGTGGAGCCACCTGTGCGTTCGAGAGCGTGCGGCTGCTTTCCGCCGCCAGCGCGGGTGCGCCTGCGGGCCCGAGCTTTCCGCACGGCGTGCTGGATTTCGTGCTGAACGGCTGCGATACCTCGCCCGTCACCGTGGACATCACTTACCCCGGCACACTGGCGCAGGGCGCGCAATACTGGAAGCGCCAGGGCGGCGCGTGGGGGCCGTTCGCGGGTGCCGCGCTGGCCGTGAACAAGGCGGTGCTCACGCTGGTGGACGGCGGCGCGGGCGACGATGAGGGCGGCGCGCCCAATGGGCGCATCGTCGATCCGGGCGGTGTTGCGGTGCTGGCGGCGCCTGGCCCCGGCGGGGCTGCGGCGATCCCCACGCTGGGCGAATGGGGGTTGGTGCTGCTGGCGGCCCTGCTGGGCTTGCTGGCGTGGCGCCGCAGGGTTTAGGTGAGAAAGGTTGCCAGCGCACTGTTGATTTTTCTACTTGCTATGAAAATGAGAGCTTCTGGCGCTTGTCCACAAAGCGCCAGGGCCAAACTGAATCCATAGGAAATAGAGTCCCATTCATGAAACAAGCCTGTATTGCTACCCTGGGCGCGCTGTTCGCGTCCATCGCCCTCGCCCAGTCGCCAGAGCCTTTCCACGGGACCTGGAAGGTCACTTGGCAGGGCGCCAAGAGGTCGCAAGAAGCCAAGCTGCAACTCGGCAAGGGGGCAACACGTGGCGAACGTTCACCAGCAACAGGGACGACCCCTGCGCAGGCCGGGAGGTCCTGGTGGCGCTGGAGCTCAAGAGCGAGGCGGAGGCCCTCGTCACACTCAAATTCTCCGAGGCGCTCCCAGGTGGCCGCGACGGTACCGTCCAGATGACGTTGACTTCGCCCACCACGGCCAAGGGCAAGCGTGGTCAGGTGGACTTGGACATGGCCAAGGAGTAGCCACACCACCTCGGGCGGTAAGGCAAGTTTCATTGCAAACAACTGTTGTTTGCGTTAACTGCCAACTGTTGTCCGCACGGCGGATTCATTGAAACACCGAGGCGAGGCATGGCAGAAACAATCGACCATGGCACTCTGTCTTGCGGAGACAGGAGTCATCACGGGGGCGCATATCCTGGGCCAGGACGGCGGCTGGTCCGCGGTGGTCAAGTACGGCACGACCGAGCAGCCATTGGCCGCGCAGCGCAGCCGGCAGGTGCGGCTGTTCCGCAAGTACTTTAAGCCGGGCGGCAAGCTCGATTCCGGTCCTGAAGGAGGTCACTACGTCGGCAAAAGCTGGAAGTTCAAGAGCGATCAAGTGTGCCGCGACTACTACCAGAACTCCGTCGTGCATTGCGGCGCATTTTGAATTGCAGGGTACGAGCTTGTACCTGGTGGGTGACGATGGCAACCGAAGCCTAGTGAATTCGCTGGAATTCACCCAGCCCTGAGCAATTCCCAATGCAACTTGTTTCCAAGGGAAGGTTACGTGACGCTGGAGTTTTTTAACACCACGCCGCTGCCCGCGCGCATCTACGCGGGCGAGGGCTGCGCGCAGGTGCTGTTCTTCGAGAGCGACAAGGACGACGTGTGCGAGGTGAGCTACCGCGACCGCGGGGGCAAGTACCAGGGCCAGGTGGGCGTGACCCTGCCCAAGGCCTGACATCGGCCGCCTGCGCGGCCGGCGGGCCGCCAGGGGCCGCGTCCTACAGCGCGTCAGCCCGTTGGCTGAAGTGCAAGCGCAGGTAAGGTTCTTAGCATCGTGTCATGCCACGCCGATGTCGCGGTGGGCAAGAAGGAGTCCTCCCATGCCGACCTTTGCTGCGCCGTTCACACCCGCCAAGGCCCGGGGTACGGGCCTTTCCCTGCACGCCGCCTGTGGCGCGGGCGACCTCGGGTTCGCGCCCTCGCAGCCGCACGGCGGGCCGCAGGCGCATTATTGGCCGTGCGAATCGCTCAATGCCTTCGTCCTCAAGATGGCGGCGGCGGGCCATTGCGTGAACACCGCGATGATGCTGGGACACCGGCCCTACGCGCTGGAACAGCTTGCCATGGCGCGCGCCGCGAACGACGGCGGCCTGAATGCATTGGCCGAGCGGCTCCAGGCCTATTTCGACGCGACCGCCCCGCAAGGCTGCGCCGTCGTGGCGGACATCGACGGGGCCTAGGTGGCACCGGGCCACGCGCCAGCGCGGCACCTCCATCTACCCACCCACTCACACTCCGTTTCTCAGGCCTCCACGCAGACCCGGTTGCGTCCCTGTCCCTTGGCTTCGTAGAGCGCGGCGTCGCCCCGGCGCAGGAGGTCCGTGCCGTTGTCCTGCAGGCTGCGCATGCTGGCCACGCCGGCGCTCACGGTGATGAGCCCGACCACCGGATCCTGCTGCCCTGCCATGGCCGCGACCAGGGACTGGGCAATGGCCTGGGCGCCCGCCAGGTCGGTATCGGGCAGCAGCGCCACGAACTCTTCCCCGCCCAGCCGCGCCACCACGTCCGAGTTGCGCAGCCGCACCTCCAGCGTGCGTGCCAGCCGGCGCAGGACTTCGTCGCCCGCCTCGTGGCCGTAGGTGTCGTTCACGCGCTTGAAATGGTCCACGTCGATCGTGATCAGGCTCAAGGGGCGGCCGCTGCGCCGGGCCAGCGCCAGCGCAAACGCCATCTGCGTTTCGAAGCCCCGGCGGTTGAGCAGGCCGGTCAGCGCATCGGTGCGGGCCTGCAGGTCCAGCGCGCGGTTGGCCGCCTCCAGCTCCAGCGTGCGCACGCGCACCTTCTCTTCCATGGCCTCGCGGGATGCCAGAAGCCGGTGCGTCATGCGCCCGAGGGCACTTGACAGCTGGCGCACCTCGCGGCTGCTGTGCGCCTGCGGAATGCGGGCCCCGGCCTTTTCGGCTTCCACGGCGCTGGCGGCGTCGGCCAGCGCGTACAGATCGTCGCTCAGCCGGCGTGCCGCCAGCCAGGCCAGCACCGAGGCCAGAAGCGCGGCAGCCAGCCCGATGGCCAGGGCCATGCGCACGGTGCGGCTCGCCTCGGCGAAGGCCAGCTCCACGGGCTCACGGGCGACGACCCGCCATCCGAGGTCGCTGGCGCTGCTGCGCGCCCGCAGCGGCACCATCGCCGTGAGGTAGCTGCGGCCGTCCCTCCACGGCACCACGGCCGCCGGGCTGGCGGCCCGGTCTCCGGGCGCCGCGGCCCCAGCCGGCAGGTGCTGCCCGGCCTCCCGCAGGGCCTGGGTCTGGCCGCCGGGGGCATAGATGAGCTGGCCCTCGCGGTCAAAGACAAAGAGTTCCACCGCGCTGTCTTCGGTGTGCGCGGGCGTGAGGCTGACCATGACCTCGCGGGTCCATTCCCAGCTGCCATGGATGCCCACCACGCCCACGGTGGTGGGGCCGATGCGGATGGGGGCCGCGAAGTCGACGAGCCGGTAGGGTTCGCCCGAGGGGTTGGGGGGCAGCAGCTTTTCCAGCAGCTTGGCCGCGTGCACGTCCCCCACGTGCAGTTTCTGCAGACCTTCCTGGAACCAGGGCCGCTGCGCCACGCTCTGGCCCACGAGCAGGCCGCCCGTGGCCGTGCGCACCACCCCCTGGGCGTCGGCCACGCCGATCCACACGCTGTGGGGCTGGGTGGCCTGGCTGCGGGCCAGCATGTGGTGGCCTTCGGGGGTGTCCAGCCCCTTGACCCAGACCACTTCGGCGGCGGCCAGCACCTCGGCTTCCCGGCTGCGTTCCAGCAAGCCGTTGGCCAGCAGCTTGCCGGCGTTCTCGGCGATCACCTGCAGGGCGGTGCCGGCATCGCGCTCGATGCGCCGCTTGAGCAGCTCTCCGAAGGCGAGGGACAGCAGCACCGCCAGGCCCACCACCAGCGCGCCGAACACCAGCGCGATCTGGGCGCGCAGGCTGTGGTCCGAGAAGCGGAGGGGGGTCATGGCGTGGCCCGCGGGGCGTGCCCTGTCGACACCGGCGGGTGCACCGCGAGGCGTGCCGCCGCCAGGTCCCAGCCTGCCCAGCCGCAGCTCTTGAACAGCACGGGGCCTTCCGGGGGGATGGGCCGGCCGTGCAGCACGTCCCGCAAGGTAGGCAGCACGCCCACATCCATTCCTGCCTGCAGCAGATCGCCGGCCTCGTGGCGCGCATCGTCGCTGTCCAGCACGATGTGTCCCCGCAGCGCCACGTGGCGGCACAGGGCCGGCGCCAGCTCGGCCATCGCGGGGGTGTAGGCGCCCACCGCCGCCACGAAGGCATCGGGTCGTGGCGGCGCGGCCAGCACGACGGCGTGCGCGGGCGTGCAGGTGGCGATCAGCGGGCAGTGCGGCACCGCGTCGTCCGCGTTCGCCACCACGCGCGCCCGGGCGCCCAGCGCATGGGCGCGCCGGACCAGCGCCTCGGCGCTGGCCGCGCTGCGCGAGGCCACCCACACCTCGCGCACCGCCATGCCCAGAACAAACGCCTCCAGGTGGGCCAGGCCCTGCACGCCGGCACCCACGATGAGCAGTGGCCCCTCGGGCGCGCGCGCGAGGTGCCGTGCGGCCAGCAGCGACACCGCCGCGGTGCGCCGCGCGGTGATCATGGGGCCGTCGAGGACCAGGCGGCGCTCGCCGGTCGCGACATCAAACACCACCACATCCCCCTGGATCGCGGGGCGGCGGGTTCCCGCGTTGCCTGGTGTCAGTGTGATGAGCTTGGCCATGGCCACGCGGCTGTCGGCCGCGGGCATGACGAACAGGTTGGCGCCCCCGGCCAGCGCCACCACCGTGCGCGCAGGAACCGCCACCGAACCGTCCCGCAGCAGGGCCGCGATCTCGTCGGCGAGCGCATCCCAGGGAAGGCATGCCGCGGTGGCCGCGGCGTCCAGCGCGGGGGGGGATCCGGAAAGAAGGTGGGAAGGCATCGCGAGACTTTATACAGGGCCATGGTGCCGGGGAAGCGGGCAAGCCCGTGGTGCGGAGACCGGCATTCAGTCAGTGCGTGGCGCCGGCGCCCAGCGCGATGTCCTGGCGGACCAGCATGGCGGCCCACAGGGCGGCATGGATGCCGCGCACCATCTCCCGCAGCGCCAGGTGGGGCGTGCCCTGGCCTGGCAGCCAGGGCACGTGCACGAAGCCGCCGCGGGTGCCCGGAAGGTCCGCGTCCTGCGCCTGCAGCATGTGCATCAGCCCGTACAGCACATGGTTGCAGACAAAGGTGCCCGCCGTCTGCGACACCTCGCAGGGCACCCCCGCGCGCTGCACGGCGCGCAGCATGGCCTTGACGGGCAGGCTCGCGAAGTAGGCGGCGGGGCCGCCGGGCACCACGGGCGTGTCGACGGGCTGGCGGCCGGCGTTGTCGGGAATGCGGGCATCGTTGATGTTGATGCCCACCCGTTCCAGCGACAGCGCGCCGCGCCCGCCCGCCTGGCCCAGGCAGACGATCAGCGCGGGCCGGTGGGCCTCGGCCAAGGCCCGCAGCTGCTGCAGCGATTCCCCGAACACGGTCGGCAGTTGCGCGGCCACCACGCGGTGGCCGGCGATGTGCTGCCCGTGCAGGGCCTCGGCGATGAGCCAGCTGGGGTTCAGGGCGTCGCCCCCGAAAGGGTCGAACCCGGTGAGCAGGATCACCCCGCCCGCGAGGGGGGCGTAGTGCGATGCGTCGTGGAGCATGGAGGGAGTGCGGGCGGGTTGTGGGCCAGGTCGATGGTGGAGCATGCCCGCGGGGCGCGGACAGGCAGGCCATCGTAATCTGCCCTTGGAGTTCCTGCCGGGCGCGTAATATGGCGGCAATGCCTTCCGCAGGGCGAGGGCGCTGGAGATACGGTATGAAATGGGAAGGCAATCGCGAATCGGACAACGTGGAGGACCGCCGCGGCGAAGGCGGCGGCGGATCGCCGGTTTTTGGCGGACGCAGCATCGGCATCGGCACCATCGTCATCGCCCTCGTGGGCGGCTGGGTGCTGGGCATCAACCCGCTGACCATCCTGGGGCTGCTCAGCGGTGGCGGCCCCCCCGCGCAGGTGCAGTCGCAGGGGCCCGCCCAGCGCCCGCCGGCGGACGACACCATGGCCCGTTTTGTCTCGACCGTGCTGGCCGATACCGAGGACGTGTGGAAGGCCGTGTTCCGCCAGGGTGGCGGCAGCTACCAGGAACCGCGCCTGGTGCTGTTTCGAGGAGCCACGCCCACGGCCTGCGGCACGGGCCAGGCGGCCATGGGGCCGTTCTACTGCCCGGCCGACCAGAAGGTCTACATCGATCTCGGTTTCTACGAGACCCTCAAGAGCCGCCTGGGCGCCCCGGGCGATTTCGCGCAGGCCTACGTGATCGCGCATGAGGTGGGCCACCACGTGCAGAACCAGCTGGGCATCAGCGGCAAGGTGGACCAGATGCGCGGGCGCGTGAGCAAGACGGAGTACAACGCGCTGTCGGTGCGCCTGGAACTGCAGGCCGACTGCTTCGCGGGCGTGTGGGCCCACCATGCGCAGAACGCGCGCCAGATCCTGGAGCAGGGCGATGTGGAGGAGGCCATGAACGCGGCCGCCAAGATTGGCGACGATGCGCTGCAGCGCTCGAGCGGCGGCGCGGTGGTCCCCGAGAGCTTTACCCATGGCACCAGCGCCCAGCGCCAGCGCTGGTTCAACAACGGGCTGCAAAACGGCAGCGTCAAGGCCTGCGACACCTTCTCGGCCCGCAGCCTGTAGCGCGCTGGCCGCCGCGGCGGGTTGCACCCGGTGTCCGGCGGCCCGCAAGCCCTGAGAAAAAACACCGTTGCCATGTCCGCCACCGCCTTGTCTTCGACGGCTTCGGCCCACGGTCCCTCCGGCGGCGCCAGCAGCGGGGTGGCCGGGCCCCTGCCGCAGCCGCCCTCCTCAGGGGTCGCGGCGGCATGGTCGGCCGCGGCGGTCACGGTGCCCCATGCGGTGGGGCTGGGCCTGCTGGCGTTCGCACCGCTGGCGGGCGACTACCCGCTGGCGGCCCTGGCGCTGTGGTCCGCCGCGCTGCCGGGGCTGCTGCTCACGCTGGCCGCGCCGCGCGCCGGCGTGGTGTATGCGCCCACCACCGTGGTCGCGCTGCTGTTCGCGGCGGTGCTGGCCACCGCCCACGGCGCGGCCCCCGCGCTGGGCCTGAGCGCGCGCCAGGTGCTGGCCGTGAGCGGGGCGACGGTGGGGCTGGCCTTCGTGTTCCAGTGGCTGCTGGGTGTATTGCGGCTCGCTTCCGTGGCGCGGTTCCTGCCGATCTCGGTGACCCACGGCTTCGCCGCGGGGGTGGGCTTGTCCATGGTGGTGGGCCAGGTGCGCAATGGGTTTGGCGCGGGGCCCGACGCGCTGTGGGACGCGCGCACCGGCTGGCATGCGCTGGCGGCCGCGGCCGTGGTGGCCATCGCCTGGGCGCTGCGCCACCGCTGGCCCCGTTCGCCGGGCCTGCTGTCCGCGGTGGTCCTGGTCACGCTGGGGGTGGCGCTGGCCGGGCTGTGGGGCGGCGGCCTGGGGGCCGTGTTCGCACCCGCCGTGCAGCCCAGCAGCTTCGCCGGGCCGCTGTGGCCCGACTGGACGGGCATCCCCTGGATGGCGCTGGCCCAGCAGGAGGGCTCGGCGCTGGTCGTGCTGGCCTTGCTGATGGCCCTGGTCAACAGCCTGGAGATCCTGGTGTTCAACCAGGAGCTGGAACTGGAGCACGGGCTGCGCGGCAATGCCAACCTGGCCCTGCGCCGCGAGAGCCTGCTCGGAGCGCTGTGCGGCCTGGCCGGAATGATCCCCGCATCGACCAGCGCATCGCGTTCGCGCATCGTGCTGGCGCAGGCCGGGGCCTCGCGCGACGCGCCGCGGTGGCATGCGGCGATCATGCTGGGCGTGGCCGCCACGGGCGCATGGTGGCTGCACTGGGTGCCCATGGCCTGCCTGGCGGGAGGCCTGGTGCTGGCGGGGCTGCTGCAGGTGCCGGGCCTCATGTGGTCGCTGCGCTATGCGCGCAGCTCGCGCGTGACCTGGGCGCAGAGCTGGCTGGTGGCGCTGGTGTTCGCCGTCATGGGCGGCGTGGGCGCGCTGGTGGCGGGCCTGGTCGTGGCCACGTTCGTGCTGCTGCACGACTCGGCCGCCAAGGTGCTGCGGCATGTGCGGCTCGATGGCGAACTGCGCTCGCGCCGCCTGCGCCGGGCCGGGTCCGACACCTGGCTCGTTCCGCGCATGAACCAGATCGCCGTCTTTGAGCTGCAGGGAGTGATGTCGTTTGGCGTGGCCGCCCACCTGGCCGAGCAGGTGCGTTTGCTGCTGCAGCCGCGCCACCGGTGGGTGATTCTCGATGCGGGGCGCGTGCCCGCGTGGGACAGCACCGCGCTCGCGCAGCTGCGCGCCCTGGTGCGCGACCTGGGCCACCAGGGCATCGCGGCGGCCGTGGCGGCGCTGGACCCCCTGGCCGCCGAACAGGCCAGGGACCATGTGCGCTCCTTTTCCGATGTGGACCGGGCCCTGGAATGGGCGGAGGCCGGCATCCTGTCGCAGCGGCCCATCGAGCAGCGCCCGGCCCATCCCGCCCGGGACCTGCTGGGCGAGATCGGGGAAGGCGTGCCGCGCGCGGCGAGCGATGCCCTGCTGGCCTTGCTCGAGCGCGAGACGGTGCCGGCACGCGGCGTGGTCTTCAATGCGGGCGACACCGACCACGACCTGCTCGTGGTGCAGTCGGGCCACATCACCCTGGTCACGCAGTGGCCCCCGGAAAAGGGGCTGCGCCTGGCCACCGTCGGTCCGGGCATGGCATTTGGCGAGATGGCGTTCCTCAATGGGGCGGCCCGCAGCGCCAGCGCCGGGGCCGAGCGGGGCAGCGCACACCTGGTGCGCCTGTCCCGCGCGCATTTCGACGCGTGGGCCCGCCAGTACCCGGAGGCGGCGCTCACGGTGATGAATAACCTCGCCCAGATCGGGGCGAGGCGCCTGGCGGCCACCACCCGCCAGCTGCGGGCGGTGCTGGAGTAGTTTTACGTCCAGATGGCATGCAGCGCTTGTCCCTTATGCGCTGGAAGCTATCAAAAACATAGTGAATGGCCGCCGTGCGTGCCCTGCACCACGGCTGCCGACGTGCCGCCAAAACGCTAAAAATGGCATTTTGGGCCACCGGTGCGACAATAGAGGGCTAAATGACAAGTTCCTTTTCCAATCTATCGCTGGCCGAGCCGCTGGCGCGCGCCGTGGCCGAAATGGGCTACGAGTCCATGACGCCCATCCAGGCGCAGGCCATTCCGGTGGTGCTCACCGGCCAGGACGTGATGGGCGCGGCCCAGACCGGCACCGGCAAGACGGCGGCGTTCTCGCTGCCCCTGCTGCAACGCCTGCTCAAGCACGAGAGCAGTTCCACCTCTCCCGCCCGCCACCCCGTGCGCGCGCTGGTGCTGCTGCCCACGCGGGAGCTGGCCGACCAGGTCGCCCAGCAGATCGCGCTGTACGCCAAGTACACCAAGCTGCGCAGCACCGTGGTGTTCGGCGGCATGGACATGAAGCCCCAGACCATCGAGCTCAAGAAGGGCGTCGAAGTGCTGGTGGCCACGCCGGGCCGACTGCTGGACCACATCGAGGCCAAGAACGCGGTGCTCAACCAGGTCGAGTACGTGGTGCTCGACGAGGCCGACCGCATGCTGGACATTGGCTTCCTGCCCGACCTGCAGCGCATCCTGTCCTACCTGCCCAAGCAGCGCACCACGCTCTTGTTCAGCGCCACGTTCTCGCCCGAGATCAAGCGCCTGGCCGGCAGCTACCTGCAGAACCCCGTCACCATCGAGGTGGCCCGCCCGAACGAGACGGCCTCCACGGTGGAGCAGCGCTTCTACAGCGCCAACGACGACGACAAGCGCCGCGCCATCCACCAGGTCCTCAAGACCCGGGGCTTGAAGCAGGCCTTCATCTTCGTGAACAGCAAGCTCGGCTGTGCCCGCCTGGCGCGCAGCCTGGAGCGCGAAGGCCTCAAGACCGCCGCGCTGCACGGCGACAAGAGCCAGGACGAGCGCCTGAAGGCCCTGGAAGCGTTCAAGAAGGGTGAAGTGGACCTGCTGGTGTGCACCGACGTGGCCGCCCGCGGCCTCGACATCAAGGACGTGCCGGCGGTGTTCAACTTCGACGTGCCGTTCAACGCCGAAGACTACGTGCACCGCATTGGCCGCACGGGCCGTGCGGGCGCCTCGGGCCTGGCGGTCACGCTGGTGTCGGGCAGCGATGCCCGCCTGGTGGCCGACATCGAGAAGCTGATCAAGAAAAAGATCGAACTCGAAGCCATCGAATACGAGGAAGACCAGCCGCGTGGCCGCATCAACGACGGCCGCCGCGCCTGGCGCGAAGCGGGCGAGACGGGCGACGGGCGCGATGCGATCTCGGCGGGCCCCCGCCGCGAGCGTGAACGTGAGCGCGAGCACCGTGGCGGCCGCGAATCCCGCGAGACACGCGAGCAGCACCGGGGCTTCCGTCCTGCGGTCGCTTCGCGCGATCCCTTCTTCGAGAAACCGTACGAGGCCAGCACCGCCGCCGATGCGGCCCCTGCCTGGGAAGCCGCCAAGTCGGCGCCGCGCAGCAGCGTGTCGGCCAACATCAAGCCCAAGCGCAAGGTGGCCGCGCTGTTCAAGGCAGTTCAGCCGCAGACCGAGACGTCGGCACAATAATTGGGTGAAATTGGCCGCTGGCGCTTGATGAGCAAGCGCTGGATGCTCTATTTTTGATAGTGCATTGAGATCGTGGCTACGGCTGCGGTGGGCCTGCATGGACGGCATGGTCCTGCCGCCTGCCCGGGGCCAATGACCGTAGCAGCGCCGCGTCGATGGCGCTGAACCCCAAGACCCGCCCACCACGCCGCTGCGCAAAGTGCTGCGCCGCGGCAGCGTCGGCAAAGGCCGGCAGGTTGCCCGCGCGCATGGGCCCTCGCGCGGAAGATCCATGGACATACAGCGCCTGCCGGGCATCCAGCCACGCGCCGGTGTCCGCATCGGTGACGTAGCGGGCCACGATGGCCTGCGCCGTGCGCCCACGCGCATAGTGGCCCACGTTGCCCAGGTACATCATCAGGCTCAGAGGCGAATCCAGGAACTGGGCGTCCCCGTCCGCAAAAATGACCTGCGCCGCCCAGTCGCGCGCGCGGGCCGGGAACATGCCGCACACGGGGCAGCGTGCCTCGGGGGGCACTTCGCGGGCGACCTGTGGCGGCTGGCCCAGCGCGGGGTCGTACGGCGTCGTCGGGGCCACCACGCACACATCGTCGCCCACCATCGCGGCATCGGCGGCTGCCGCCGGGGCGCGGCGCCACCTCGGGGGCCATTGCCAGGCCCCCAGGCTGGCGGTGCCCAGCAGCACCGCCGCCAGCGCCATGCGCCGCGTGGGCGCGCGGGACGGGGCTTGGGCCGAGGGGGCCGGCCGTGGGGGCATGGGGGGCTGCATCGCCTACATCCGCGTGTCGTGCAGTGCCCCGCCGCTCAGGTCCACCATGGCGGGCGTGATCTCGGCAAAGCGCCGCACCTTGCCGCCGTATTCGGCGGCGAACTTCTTCGCGTCGGCCTCTTGCGCGAAGCTGCCGATGGTGGGGCCCATGGAGCCGTGGCGCTTGCCGCCCACCACGTAGAGGGCGGTCTTGCCGTCGATCCAGTGGTCCTGCGGGGCATTCCAGTCGGTCTGGCCCATGTCCTGCACATACACGGCCTGCACGGCGCGCACCTGCTCGCCGGCCAGCAGGGTGCTGAAAAGCTCCACCGTGTCGCAAAAGAACGAGGGCCTGTCCTGCCCCGCGAAACGCACCTGCGCCTTGGGGCCAGGGTAGTCGGCCAGCAGCATGCCGTCGAGTTCGCAGCTGGTGGTGCGGTCGATCTCCACGGGCTGCAGGGACTGCGCGCTGTTGTCCGCCGGGCTGCAGCCGGTCAGGCCCGCGAGGCCGGTGAGCGTGCCCAGCGACGCGAGGGCCGCCCAGCCCAGCAGTTGGCGCCGCGTGGCGCAGGCGCATTGGTATTGGTTGCGGGATTTTTTCGTCATGGCTTGAATCTCCAGCTCGCCAGGCCCAGGGGCACCACGATCCAGCCCGCCATCACCGCGCCCATCTGCCATGGCTTGGCCAGGGCGGGGGGCACGATGCTGGTCAGGCCGTACAGGGTGCGCACGTCGTCGAGCGAGAACACGTTGAGGATGCGGAACACGTCGGCCGGGTTCAGCAGCAGCAGATAGGCCATGGCCTCGCCGCCGACGCTGCCGCCCGTGGCCACCAGGGCGCCCAGCAGCAGCAGGTCGAACACCAGCACAAAAAAGAACCAGGCGGCAATCGCCAGGCCCGAGGCGCGTGTGCGCTCGTGCGTGAGCACCGAGAGCAGCACCGCCATGCTCAGGAACGCCAGCCCCAGCAGCACCGAGCTGATCATGAAGCCGCCGTAGTGGAACAGCGCAGCCCCGCTGAACTGCCGCACCAGCAGCACCGCCACCAGACCGAACCCCGCCAGCGTCGAGAGCGTGAGCGCCGCCGCCAGCCCCAGGTACTTGCCCAGCAGCAGCTCCAGCCGCGTGATGGGCAATGACAGCAGCAGGTCGAGCGAGCCGCGCTCGCGCTCGCCCACGATGGCGTCGAAGCCCAGCAGCAGCGCGATCAGCGGGATGAGGTAGATGACCAGGCTGACCAGGCTGGCGATGGTGAATTCGATGGAACGAAAGCCCACCGTGCCCTGCTGCGCGCCGCCAAAGTAGGCGATGGCCAGCGAGAACACGGTGAACACCAGTGCCACGGCCAGCACCCAGCGGTTGCGCATGCGGTCGCGGAACTCCTTGCCCGCGATGGTGAAGATTTGTTGGAATTCCATGGCTAGCCCTTGCGCAGGTCGAAGTACACATCCTCCAGCGAGGGCTCCTGGATCTGCAGGTCCTGCAGCGCGGAGCCCAGCGGGGCCAGCGCACCCAGCACGGCCATCTTGCTGCCGCGCGGGCAGTCCACGTGCAGGCCTTCCGGCGTTTCCGTCCCGGTGACGCCGGGCACGGCAGCGAGCAGTCCCAGCGCGGCAGGCCGGTCGGCCGCGGCCAGCGTGAGGTGGATGGTCAGCGGCATGTGCGCCTGCTCGCGCAGCGCCTGCACGCTGCCCAGGGCCTGCAGCTTGCCGGAGGCCAGGATGGCCAGGCGGTCCACGCGCTCCTGCAGTTCGGCCAGGATGTGCGAGGTGATGACGATGGTCACGCCACCCGCCTGCAGCCCGCGCAGCGTGGCGTAGAAGTCGCGGATGGCCTGCGGGTCCAGGCCGTTGGTGGGCTCGTCGAGCAGCAGCACCCGGGGCTCGCCCAGCAGGGCCTGTGCAAACCCCAGGCGCTGGCGCATGCCCTTGGAGTATTCGCGCACGGCGCGGTTGCCCGCATGGGCCAGGCCCACGCGTTCCAGCAGCGCGGGGCATTGCGAGAGGGGCGCACCCTTGAGGCGGGCGAAGAAACGCAGCGTCTCCAGCCCGTTCAGGTTGTCGTAGAGCACCACGTTCTCGGGCAGGTAGCCCAGGTGGCGGCGGGCGGCGCGAAAGTCGCGGCCCTGCACCGTGGCGCCGCCCACCCGGATCTTGCCCGAGGTGGCGGGCGTGAGGCCCAGGATCATCTTGAACAGCGTGCTCTTGCCCGCGCCGTTGTGGCCGATGAGGCCGAAGATCTCGCCGCGCGCGATGCGCAGGTCGAGGCCGTCCACGGCGTGCAGTGCGCCGTAGTGCTTGTGCGCGCCCCGCACCTCGATGGCGGGGGGCTCGCTCAGGTCAATGGGGGGAGGGTTGCGTGTCACGCTGAAAATTCCGTTGGGGTTGGTTCGGTTGCATGCGGGGTTTTGGGTCCACCACGGTGGGCACGCGCAGCACCGGAAACTGCTGGCCCACCAGGCGCAGCGCCTGCACGGCAGGGCTGGCCAGCAGCAGCTTGATGGCGGGGTGGCGCCAGGTCAGGCGGTCCACCATGTCGTTGGCCTCGTAAGGCACGTCGCCCACGCCGTTGCCGTCGCGGTCCCAGCCGAGGTAGTTGCTCCAGTGGTTGCCGCCCTCGGTGCCCCAGCGCTCGTCGCGGGCGCCCACATAGCGCACCTGCTCGCGGTTGCCGATGAAGTCGTTGCCTTCGACCTTGTTGTTTTTGGAGCCGGCCGACAGGTGCACGCCCACCGTGTTGCGGGTCACCAGGTTGCCGCGCAGGGTGATGTACTCCACGTCGTAGATGAAGAACCCCCGGGCGTTTTCGGCCACCACGTTGTTCTCGATCACCGAGTCCTGCAGGGTGCGCAGCATGATGCCGTGGTCGCTGTTGCCCCACGCGCGGTTGTTGCGCACCACCTGGTCGCGCACCTCCATCAGCGCCAGGCCGCCACGGTTGAGGTAGGTATCGTTGTCCTCCCACAGGTTGTAGTAGGAGTTCATGTAGTGCGTGCCGTAGCGGCTGTGGTGCAGCCGGTTGCCGCGAAACACCGCGTGGTGCGACACGTCCACATACAGCGCGTCGCGCACAAAGCTGATGTGGTTGCCCTCGATGCGTGCGCCCGTGGTGTTGTACAGCTGTACGCCGTTGCCGCGCTGCGACGAGTTCACATCGCGCAGGCCGGTGATGGTGTTGTGCAGCACCTGGACGTCGTTGGCCTTCTCGATCCACAGGCCGAACAGGTTGTAGGTGAGGTCGTTGTGGCGCACCACGGCGCGGTGCGCGCCAGGGAAGATGTAGATGCCCGCGTTCTGGTCCTTGAGGCTGGTGCCCGAGTCGCGCACGATCAGCCCCTCGATCACTACGTCAGGCGCGGTGACGCGGATGGTGTCGCCC
Source organism: Acidovorax sp. A79 (assembly GCF_041154505.1). Taxonomy (GTDB): domain Bacteria; phylum Pseudomonadota; class Gammaproteobacteria; order Burkholderiales; family Burkholderiaceae_C; genus Acidovorax. Next base: position 4,598,724 of record NZ_AP028672.1, read on the forward strand.
GCCTGCCCGCCGCTGAGCGTGGGGCGGTCGATGCCGCGCAGGGTCAGGGCCTTGTCGATGCGCAGGTTCACGCGGTAGAAGCCCCGCTGCACCTCCACCGTGTCGCCCGGCGCGGCGGCCGTGATGGCGGCCTGCAGGTCCTGGCCGGGGCGCACCAACACGGTGGCGGCGTGGGCGGGCAGGGCCAGCAGGCACGCAGCCAGCGCCACGCATGCGGTGAATGCGGTGGCAGCAAGGGGGGGCTTCATCACGCCAGTCCCACCACGGCCTTGATGGCCAGGAAAAGCGCCGCGCCGATCAGCAGGTTCTTGAAGCCCACGTAGCTCAACATGTCCATCACGCCCGCCCGGCGGTACTGGCCCTGCCACCAGGGGCCGTCCTTTACATAGCGCTTGCCCGACAGGCGGATCAGCACCTCGTACACGCTCCAGCCAAACCACCAGCCGATGATGGCGCCCGACGACAACGTGCCCAGGGCGGTCATCACCCAGGCCACGCTGGCGGCCACGGCCAGCGAGAAGCCTGCCATTTGCAGGCCACGGCCTGATGCCCAGCCTTCGCGGCTCCAGGGCCACAGGTGGTCCACCAGCTCCAGCCAGAGCCAGCGCAGGCCTTGGCTTCCAGCCTTGTGGGCGGGGTGTGCAGGCGTTGTGGGCATGCGCGGGTCGGGCCCCTGGGCGGCCTTGGCCGAGATCTGGTCCTGCACCGTGGCGGGGTGGATCGGGATGAAATAGCCGTTCTTGCCGATGGGCGTGATTTCCAGGCCGTCCTTTTCGCGGCGTTTGCGCTCCTTGGCCAGTGGCGGGCAGCCCTTGGTGTCGGTGTAGAGAATCATGCAGTCCAGGCAGTGCAGGCACTCGCGGTGGTCGATGCGGCCGTCGGCGTCGATGGCCTGGGCGCCGCAGCCCACGGCGCAGGCCTTGCAGCTGTTGCAGTCCTGCTTGCGCTTGAGGCCAAACCAGCGGAACGTGCTGGGCATGGCCAGCGAGGCGCCCAGCGGGCAGATGTATTTGCAGTAGGGCCGCTCGATGAAGATCGACACGCCCAGGATGGCCGCCACGAACAGGCTGTAGGGCCAGGCGCGGTTCATCACACCGACCAGGAAGGTGGTCTTGAACGGCTCCACCTCGGCCAGCTTTTCGGCCAGTCCCATGGAGAACATCGACACCACCAGCAGCCCGAAGAACACCGCGTACTTGACCCACTTGAGCCGGTCGTGCCACTTTGGCGGCAGCTGGGTCTGAAAGCGCTTGAGGCCCAGGGCACGCGCGACCTTGTAGATGCCCTCCTGCAGCGAGCCGAACGGACACATCCAGCCGCAGAACAACCCGCGCCCGAACAGGAACACGGTGACGATGATGAAGATCCAGAACAGGAAGATGAACGGGTCGGACAGGAACAGCGACCAGGTCCACTGGAACAGCAGCGAATGGAACCAGGTCAGCACCTGCGTGATGGAGGGCTGCGCCATGGCGCCAAAACCGATCCAGCCAATGCTGAGTGCCCAGAAGCTGTACTTGAAGCCGTTGACGGGCCATTTGTTCTTGTGGGTGGACAGGCGCGTGAGCTTCTCGCGCAGGGCGTACACCACGGTCACGGCGATCAGCAGCACGGCGAACAGCGCGATCTCCACCGCGCGCGACTTCCACACGCGCACCCAGGGGGCGTCGGGCTCGTCGAGGGTGGGGCGCCCGTCTTGCAGCATGGCGGCGGGCAGCCAGTAGGGCGTGTCGAAGCTGGTGAAGCTGCGCGCGCCCGTGGCGCGGTCCACGCGGTTGCCCAGAAAGCTCAGCTTCCACGGGTAGGCGGCCGAGAACGCGGGTGAGCGGATGATGAAAATGACCGACTCGTTGTAGCTGGGCGCGCCTGCGGCCTCGATGCCGTACAGGTTGAGCGCGTCCAGGTCGCGGAATGTGAACGAATCCGCCCCCTGGCGCACCTGCACACGGTCGTAGATGCCGCCGCGCACGAAGCCCGAGCCCTTGAACGATTCCTTGCCGCCGGTGCGGATGATGAAGAAGGCGTGTTCGCCCTCCTTGAGCTGCAGGCGCAGGTTGTTCCAGCCGTTCTCGCCCAGCAGGCTCCTGCCCAGGTCGGGGTGGTTCAGGTCGCCAAACCACAGCTCGATGAACGGGTCGGGGCCCTTGTCCAGCCCCACCTGTTCGGGCGCCACCCGCAGGCGCTGTACGGTGCGTTGCTGCACCAGCTCGGCCCAGCTCAGGCGCTTGCCGGTTTCCGCATAGCGGGCCGGCTCGCGCACTGTGGGCGCGAGGATGCCCACCTGCCGCGCCACGGCCGAGCCCGAGGCCATCATGACCTGGTTCTGTGCGATGACGGTGACGGTGGCGCCCGAGATGGCGTCGAGGCCCAGCACGTTTTCATCGGGGCGCGACTGGCCCACCTCGATCTTGTCGGCCACCGACTTGCCCAGGTACTGGGCGTTGAACTTGAGCAGCGCAGATTCCGGAATGCCCAGCAGCAAGATGGGCTCGGAATGCTTGAGCACCTTCACGCCCACGAAGCGGCCCTCCTTGTCCATGCCGATCAGCGTGACCACGGGCTTGCCCGAGTAGGCGGGGGTGTCCGTGATGTCGGTGGACAGCATCACATAGCCCAGCAGCTTTTTCTGGGCACTGTTGTTGTCGTAGGCCTCCACATAGGGCGGCTGGCCCTTGCGTTCAGAAAAATGACTGGCGCCGGGAAACACGTCCTTGCACGGCACCAGCGCGCACATGTCGCGCGCGGTAGCGAGTTCCGCAGGCAGCTCGGCCTCGTAGGCGCCTGCCGCAGCATGCGCGCGCGGCGCCAGCCAAAGTGCTGCCAACAAGACCAGAAGAAGCGTGGCGAACTGCCGACGAAGGGAAATCATGGGACTATCTTTTTGATAGCTGCTAGCGCTTATTGATAAAGCGATAGAGCAACATTTGACATAAAAATGGGGCGCCATCGACGCAACTGGCGCGCCCCCAGACCAGGGATGCAGAGCAAGGGCCGCCCCGCAGCGAGTGCATCGTCCCCCTTCCCGGAGCGCGAAGCGCGCAGAGAGAAGGGGGAAGGCGCGCAGCGCCTCAGGGGGATGCCGCCTGGCTATGCTTCCACAATCATCCGCGTGCGCATCTCCAGGTGGAGTGCATGGCAGAAGTGCGTGCAGTAGCACCAGAACACACCGGGCTTGTCGGCCACGAAGGACACGGACGCGGTCTCCAGCGGGTTCACGATGAAGTTCACGTTGTAGTTCGGGATCGCGAAGCCGTGCGTCAGGTCTTCGATCTTGTCCAGGTTGGTCAGGATCAGCGTGACCTCGTCACCCTTCTTGAGCTTGAACTCGCGCAGGCTGAAGGCCGGGGCTTGCGAAGTCATCTTCACGGTGACCTTCTTGCCGTTGCGGAACACGCCGGACTCCTTGGGGTCCTTGACGGCCAGCGGGAACTCGTCGAGCGTGTAGACCTGCTTGGGGCGCACCAGGTCGCGCTTGAAGATGATGAAGTCGTGCGGCTCGCCGCGCACGGGGTGGTCGGCCATCAGCACCATCTTCTCGCCCGAGATGTCGATGAGCTGCTCGTTCTCGGGGTGCAGCGGGCCCACGGGCAGGAAGCGGTCCTTGGAGAACTTGCAGCCCACGGCCAGAAACTTGCCGTCGGCGGCCTTGGTCTCGGACTGCGAGGCGTTCAAGTGGCCCGGCTGGTATTGCACATCGAGGCGGTCCACCACGTACTTGGCGGTCTTGTCGCCCGCGTGGAACTTGATGGCGGCCTCCACGTTCCACTTCACGACCTGGCTGTCCAGGAAGAGCGTGGTGTAGGCATTGCCACGGCCGTCGAAGGCGGTGTGCAGCGGACCCAGGCCCAGCTCCACCTCGGCCACGATGGCGGAGTCCAGCTTTTCGAGCTTGCCGTCGAAGTAGTCGAGCACCTTGGCCAGCTCGATCACGGTGCCGGTGGGCGAGAGCTTGCCCGCGCAGATGAAGTACTTGCCATCGGGGCTGGCGTTCACGCCGTGCGGGTTCTTGGGCACCGACACGTACGCGGTAAGCGCCGTCTTGGGGTCCTTGTTCGCCTCGTGGGTGCCGTCCACCACGGGCACCTTGCTGGTGCCGATGGTCTTGAACTTGCCAGCCTTCACGGCGGCCTCGATGCGGCCCACGTTGAAGAACAGGCAGGCGTCGCGTTCGGCGGCCATCATGTCCTCGTACTTCGCGCCCATCTCCACGTTGTACTGGTTGGTGGCCGCGAGCTTGCCGTCGTACGACGTGGCGACCAGGTCGCAGTTGCCGTCGATCAGCACTTGCCAGCGCACTTCCATCGTTTCTGCATCGACGCAGCTGAACATGGAGCGGTACTTGCTCGAATCTTCCGTGCCGGTGTTGGGCATGGGAATGGCGAATTCACCGCCGCAGAACACGCGCGTGGTGTAGTTGATGGCCGGGTCCACCGGGTCGGCCTTGTCCGGGAAGATGCCGTGGAAGCCCTGCACGTTGGGCAGCTCGGTGATCTTGTCGCAGATGAAATAGTCAAGGCGGATGCGCGCGATGCGGCTGTTGATCTTGTCGTTGATCCAGGCGTAGCGGCCGTCGTAGTTGCCGTCCTTGTACGAGGCGTGCGTGTGGTGGGTGTCGGCCACCGTGTACTTGAGGCTGCCATCGGGCTTGGTGCCCATGATCTTCTTGCTCTCGTTGGTCACGCCCCAGCCCACGAGCGCGTCGGGCACGAAGCAGGGGATGCGTGTGATCTCGCGGCCCGAGGGCAGGCCCAGCACGCGCATGTCGCCGGTGTGGCCACCGCTCCACAGGCCGTAGTAAGTGTCCAGCTCGCCCGGCTTCAGGTGCGGGTTCGCGCCGGTGCCGGCATGGCCTGCCGCGGACGCGGCCGGAGCGGGTGCCGCGGGGGTGGCCGCATTGGGCTTTTCGGTGCAGGCGGCGACGCCGGCGGTCAATCCGACCAGGGCCGCCGTGTTGATGAAGCTGCGTCGGCCCATGCCGGCGGCGGGTTGCGGACTGTCTTTTCTCTCGTTCATGGTTTTTCCTCTTTTGGGATGGCTCAGTTGAAAAAGGGGGGCGCCCGTGCGGGCGGGTGGGTCCGTGCGCTGGCGGCCATGCAGCGGCGCAGGGGCGCGCGGGGCGTGCCATCGGGCGGGGCCGTGAAGGCCTGTGCGGCGGCGGGTGCCACGGGCGGCGCGTCGGCGGCCAGGCACAGCGGGCATTGCATGCCGGCGGAGTCGGTGGAGACCAGCCCGTCGGCGGTCCGCAGGAAAAGCTGGGCGCCGCCACTGCCCGCGCAGATGAGTTCGACGGCCTGTGGCTGCAGCATGGGCGAGGCCACCGCGGCACCGAGCGCCATGACGAACCACGCCAGCACCCACAGGCGCAGTGATCGGAGGGCGTGGTGATCTTGCATGGCCTGGATAATAGATTCACATAATATGAATCAATTTGATCTGGATCATGCTTCGGCGGGGCCCGCACCTGCCCAAAACTGCCTCTTGCACCTACAGTCAATACGCCAGCCTGAAGAGGGCCCGGGCATGGCCCGCAGGGCTGCTTTCAGGTTGCACCGTGGACGCGTTTCGCGCGGGGCCACGGGCTCTTTGGACTGGTTGTTTCAATGACGAAGAACAGGATGTATGCGATGCAAAAGAAAACCGTGATGGTCGCCGTGGCGATCCTGGCTGCACTGCTGGCCGGCTGTGGCGACAAGAAGCCGGAGCCCGCCCCGGCCCCCGCTGCCACGGCGGCACCGGCCCCCGCGCCCGCGGCGGCCCCTGCCGCCCCGGCCGCCGCAGAGAACGAGCTGGGCAAGAGCGTGTTTGGCAAGACCTGCGCCATGTGCCATGCCGCGGGCGTGGCCGGTGCCCCCAAGCCGGGCGACAAGGCCGACTGGGGCCCGCGCATCGCCCAGGGCAAGGACACGCTGTACAAGCATGCGATCGAGGGCTTTACCGGGGCCAAGGGCATGATGCCCGCCAAGGGGGGCTCCGCCAACCTGACCGATGCCGAGGTCAAGGCCGCCGTGGACTTCATGGCCGACAAGTCGCTCTGACCGGAGGCGCCATGCAGCAAGCATCTGTGCGCCCCCACGGCCTGTCGCGCCGCCGCCTGGTGATGGCGCTGCCCTTGCTGGGCGGCGCGGTCTGGAGTACGGGAGCGGCCGCAGGTGGACGGGGGTTGTCTGAACGCAGCTCGCGGCCCCTGATGGGCACGCAGGTGGACATGGCGGTGGAGGGCGTTGACCGCGCGCTGCTGCGCCAGGCCATGGACCGGGCCTATGCGGAGATGCAGAGGCTGGAGGCGCTCATGAGCCGCTACCAGCCCCGCAGCGTGGTCAGCCGCATCAACCTCGCGGCGGGCATCATGCCCGTGGCGGTGCCACCCGAAGTCATGGCGGTGCTGCAGGGCGCGCAGCGCGTGTCGGCGATGAGCCGTGGGGCCTTTGATGTGACCGTGGGGGCTTTCAAATCCTGGAACTTTGGTCCCGGCGACAAGGTGGTGCCCGGCGCCAGCGAGATCGCGCGGCAGCTGCCGCTGGTGGATGCGCGCGGCCTGGTGCTGGATGGGGCCGCAGGCACGGCCTTCCTGGCCCGCCAGGGCATGGCGCTGGACCTGGGCGGCATCGCCAAGCTCCCGATCCTGGAAGCCGGCATGAACATGCTGCGCTCCGAGGGGGTCGAGAACGCCATGATCAACGGCGGCGGCGATGTGCTGACCCAGGGGTTGTGGCAGGGCCGGCCCTGGCGCGTGGGGCTGCGCGACCCGCGTTCCCCGGAGCATCTGCTGGGCGTGGTGGCCGTGGCGGGCACCGGTGTGGTGGCCTCGTCGGGCGACTATGAACGTTTCTTCTTCCACGAAGGCCGGCGCCAGCACCATGTGCTCAATCCGCGCACCGGCCGCCCGTCATCGGGCGTGCATGGCGTGAGCCTGGTGGCGCGGGATGTGGCGGCCGTCAACGGCCTGGGCGCCGCGCTGATGGTGCGGGGCCCGCAGGCGGGCAGGGCACTGGCGCAGCGCATGCCGGGGCTGGCCGTGCTGATCGCCGGGCAGGACGGCGGGGTCTGGCAGTCGGCGGCCATGTCGGCCCTGCTGGAGCCCGTGCCGTCCTGAGGGTGCATTCAGCCCGGGGCCTGGGCCTGCTCGCAGTGCACCTGCAGCAGTTCGCGCTCCGCCAGCGTCGCGCCAAAGCGCACGGCGCTCAGGCAGCCGCCCCACACGCAGCCCGTGTCCAGCCCCAGCAGATCGTTGCGGTGGAGCCAGCCCAGCGTGGACCAGTGGCCGAAGGCCACCAGCGTGCCCGCGGTGCGCCGGCCCGGCACGTCGAACCAGGGCATCAGGCCGGGCGGTGCGGCATCCGCGCTTTCGGTGCTTTCGAAATCCATCACGCCGTCGGCCGAGCAAAAGCGCAGCCGGGTGAGCGCGTTCACGATCACGCGCAGGCGGTCAGCGCCTGTCAGGTCGTCCCGCCACTGGTCGGGGGTGTTGCCGTACATCGCGTGCAAAAAACCGGGCAGATCGGGGCCGCGCAATACCGCGTGCACTTCATCCGCGTATCCCAGGGTATCTGCGGCAGACCAGGCGGGCAGCACGCCCGCATGCACCATCAGCAGCGCCTGCCCGGCATGCGTGTGGGCACGGGCCAGTGGCTGCTGGCGCACCCAGTCAAGCAGCGCAGCGCGGTCGGGGGCGTCCAGCACGGTGCCCAGCGTGTCGCGCCGCGAGGGCTTGCGCGCGCCGTGTGCGGCGGCCAGCAGGTGCAGGTCGTGGTTGCCCAGCAGGCAGCGCAGGGCGTCGCCCTGGGCCATGCAGCGGCGCAGGACCGCGGCGGAGTCCGGCCCCCGGTTGACGAGGTCGCCCAGCAGGTAGACGGTGTCGCGGCTGGGCGAAAAGCCGATCACGTCGAGCAGGTGCCCGAGGGCGCTGTCGCAGCCCTGAATGTCCCCGATACAGTAAAGTGCCATGGTGTGTTTCTTATCCGGTGAAGCATGGATTTTCTGCTGATCGCGCTGCTGACCTTGCTCAATGGCGTGTTCGCGATGTCTGAACTCGCCCTGGCGTCCAGCCGCAAGTCGCGCCTGGCCACCATGGCCGAGGCCGGTGACAAGGGCGCGCAGGCGGCCCTGGCGCTGCTGGACAACCCCACGCAGTTCCTCTCGTCCGTCCAGGTGGGCATCACGTCCATCGGCATGCTCAACGGCATCATTGGCGAGGCGGCCTTCAGCGACGGCCTGGGTATCTGGCTGCAGGAGGCCGGAATGCCCGCCCGCCCCGCCGGCATCGCGGCCACCGCGCTGGTGGTGACGGTCATCACCTTCATCACCATCGTGTTTGGCGAGCTGGTGCCCAAGCGCATCGGCCAGCTTTATCCGGAAACCGTGTCCCGGGTGGTCGCGCGCCCCATGGCCTGGGTGGCGAAGGTGGCCAAGCCATTCGTGCGGCTGCTCTCGCTCTCGACGCAGGGCGTGCTGGCGCTGATGCGCGTGGACAACGCGGCGGGGCGCGCCGTCACCGAGGAGGAGATCGTGGCCAGCCTGGAAGAGGGCCGCGATGCCGGGGTGATCGAGCACCATGAGCACCAGATGGTGCGCAACGTGTTCCGGCTCGATGACCGGCCGCTCACGTCGCTCATGGTGCCCCGCAGCGACGTGGCCTGGCTGGACGCCGGACTGACGGTGGCCGAGGGGTTGCGCATGGCCGGCAGCGGCGGGGAGCAGGGCGCGCATTCCTGGTATCCGGTGTGCCGGGGCTCGCTGGATGAGGTGGTGGGGCTCCTGAGCGTGGCGCGCCTTCTCGAACTCGGCCCGCAGGCGCAGGGGCTGCTCGAGCGCCATGCGCAGCCCGCGGCTTTCCTTCCGGAAACGCTGAGCGGCATGGAGCTGCTGGAGCAGTTTCGCGCGCGCTCGGGGCGCATGGTGTTTGTGGTCGATGAATATGGCGTGGTGCAGGGCATCATGACCCCGCGCGATTTACTCGAAGCCATTACCGGCGAATTGCAGCCGGGCGCGGCCACGGACGCATGGGCCACCGCGCGGGGCGATGGCACCTGGCTGCTCGACGGCCTGGTGCCTGTGGCCGAGCTCAAGGCGCGGCTGGATATTCGGGATTTACCCGGTGAAGGGCGGGGGCGCTATAACACCTTGGCCGGCCTTTTGATGGCGGAAACCGGACATTTGCCTGCCATTGGCGAGAGAATCGGCTGCGCCGGATGGATATTTGAAGTGCTCGAGCTCGACGGCAAGCGCATCGACAAGGTATTGGCGCAGCCGGAGCCACCGGCCGCCTCCAGTCTCTGAAAGGCCCGGCACCAATACCCCGCCGCAGGGTGCCATTCATTATGGGCATGGCAGGTAATATGGAAATTCCATGAATTTGAAGGGATGGATGGCAAAGGCGGCAGATTATTCATATAATTCATCCGTCACACTTTCCTCCACCCTGAACCCTGACACCATGACCACCAGCTATAAAGAACTGTTGAAGCAGCGCGAAGCCCTTGAGCAACAAATCAGCGAGGCCCGCCGGCGTGAATTGTCGGACGCGGTGTCCCAGGTTCGTTCCCTGGTGGCCGAATATGGCTTGACCGCCCAGGACGTGTTTCCCGCAGGCAAGGCCGCTGGCAAGGCCACGGGGCGCAGCTCCACCGCTGGCACCAAGGTGGCTCCCAAGTACCGCAATCCCGCCACGGGCGAAACCTGGACGGGCCGTGGCAAGGCGCCCAAGTGGATTCAAAACGAGAGCCGCGAGAAGTTTGCCATTTAAAAAGGCGGCAAACCGATGCCGCCAGGAATTCTTCAGGCATATCGGATGGCCTGATTCGCCTGAAGGCCCGGTGCGGCATGGCTGCACAGCCATCGCACAGAAAATAAAGCCCGCACCCGCGGGCTTTTTTTATGCGCCATTTACTTCGTGCATTCAGCGAATGAGTCCGGGTACCCCGGGGCCTCTTGGGGCTGCGGCGGCGGGGTAGGGATTTTTATGGGCTCGCGGCCGCTGAAGGCCCTTCGAGCCCATTGGTATCACGCGGGTTCCTGCGGATGTGGTTGCGAGGCCACCTTGCGCAAAACCTCCGCCGTGAAATCGTCGGCCGGAAAGAATGATTCCACGGCCAGTTCCTGCAGGGTCACGTCCACCGGGGTGCCAAATATCGTGGTCGTGCTGATGAGCGAGAGCATTCCGTGCACGCTTTCAAAGCAGAACGGCATTACCACGCCCAGCATTTCACCCGCCAGAACCGGCGCGCCCGGTGCCTGCGGCGCGGGATATTCCTGTAACTCGGCCTGCAGGGCGATCAGCGCCGGGTCGGCGGTGGCCTGTATTTGCTGGCGCAGGCGTTCAAACAGGTGGGCCCGCCATTGCGGCAGATTGGCGATGCGGGGGGCCAGGCCCTGGGGATGCAGGCTCAGGCGAAACACGTTGATCGGGGGCGCGAGCAGTTCCGGGCTCACGTGCGAGGCCAGCAGGGCCTGGGCGGCCTGGTTCGCCGCCACCACGTTCCAGCAGCGGTCGAGCGCGATGGCGGGGCAGGGTTCGTGCCCCTTGAGCACCAGCTCGACGGCCTGGCGCGCCGCCGCGAGGGCGGGGTCGTCCAGTGCGCGCTCACGGTACATCGGCGCGTAGCCGGCCGCCACGAGCAGGGCATTGCGCTCGCGCAGCGGGATGGCCAGCCGTTCGCACAGGCGCAGCACCATGTCGCGGCTCGGGTTGGTGCGTCCGGTTTCCATGAAGCTCACATGTCGCGTGGAGATGTCGGCCTCGTCGGCCAGTTCCAGCTGGCTCAGGTGCCGCTGCTGGCGCCAGGTGCGCAGATGGTCGCCAAACGATGCGGGCCCCGGCGGCGCCGCGCGGTGCGGCAGGCTGGGGCGCACAGGGCGGTGCGAAGGGGGGGATGTGGAGGTCATGGGCCACATCCTAGGGGGAAAGAGCGTGCAGGCCATTACCTGCCAGGTCATCGACGCGGTGCACCGGGACGGGAACGATGCAGGCCTGTTCTTCATTTTTTTACCCACCAAGGAGTCTTCCATGTTCAACCTGATGTCTTCCCCCCGATTCCTGCGCGCCGTGGTCTGGTTCGATGCCTCCACCGGTGTGCTGCTCGGTGCCCTGCACCTGCTGCTGACGGCGCCGCTGGCCGGGTGGCTGGGTCTCGCGCCGGGGCTGCTGCAGGCCTCGGGCGTGCTGCTGCTGGGCTACGCCGCCCTGGCCACCGCCATCGCGCGGTCCGAGCCCATGCCCCGTGGCTGGCTGTGGGTGCTGATCGTTGGCAACTTCGCCTGGGCGCTGGCCAGCCTGGCGCTGCTGCTGGGCTCCGCGGCCGCGCCCACCCTGCTGGGCCAGGCCTATCTGCTGGTGCACGTGGTGTCCGTCGCCCTGCTGGCCGAACTGCAGTGGATGGGCGTGCGCCGCCTGCCCGCATGGGCCGCCGCTTGACGGGCATCCATCGTTTGCTCTTGAATTAATAGCATCTGGCGCTTGTCGCACAAGCCCCAGGGGCATTCTTGATTCATCTTCCATGCGGCGGCGGCGTGGGCCGGAGCACCGGCCTGCGCCGCACCGGCACCGGCACCGGGGCCCGGCGGCCCGCATAGCCCCACGATTGCACCGTCACGCAGGACTGCCAGAATAGGCCTTGTTGCCTTTCACAGGAGTTCGCCATGGCCTCATCGCCCAAGCCCGCCCGTCACGCGTTTGCCAACACCCTCAAGAGTTTCAGGACAGCGTCCGGCAAGGAGGGCCAGTTCTACTCCCTGCCCGCGCTGGCCCGGCAGTTTCCCCAGATCCACCGCCTGCCCGTGTCGATTCGCATCGTGCTCGAATCGGTGCTGCGCAACTGCGATGGCCGCAAGGTGACCGCCGAGCATGTCAAGGAGTTGGCCCACTGGGTGCCCAAGGCAGACCGCAAGGACGAGATTCCCTTTGTGGTCTCGCGCGTGGTGCTGCAGGACTTCACCGGCGTGCCGCTGCTGGCCGACCTGGCCGCCATGCGCAGCGTGGCCGTGAAGCTGGGCAAGAACCCCAAGAAGATCGAGCCGCTGGTGCCCGTGGACCTGGTGGTGGACCACTCGATCATGATCGACCACTACGGCAAGAAGAATTCGCTCGACCTGAACATGAAGCTCGAGTTCCAGCGCAACCGCGAGCGCTACGAGTTCATGAAATGGGGCATGCAGGCGTTCGACACCTTCGGCGTGGTGCCTCCGGGCTTTGGCATCGTGCACCAGGTGAACCTTGAATACCTGGCGCGCGGCGTGCACAAGCGCAAGGACGGCGTCTACTACCCCGACACCCTGGTGGGCACCGACAGCCACACCACCATGATCAACGGCATCGGCGTGGTGGGCTGGGGCGTGGGCGGCATCGAGGCCGAGGCCGCCATGCTGGGCCAGCCGGTGTACTTCCTCACGCCCGACGTGGTGGGCTTCGAGCTCACGGGCCAGCTGCGCGAGGGCGTGACGGCCACCGACCTCGTGCTCACGGTGACCGAGATCCTGCGCCAGCACAAGGTGGTGGGCAAGTTCGTGGAGTTCTTTGGCGAGGGCACGCGCACGCTGTCGCTGCCCGATCGCGCCACCATCGGGAACATGGCGCCCGAGTACGGCGCCACCATGGGCTTCTTCCCGGTGGATGAAAAGACCATCGACTACTTCCAGGGCACGGGCCGCACCAAGGGCGAGATCGAGGCCTTTGAGGCGTACTTCAAGGCCCAGGGCCTGTTCGGCGTGCCGCTGGCGGGCGAGATCGACTACTCTCAGGTCGTGCGGCTGAACCTGGGCGACGTCACGCCCAGCCTGGCGGGCCCCAAGCGCCCGCAGGACCGCATCGAGCTGGGCAAGGTCTGCAGCCAGTTCGCCGACCTGTTCAGCAAGCCCATCGCGCAAAACGGCTTCAACCGCCCGGCCGAGCTGCTGCACACCCGCCACCATGTGCGCCCGTCCGATGCGCCGGCCGAGGTGAGCGCACCCGCCGAGAAGCCCCTGCCTTCCGGCGCGCCGCGCTTCGTGGTGGAGATGGAGCACAACAAGCCCACCCTGGCCGCCGCGCACGCCGAGGTGCCCGCCCAGCAGGCCAGCCGCGCTGGCGACGTGACCCTGGGCAACGGCGACGTGCTGATCGCCGCCATCACCAGCTGCACCAACACCAGCAACCCCAGCGTGCTGCTGGCCGCGGGCCTGCTGGCCAAGAAGGCGGTGGAGGCGGGGCTCAAGGTCAAGCCGCACATCAAGACATCGCTGGCGCCCGGCTCGCGCATCGTCACTGAATACCTCACGCAGACCGGCCTGCTGCCCTACCTGGAAAAGCTGGGCTTCGCGCTCGCCGGCTACGGCTGCACGACCTGCATCGGCAATGCGGGCGACCTCACGCCCGAGCTGAATGAGGCCATCACCAGCAACGACCTCGTGTGCGCGGCCGTGCTCTCGGGCAACCGCAACTTCGAGGCGCGCATCCACCCCAACCTCAAGGCCAACTTCCTGGCCAGCCCGCCGCTGGTGGTGGCCTACGCCATCGCGGGCACCGTGCTCAAGGACCTGATGACCGAGCCCGTCGGCAAGGGCAAGGGCGGGCGCGACGTCTACCTGGGCGACATCTGGCCGACCAGCGACGAGATCCACCAGCTGATGAAGTTCGCGATGAACGGCAAGGCCTTCCGCGAGAACTACGCCAAGGTGGGCTCCGACCCCGGCAAGCTCTGGGAAAAGATCAAGGGCGTGGGCGGCAATGCCTACACCTGGCCCGCCAGCACCTACATCGCCGAGCCGCCGTTTTTTGCCCAGTTTGCTCTCGAAAAAGGAGCTGCCAGCGCAGATGCATCAAGCGCTGGCGGCCAAAATGACGCAAAGCTTCCGTCCGTGCTGGGTGCGCGCATCATGGCGCTGTTCGGCGACTCCATCACCACCGACCACATCTCGCCCGCCGGTTCCATCAAGGAAAGCTCGCCCGCGGGCCAGTGGCTGCTGCAGCACGGCGTGATGAAGCAGGACTTCAACAGCTATGGCGCGCGGCGCGGCAACCATGACGTGATGATGCGCGGCACCTTCGCCAATGTGCGCATCAAGAACCTCATGATTGCCCCCACGGCCGACGGCTCCCGCGAGGAGGGCGGCGTCACGGTGTTCCAGAACGAGGGCGCGCTGCAAGGCGAGAAGATGTTCATCTTCGACGCCGCCATGCAGTACATCGCCCAGCGCACCCCCACGGTCATCTTCGCCGGCGAGGAATACGGCACGGGCTCCAGCCGCGACTGGGCGGCCAAGGGCACGCAGCTGCTGGGCATCAAGGCCGTGGTGGCGCGCAGCTTCGAGCGCATCCACCGCTCCAACCTGGTGGGCATGGGCGTGTTGCCCCTGCAGTTCCGGGCGGGCGAGTCGTGGGAGACGCTGGGGCTCACCGGCAGCGAGGTGATCGATGTGGTGCCGGACCCCGCGCTCACCCCGCAAAGCGATGCGCAGCTCGTCATCCGCCGCGCGGACGGCTCGCGCCAGGAGGTCACGGTCACGCTGCGCATCGACACGCCGATCGAGGTGGACTACTACCAGGCGGGGGGCATCCTGCCCTTTGTGCTGCGCCAGCTGCTGGCCGGCTGAAGATGATGCGGGGGGGCCGGCGCTGCGGCGCCGCGCCCCGGGGGCCGCGCGCCCAGTCAGCCGTGTGCCAGGGAGACCGTAAAGAATGTGAATGCCTGCTTACTCGCCGATACACTTGTGACGTTGTGTCGAAATAGAGTCCCGCACTGCCTCACGCCCGTATGCCCCCTTCCACCCGCTTCAGGCCCTATCGCGCGCTGCTGACGGACACACCAGCCGTCACGGTGGTGCTGGTGGTGGCCGCGCTGGCGGCCGTGATGGTGCCGCTGGCGCAGATGATGGGCGATGGCGCGGGTTCCCAGCACGGCCTGGAGCCTTTCATGGAACTGGTGGCCGTGCTGCTCGGGCTGCTGGTGGTGTCGGTATCGCTGCACACCCTCGAAGCCCCCGAGCAAACCCGTGCCAACGTGCTGGTGGCGGGTTTCGGCGTGGCGGCGGCATGCAATTTTCTCCACGGCGTGCTGGCGCATTCGACCTCGGTCCACATGCCCACGGGCACGGCCGGCATCTCGCTGTGGCTCAGCAGCTGGGCCCGGGTGGCGGAGACGCTCACCCTGCTGCTCACGGCGGTGCACCTCACCGCCGCGGGCCCTGCCAAGGCGTGGCTGGCCGCCTCCGCCGGCATGGCGCTGCTGCTGCTGGGAACGGCGCTGGGGCCGCTGCCCGCATCGTTTGCGCAGGCCGCGGGCGGAGCCTTGCGGCAGTACCTGGCGTTCGGGCTCGTGCTGGTGCTGGCGGCGGTGGCCCTGCTGCTGCACCGCGATGCGGTGCGCCGGGGGCAGGCGCGCGAGCGCGTTTTCGCCTGGGCGGCGGCGGCCTTCGCCTGCGGTGAACTTTCGGTGGGCCTGCTGGGCGGCCATTCTCCCGTGGGCGGCCCGCTCGCCCACGGCTGGCGCATCGTGGCCTATGCGCTCCTGTACCAGGCGGTGTTCAACGCGGGCATCCGCCAGCCGTTTGCGCGTGTGCAGGAGGCCGAGCGGCTGCTGCGCGAAAGCCAGGGCCGCCTGTCGCTGCTTGGGCGCAACCTGCCCCACAGCGTGCTGTACCAGGTGGTGCGCGAGCACGACGGGCGCACGCACTTCGTGCACATGGGCGAGGCCATTGCCCGCCTCAACGGGGTCAGCGTCGAGGACGTGGTGCGCAACCCCAGCGTCCTGTACGGGCAGATCCTCGAGGAAGACCGCGCGCGCCTGCTGCGGGCCCAGGAGAACTCCTTCGTGAACATGGCGGCGGTGGAAGAGGTCTTCCGGATGCGCCGCCCGGACGGCCAGCTGCGCTGGATGCACCTGAGCGCCTCGCCGCGCCGGCTCGACGATGGCCGGGTGATGTGGGACGGTGTGCAGACCGATATCACCGCGCACCACCTGGCCGAGGAAGCCTCCCACGCGCACGAGGCCCTGATGGCCAACATGCTGCGGCAAGTGCCTGGCGGGGTGGCACGGCTGGACCGCGACCTGCGTGTGCTCTACGTCAACGAACAGCAGGCCCGCTGGCTGCACCGCGAGCCCGCGCAGCTGCAGGGGCAATTGCTGAGCGATGTGCTGGAGCCCGAAGTGATGCAGCGCATGCAGCCTCATTTCGACAAGGCGTTCGCGGGCGAGGCGGCGGTGTTCGAGAACCGCATCGACGGACCCGGCGGCACCCAGTGCCACCACACCACCATCGCCCCCGAAAGCGTGACGGACCAGGGCGTGCCCGCCGTGGTGCTGTTCGCCTACGACCTCACCGAGCTCAAGCGCATCGAGGAAGAGCTTGCGCACCAGAAGGCACACCTTGCGCGCGTGGTCAACGCCATGCCGGACATGGTGTTCCTCAAGGACGCGCAGGGTGTCTACCTGTCGGTCAACCCCGTGTTCGAGCGCTTTGCCGGGCGGCCGGAGCGCCAGATCGTGGGTTGCAGCGATTTCGATCTGGTGGCGCAGCCCGAGGCCGAGCGGTTCCGCAACTACGACCTGCGCGCCATGCAGGCCTGGCAGCCGCTGGTGTACGAGGAAACGCTCACTTTCGCCGAGGATGGCTACCAGGGCCAGTTCGAGACCATCAAGACCCCCATCCGCGACCTGCACGGCCGCGTGACCGGCGTGCTGGGCGTGTGCCGCGACATCACGGACCGCAAGCGAGCGGAGCAGGAGATCGAGCGCCTGGCGTTCTTCGACGCGCTGACGGGCCTGCCCAACCGGCGGCTGCTGCTCGATCGCCTGCAGCGCTCCATCGCCGCGTGCCAGCGCACCAGGAACCTGGGCGCGCTGCTGTTCATCGACCTGGACAACTTCAAGGACCTCAACGACACCCTGGGCCACGACATGGGCGACCAGCTCCTGGCGCAGGTGGCCACGCGCCTGGTGGGCAGCGTGCGCGAGGCCGACACCGTCGCGCGCTTTGGCGGCGACGAATTCGTCGTCATGCTCGAAGCCCTGGCGCCCCAGCTGCCGCAGGCGGCCGCGCAGGCGGAAACCGTGGCCGAGAAACTCCTGGCCAGCCTGAACCAGCCCTTCGAACTGGACGGCGCCCAGCACTACAGCACCCCCAGCATCGGCATCACCCTCTTTGGGGACGAACGCCTGAGCGTGGACGAACTGCTCAAACGCGCCGACCTGGCCATGTACCAGGCCAAGGCGGCGGGGCGCAACACCCAGCGCTTCTTCGACCCGGACATGCAGGCGGCCGTCAACGCGCGCTCCAACCTGGAGGCCGACCTGCGCCAGGGGCTGGCGCGGGGAGAACTGCTGGTGCACTACCAGCCCGTCGTGGACCACCAGTCCCAGCTCATGGGCGCCGAGGCCCTGGTGCGCTGGCGCCACCCCCAGCGCGGGATGATCAGCCCCGGCGACTTCATCCCCCTGGCAGAGCAGACAGGCCTGATCCTGCCGCTGGGGCAATACGTGCTGCAGACCGCGTGCCGGCAACTGCAGCGCTGGGCAGAGCACCCGGACACGGCGCACCTGTCCATCTCCGTGAACGTGAGCGCGCGGCAGTTTCGCCAGGCCGGCTTCGTGGCCGAAGTGCTGCAGACCCTGCACAGCCACCAGGCGGACCCGCGCAGGCTCAAGCTGGAGCTGACAGAAAGCCTGCTGCTGGGAGACATCGAGGACACCATCGCGCGGATGGTGCAGCTCAAGAGCGAAGGGGTGGGATTTGCGCTGGACGACTTCGGGACAGGGTACTCGTCCCTGTCGTACCTCAAGAGACTGCCGCTGGATCAGGTGAAGATAGACCAGAGCTTCGTGCGGGACGTGCTGGCGGACCCCAACGACGCGGCGATCGTGCGCACGATCCTGGCGCTGGCCAAGAGCCTGGACCTGCAGGTGGTGGCCGAGGGGGTGGAGACGACGGGGCAGCTGTCGTTCCTGCGGCTGCATGGCTGCGAGGGGTTCCAGGGGTTTCTTTTCGGGCGGCCGGTGCCCATCGACGTATTTGTGCGCGAGCACCAGCTGGGCCTGTTCGCGCAGCCCGTGGTGGCCGTGGCCGAGGGGCGCAAGCCATGACCGCCGGGCCAGGCATCCTCTGGGTGGACAGCGACACGCAGCATGCCGCGGTGGCGCGGCGCCTGATCGCCGCGCACCACCCGGGCTGGCGCGTGGTCAACAGCCCCACGCCGGACACCGCGCGGGCGCCGCTGGCCTCGCAGGCCTGGGATGCCGTGGTGCTGTGCCTCAAGCCCTCGGTGCAGGATCTGCCCGGCGTGCTGGAGCTGTGCGCCGGGCGCCCCGTGCTCATGTGCATCGACGCCCACCAGGAGGCCCTGGCCGCGCGCGCGTTCCGCTGCGGACTGGGCGACTACATGGTGCGTGACGCCGATGGCGTGGCCCACCTGGGCGAGCTGCTGCACCGGCTGGCCGCGCTGCTGCACAGGACCCAGGGGCAGAGCCAGCCCGTGCGCATGGTGGACGCCCGCATCTGGCAGGATGCGCTGACCCTGCTGCAGGAGCAGCGCGCCACGCTGCAGGTCACGCTTGCCAGCATGAGCCAGGGCATCTTCAAGACCGCGCCGGATGGGAGCATCACCGTCTACAACCAGCGCGTGCTCGAGCTGCTGGACCTGCCCGAATCCCTGATGGCCACGCGGCCCACCCTGGCCGACCTGACCCGCATCCAGGCCGAGCGGGGCGACTTTGGCGAAGGCCATCGCCTCGTGGACCGGCGCGGGCATGCCTACGTGGCGGGGGGCGCGGTCGCCGCCGCCCCGTCGGTCTACTGGCGCACCACGCGCGATGGCCGTACCTTCGAGGTGCGCACCACCGAGCTGCCCGACGGCGGCCTGGTGCGCACCTTCGCCGATGTGAGCGACTACGTGCGCGTGGAGAACGAGCTGCGCGAGAGCGAGGCACGCTTTCGCTCGCTGAGCGACCTGTCGTCCGACTGGTACTGGGAGCACGACGCCGAAGGCCGCTTCGTGCAGCTGGCGGGCGATCTGAGCGTCAATGGCATCCCCCTGTCCAACGTGATGGGCCGCACCCGCTGGGAGATCGGCGCGCTCAACATGACCGAGGCCGACTGGGCGGCGCACCGCGCGGTGCTGCAGGCCCGGCAGCCGTTTCGCGACCTGGAGCTGCAGCGCCACCGGCCCGATGGCAGCATGCACTGGATCTCGGTCAGCGGGGTGCCCGTGTTCGATGCCCAGGGCGCGCTGTGGGGCTACCGGGGCGTGGGCCGCGACATCACCGAGCGCAAGGAGGTCGAAAGCCAGATCGAGCGCCTGGCGTTCTACGACATGCTCACCGGCCTGCCCAACCGCCGCATGCTGGTGGACCGCCTGCAGCGCGCGATGGCGGTGGTCGCCCGGTCGGGTGCGCAGGGCGCGCTGCTGTTCATCGACCTGGACAACTTCAAGGACCTCAACGACACCCTGGGCCATGACACGGGCGACCAGCTGCTGCTGCAGGTGGCCCAGCGCCTGAAGGGCTGCGTGCGCGAGGCCGACACCGTGTCGCGCTTCGGCGGCGATGAGTTCGTGGTGCTGGTGGAGGGCCTGAGCGCCGACGGCCCCCATGCCAGTGCCGAGGCCGCCCTGGTGGCCAGCCACATCGCCACCACGCTGGGCAAGCCCTACGCGCTGGGCGAGACCAGCCACCACAGCACGCCCAGCATCGGCATCGCGCTGTTTGGCCAGCAGACCTGCAGCGTGGACGAACTGCTCAAGCACGCCGACCTGGCCATGTACCAGGCCAAGGCCGCGGGGCGCAACACTCAGCGCTTCTTCGACCCCGACATGCAGGCCGCCGTCAGCAACCGCTCGGCGCTGGAAGCCGACCTGCGCCGGGGCCTGCAGGAAAAAGAACTGGTGCTGTATTTCCAGCCCGTGGTGGACGGCAAGGGCCGCCTGCAGGGCGCGGAGGCCCTGGTGCGCTGGAAGCACCCGCGGCGCGGTCTCGTATCACCGGCCGAGTTCATTCCGCTGGCCGAACAGACGGGGCTGATCCTGCCGCTCGGGCACTGGGTGCTCGAAGCCGCCTGCGCGCAGCTCGTGGCCTGGTCGCGCAGCTCGCTCACGCGCCAGTTCTTTCTGTCGGTGAACGTGAGCGTGCGGCAGTTCCGCCAGCCCGATTTCGTCGAGCAGATGCTGGGCATCCTGCACAAGAGCGGCGCCAACCCCGAGCGCCTGAAGCTGGAACTGACCGAAAGCCTGCTGCTGGCGGATGTGGAGGACGTGATCTCGCGCATGGAATACCTGCGGCGCTACGGCGTGGGGTTCTCGCTCGATGACTTCGGCACGGGCTACTCGTCGCTGAGCTACCTCAAGCGCCTGCCGCTGGACCAGCTCAAGATCGACCAGGGCTTCGTGCGCGACCTGCAGACCGACCCCAACGACGCGGCCATCGTGCGCACCATCCTGGCCCTGGCGCACAGCCTGGACCTGGCCGTGGTGGCCGAAGGCGTGGAGACCACGGGGCAGCTGGAGTTCCTGCAGCGCCACGGCTGCCAGGCTTTCCAGGGCTATCTGTTTGGCCGCCCCATGCCGGCGGAGGTGCTGGAGCGCGCCCTGCGGCCCGCGCTGTGACGGCGCGCTGCCTTCCTCGCGCGGGCCCTGCGCCATGACAAGCCGCGGCGGGCGTCCGCACGGCACAATCGGTGCATGAAGAAGCAGGTACTGGTCGCCGGTGGCGGCATTGGGGGGCTGGCAGCGGCGCTGGGCGCATCGCGGGCGGGCTGGGACGTGCGGCTGTACGAGCGCGCCGCAGCCTTCAGCGAGGTGGGCGCGGGGGTGCAGATCGGGCCCAACGTGGTGCGCCGCCTGCAGGCCTGGGGCCTGCAGCAGCCGCTGCAGGCCGTGGCGGCGTTTCCGAGCCGGCTGCAGGTGCGCAATGCCGTCAGCGGCCGCGAACTGGCCGTGCTGCCGCTGGGCCCGACAGCGGTGCAGCGCTACGGCGCCGCCTACGCCACCATCCACCGCGCCGACCTGCATGGCCTGCTGCTGGCGGCGCTGACCAAATACACCGACACGCAGCTGCACCTCGCGCACGCGATCGAGGGCTTTGCCGATGGCGATGGCGTCGTCACCGTGCGCACGAGCCGGGGCAAGGAGGTGGAAGGCGATGCGCTCATCGGCGCCGACGGGCTGTGGAGCCGCACCCGCACGCAGCTGCTGGGCGCGGTGGCGCCGCGCGTGACGGGGCACCTGGCCTACCGCGCCCTGGTGCCGCAGCACGCGCTGCCCGGCGCGCTGCGCACCGCGCAGGTCACGGCCTGGCTGGGCCCGCGCCTGCATGCGGTGCAGTACCCCGTGCGCCGGGGCGAACTGCAGAACATCGTCGTCATCGTGCAGGGCCCCGCGCCGCAAGACCTGGAGAACTGGGACCATGCCGCCAACGCCACGGGGCTGGAACACGCCCTGCAGGGCACCTGCACCGCGCTGCAGGACGTGGTGCGCAGCGTGAGCGACCAGGGCGGCGCGGGCGGCTGGCGCCTGTGGCCGCTGTGCGACCGGCCGCCTGTGCGTGGCGCGGGCGACATGGCGCAGGGCCTGGTCGCCCTGCTGGGCGATGCCGCCCACCCCATGCGCCCTTACCTGGCCCAGGGCGCGGGCATGGCCATCGAGGACGCGGCGGAGCTGCAGCGCGCGCTGGCCATGCACGACCTGGAGGTGCCGCTGCGCCTGACCCGGTATGCCCTCAACCGCTGGCAGCGCAATGCGCGCGTGCAGGCCCGCTCCACGCGCAACGGGCGCATCTTCCACGCCATGGGCCCCGTGCGCTGGGGGCGGGATCTCTCATTGCGCCTGCTGGGCGAACGGCTGCTGGACGTGCCCTGGCTGTACCGGGGCGATGGCTCCATTGCCAGTTCGCTGTGATGCCCTTGCGCGATAGCTGGCCGCGCTGGATGGCGGGGCCCTCGCACCAATGAACTTTGCGCGGCATGCCTGCTCTATCCATGGGGGGCCATGGATGTAAAAAGCACCGCATGCGCACACAAACACCCTGTTCAAGGGCGGACCATGGTGCTACAAAGAGATGAGCCAGTAGCGATTCCCACTGCAACACCGTGGCACTTCCCGGGCCCGCCAGGGGTGCCGCCACAGGAGGTCGTATGGATGCCATCAGCAGTTTCGCCGCGCGCTACGCCCGCAGCCGCGAAGAGGAAATGTCGATCGACGAGTACCTCGCCGAGTGCAAGCGCGATCCCATGGCCTATGCCACGGCGGCCCAGCGCATGCTGGCCGCCATCGGCGATCCCGAGATGGTGGACACGCGCAACGACCCGCGCCTGTCGCGCATCTTCGCCAACAAGGTGATCAAGCGCTACCCCACGTTCGCCGAGTTCTACGGCATGGAGGATGCCATCGAGCAGGTGGTGAGCTTCTTTCGCCATGCCGCGCAGGGGCTGGAGGAGCGCAAGCAGATCCTCTACCTGCTGGGGCCGGTGGGCGGGGGCAAGAGTTCCATCGCCGAGCGGCTCAAGTACCTGATGCAGAAGGTGCCGTTCTATGCGATCAAGGGCTCTCCGGTGAACGAGTCGCCGCTCGGGCTGTTCGACGCGATGGAGGACGGCCCGGTGCTGGAGGAGCAGTTCGGCATTCACCGGCGCTACCTGCAGCGCGTGCTGTCGCCCTGGGCGGTCAAGCGGCTCGACGAGTTCGGCGGCGACATCCGCCAGTTCCGCGTGGTCAAGCGCTACCCCAGCATCTTGAAGCAGGTGGGCATTGCCAAGACCGAGCCGGGCGACGAGAACAACCAGGACATCTCCAGCCTGGTGGGCAAGGTGGACATCCGCAAGCTCGAGACCTTTGCCCAGGACGACACCGACGCCTACAGCTACAGCGGGGGCCTGTGCCTGGCCAACCAGGGGCTGCTGGAATTCGTGGAGATGTTCAAGGCGCCCATCAAGGTGCTGCACCCGCTGCTCACCGCCACGCAGGAGGGCAACTACAAGGGCACGGAGGGCTTCGGCGCGATTCCGTTCGACGGCGTGGTGCTGGCCCACAGCAATGAGAGCGAGTGGAAGGCCTTTCGCAACAACAAGAACAACGAGGCCTTCCTGGACCGCATCTACATCGTCAAGGTGCCGTACTGCCTGCGCGTGAGCGAGGAGATACGGATCTACGAGAAGCTGATCCGCGAATCGTCGCTGGGCAACGCCGTGTGCGCGCCGGGCACGCTCAAGATGATGTCGCAGTTCGCCATCTTGACGCGCCTGAAGGAGCCCGAGAACTCCAGCATCTTCAGCAAGATGCAGGTGTATGACGGCGAGAGCCTGAAGGACACCGACCCGCGCGCCAAGAGCTACCAGGAGTACCGCGACTACGCCGGCGTGGACGAGGGCATGACCGGCATCTCCACGCGCTTCGCGTTCAAGATCCTGTCCAAGGTGTTCAACTTCGACAGCGCCGAGCTGGCGGCCAACCCGGTGCACCTCATGTATGTGCTGGAGCAGCAGATCGAGCGCGAGCAGTTCCCCTCCGAGCTGGAAACCAAGTACACCAGCTACATCAAGGAGTTCCTGTCACCGCGCTATGCCGAGTTCATCGGCAAGGAGATACAGACGGCCTACCTGGAGAGTTACAGCGAGTACGGGCAGAACATCTTCGACCGCTACGTCACCTACGCCGACTACTGGATCCAGGACAACGAGTACCGCGACACCGACACCGGCGAGGTGTTCGACCGCAGTGCGCTCAACGCCGAACTCGAGAAGATCGAGAAGCCCGCTGGCATTGCCAACCCCAAGGATTTCCGCAACGAGATCGTCAACTTCGTGCTGCGCGCGCGCGCCAACAACCAGGGCAACAACCCGAGCTGGACCAGCTACGAGAAACTGCGCCTGGTGATCGAGAAGAAGATGTTCTCCAACACCGAGGAGCTGCTGCCCGTCATCAGCTTCAACGCGAAGGCCAGTGCCGAGGAGGCGCGCAAGCACGAGGATTTTGTCACCCGCATGGTGGACAAGGGCTACACCCCCAAGCAGGTGCGTTTGTTGTGCGAGTGGTACCTGCGCGTTCGAAAAAGCAGTTGATCGGGGTTGCCAGCGCGTCCCGCCGGGGCGCCTGTCCATGCATGGGAGCTAAGCAGATGGCATTGCAAATCATCGACCGCAGGCTCGCAGGCAAGAACAAGTCGGTCGGGAACCGCGAGCGCTTTGTCCGCCGCTTCAAGGAGCAGATCGCGGACAGCGTGCGCCGCGCTGTGTCCAGGCGCAGCATCCGCGACATCGAGCAGGCCGAGAGCGTCACCATCCCGCGCAAGGACATTGGCGAGCCCGTGTTCCACCATGGCCAGGGCGGCATCCACGACATGGTGCACCCCGGCAATGCGGAGCATGTGCGCGGCGACCGCATCGCGCGGCCCAAGGGGGGAACCGGCAGCGGCTCGCAGGCCAGCGACAGCGGGGAGGGAGAGGACGACTTCACCTTCACGCTGACCAAGGAAGAGTTCATGCAGCTCTTCTTCGAAGACCTCGCGCTGCCGCGCCTGCTGCGCACGCACATCGGAGAGAACCCGAAATGGAAGTCGCGCCGCGCCGGCTACAGCCAGGACGGCATTCCGAACAACCTGGCGGTGCTGCGCACCATGCGCGGGGCGCTGGGGCGGCGCATCGCGCTGGGCAAGGCGCCGCACCGCGAGCTTGTGGCGCTGCAGGCGCAGCTCGACGCGCTGCTGGCGCAGGATGACGGCACCAGCGAGGCGGTGGCCGAGCTGCAGCGCCGCATCGACACGCTCCGGCAGCGCATCGACCGGATTCCGTACCTCGACCCCATCGACCTGCGTTTTCGGGCCAGGGTGCAGGTGCCGGTGCCCAACAGCCAGGCGGTGATGTTCTGCCTGATGGACGTCTCGGGCTCCATGGACGAGGCCCGCAAGGACCTGGCCAAGCGCTTCTTCATCCTGCTGTACCTGTTCCTCACGCGGCACTACGAGACGATCGACATCGTCTTCATCCGCCACCACACCCAGGCCACCGAGGTGAGCGAGGAGCAGTTCTTCCACTCCACCGAGAGTGGTGGCACGGTGGTCAGCAGCGCGCTGGTGCTGCTCGACCAGATCATCCGCGCGCGCTACCCCGCTGGGGACTGGAACATCTACGCCGCCCAGGTCAGCGATGGCGACAACTTCACCAACGACAGCGGCAATTGCCGCAGCCTGCTGGTGGAGCGGATCCTCCCGCTGGTGCGCTACTTTGCCTACGTGCAGGTGGCCCAGGAAGAGCAGAACCTGTGGGACGAATACAGCCAGTTGCTGGCGCTCCATCCCCACTTCGCCATGCGCAAGGTCTCCGAGCCGGGCGACATCTATCCCGTGTTCCGCGACCTCTTCAAGAGCGAGGGGGTGCAGGTATGAACATGACCCAATACCCGGTGCTGGAGCGCCGCATCCGCGACAACCCCTGGAAGACCGCCCTCGTCGGCGAGCGCCGCCACCGCACCGTGCCCGAGCAGCTCCTGCCCGCCGGGGCGCGGCCCGCCCAGCCGCTGCCCGACCCGGGCGACTGGACGTTCGAGCTGATCGAGCGCTACCACGGCGCGATCGCCGCCACCGCCGAGCGCTTCGGCCTGGACACCTATCCCAACCAGCTGGAGGTCATCACCGCCGAGCAGATGATGGACGCCTACTCCAGCGTGGGCATGCCGGTGAACTACCGCCACTGGAGCTACGGCAAGGAGTTCCTGGCCACCGAGCGGCGCTACCGGCGCGGCCACATGGGGCTGGCCTACGAGATCGTCATCAACGCCAACCCCTGCATCAGCTACCTGATGGAGGAGAACACCACCGCCATGCAGGCGCTGGTGATCGCGCATGCGGCCTACGGGCACAACAGCTTCTTCAAGGGCAACTACCTGTTTCGCATGTGGACGGACGCCTCCTCCATCATCGACTACCTGGTGTATGCCAAGGACTACGTGGCCCAGTGCGAGGAGCGCTACGGCTTCGATGAGGTGGAGCGGCTTCTGGATTCGTGCCACGCGCTGGCCAACTTTGGCGTGGACCGCTACCGCCGTCCCTCCAAGAAGAACCTGGCACGCGAGCGCCTGGAGCGCGAGCAGCGCGAGGCCTACGCGCAGCAGCAGGTCAACGAGCTGTGGCGCACCCTGCCCACGCGGCCCGGCAAGGACGGCGCGGCGCAGGAGCACAACCGCTTTCCGAAGGAGCCGCAGGAGAACATCCTGTACTTCATCGAGAAGAACGCGCCGCTGCTGGAGCCCTGGCAGCGCGAGGTCGTGCGCATCGTGCGCAAGGTCGCGCAGTATTTCTACCCCCAGCGGCAGAGCCAGGTCATGAACGAGGGCTGGGCCACTTTCTGGCACTACACCCTGCTCACCACCCTGTACGACGAGGGCTACCTGAGCGACGGGGTGATGATCGAATGGCTGGGCTCGCACACCAACGTGATCTTCCAGCCCCCCGTGGGGCACCGCGCCTACAGCGGCATCAACCCCTACGCGCTGGGTTTTTCCATGTACCGCGACATCCAGCGCATCTGCCAGAACCCCACGGCCGAAGACCGGCGCTGGTTCCCCGACATCGCGGGCTCCCCGTGGCTGCCCACGCTCGACCATGCCATGCGCAACTTCAAGGACGAGAGCTTCATCGGCCAGTACCTGAGCCCGCACCTGATGCGCGAGATGCGGCTGTTCGCCCTGCACGACGATGCCAACGAGCGCGAGCTGGTGGTCAGCGAGATCCATGACGAGAACGGCTACCGCGGCCTGCGCCAGATGCTCTCGCAGCAATACGACCTGGGCACGCGCGAGCCCAACATCCAGGTGTGGAACGTGAACCTGCGCGGTGACCGCAGCCTGACCCTGCGCCATACCCAGTACCAGGGCCGCCCGCTGGGCGACGACACGCAGGAGGTGCTCAGGCACGTGGCGCGCCTGTGGGGTTTTGGCGTGCAGATCGAGAGCGTGGACGCCTACGGCAACCACCCGGTGCTGCTGCACACGGTGCCTGGGTCCATTGCGTGAGCGCGTTCCAGCCGCCGCTGCGGTGGCTGGAACGGCCCTGCCGTGCCGGTGGCGCCACTGCAATCACTGCCTTGATGCTATCAATTCAATAGCTTGCAACGCTTTATGGATAAGCGTAAGAGCCTCTTTTTGCTGAAAGTTCTGAAGCGGAGCGGGCCTCAGCCAGCCTGCGCCGCGCGCAGCGGACAGTCGGTGGCCACGCGTTCGGCCAGCGTCTGGCGCAACGCCTGCAGCGCGGCGATGCGCGTGTCGATCTCCTGCAGTTTGGTCGCCAGCACCTGCGCCAGCGCGGGCGCGGGGTCGGGCGCGTCCCAGATGCCGGGCAGCCGGTCGCCAATCTCCGCCAGCGTGAAGCCCAGCTGCTGCGCCATGCGGATGTACTGCACCAGCATCACCGCTTCGGGTGGGTAGTCGCGGTAGCCGTTGGCCAGCCTGCGCGAGCGGATCAGCCCTTGCTGCTCATAAAAGCGCAGCGCCTCGCGGCTCAGTCCCGAGGCGGCGGCGAGCTCACCGATCCGCATGGGCGTCCCCGGTGCTGGCCCTTTTTTCCGATGCCAGCACCCAGCGCAGGATGGCAGCCTGCACCGGCAGCAGCAGTTCCTTTTGTGCGTAGCCCACGAAGCCGGGGTAGGCCAGCGGGTCCACCGCCAGCTCGCGGCCCAGGGTGAAAGGCGGCGTGGGCAGCAGGGCGGGGTGACCCATCGCGGCCAGATGCTCTTCGGTCAACGGCGCCAGGTCGGCCTGCGTGGTGGCGCCGGCCTCGGCGCTGGCGGGCCAGCTGTCGGTGACCACCACATCCACCGCGTCCGGCAGCGCGGACGGTTCCACGAATTGCACGTTCGGCAGCGCCTCGTGAAAGCGCCGGTCGCACACCTGCACCAGCCCGAACCCCATCACCCGTGCCAGTTCGTGCCATGAGCGGAACACGTTGGTGCTGGGCCCCCACAGGCACACGCGTGCTTCCCGCAGCGGCTTGATCCGGCTGTCGACGTAGTACGCGTCGGTCAGCACCTCGCAGGGGTGGCCCTGGGCCGACATCGCATTGATCACGGGCCGGCGCGACGCCGCCGCGAAGGCCGAGAGCCGGGGGTGGTCGGACTCGCGCACCACGTACAGCGCGTAGAACGGGTCCAGGTAGCCGGCCAGGTCCTCGGGCCGCTCCCCGGTCTTGAGCAGATGGGGAAGCTCGGTGAACGCCAGGCCCAGCTGCCGGAACGCCTGGATGAACGTGGTGCGCGTGCGGATGCCGTTGCCCTCGAACGACCACGCCACGGTGCCCGCCAACGCGGGGCCCGGCGCGCCGCCCGCGAGCGCCCAGATCTGGCGTATGTCGGCAGGCTGCAGGTCGGCCAGCTGAAGAAGGTCCATGCGGATGCCCCAAAAAAGTGCTTGACCCTGAAGCGTACTTCAGGCCTGAAGCTCGGGGCCTCTTTCACTTCGATGACCGCACCGCCATGGCCACTTTCGCTGCCACGTTCCCAGCCTTTTCCGAATCCCGCTACCTGCGCGTCGTGCGTGCCAGCGGCTGGTACGACCTGCTCGTGACCTGGCCGTTCGCGCTGCCCTGGACCTTTGCCTGGCTCTACGCGCAGCTGGGGCTTGTCGCCCAGGCGCTGGCCCTGCCAGGCACGCTGCACCCGCTTGATACCACCCACATGCTGCTGGCCAACCTCCTGGGGTCGGTGGTGGTCGTGTGGTCGGCGGCGCGCATCGCGGCGCCTTCGCTGCTGCTGGGGCGGCTCGATGGCGTGGCTCGTTTCCTGTTCGCGGCATGGCAGATCTATGCCGTGGCCCATGGGGCCAGCGCCATCGTGCTGGGCTTCACCGCGTTCGAGCTGCTGTTCGGCGTGCTCCAGTGGTGGCGCGTGGCGGGCGCGGGCCTGGCGGCCTGCCCGCCCGGCCGCGGCCGCGTCAATGCGCGGGAGCCGGTGCGGGCAGCAACCTGAAGGCGAGCACGCCCGCGGCCAGCATGCCGGCGATGGTGAGCATCACGGCCACGTACGGGTCCGCGCCCCGCGCGGCCGCCTGCGAGGCGGCCAGGCCCGTCACCCACTGCATCAGCGCCACGCCCAGGAACAGCGCCATGGTGAACACCGCCATGGCACGCCCCGTCATGGCCGCCGGGTAGGACGAGCGCACGTCTGCGTACTGCAGCACCATGTAGCCCGACAGCAGGCCCACGGCGATGGAGCCGCCCACGTCCAGCCACTCGGCGTGCAGGAAGCCGATGGCGGCGAACAGCCCGGCGAGCAGCACGGTAAAGCCCGCCAGCCAGCGCCTGCGCCGCGCGGGGCCCGGGTCCAGCCGGCCGAAATAGGCCGGGGTGAACAGCGACACCAGCGACGACAGCATGGCCACGTTGCCGCTGGCCACCAGCGAATAGCCGTGCCGCTCGATCAACAGCGGCCCCAGCCACAGCCCGCGCAGCGTGAGGAACGACGCATACGTCATCAGCGCCAGCAGCATGATCCCGGCCGTGTGCGGCAGCAGGAACAGGGCGCCGAAGCCGCGCACCGCATCACCCACCGACTCGCGCGGCTGCGGGGCCTGCGCGGCGTGAACGGGGTGGGTGGGTTCATGCACTCTCCAGAAGATCAGCAGCCAGGCCAGCGCGGCCAGGCCCGCCAGCACGGCGAAGCCCATGCGCCAGGACGACTGCTGCACCAGCCAGGCCAGCGGCGTGCCCGTGAACAGCATGCCCAGCCCGCCCACGCCCATGGCCACGCCCGACACCATCGCGAAGCGGCTGGCGGGGAAGTAGCGCGCGATGAACACCGTGCAGACCAGAAACGCGGGCGCGCAGCCCACGCCGATGAGCACCTGGCCCAGCAACACGCCGCCGTAGCTCGGGGCCAGCGCCGAGAGCAGCGAGCCCGCGATGGCGAGCGGAAACGCCACCAGCAGCGTGCGCCGCACGCCGTACAGGTCGATGCCGATGCCCATGAAGAGCTGCATGGTGCCGAAGGCGAAGGCAAACGCCCCCGCGAAGACCCCCAATGCCTCGGCCGAGAGACCGAACTCCGCGCGCAGCCCGGTGGCCATGATGGCGGTGATGGTGCGAAACGCCTGGCTCAGCGCGAAGCCGGAGACCAGCGCGAGCAGCATGGCCCAGGCGGCGCGGGGCGCCAGAAGCGGGGAGGGCGTGGGAGAAGGGGGCGCCTGCACGGTGATGGATCTCCTGTAGTGCGCGGCGCCCCGGACTGCGGTTCAACCAGGCAAAGGGCGCGCTGCCCACCGAGGGTAACTGCACGGCGGCGCCCTGGCTGTCGCTGGCGGACAAGCCGGGCGGCTGCGGGGGCGCCGCGCGAAGGGGCGCCTAGGGTATGTCCCGACCCCCTGCCGGCGGCCAGCGCGGCGTGTCGGCCACCCCGCATCTTTGGCGAAATGTGCTCTCAATCGGGTGCTGCGCAGCGCATTGCGCCGCTGCATGGCTTCAATGGCACCCCGCGAAGGGGCTTTGGGGTCCGTCACGAGGGCGCCACAGGGGCGGGACAGACTTTAGAGGAGGCTCTCGATGTGGGGATCACCCCAATGACGGGCCAGGGGGCCTGAGGCACTCTTGTGGGCATGCCTTGCGCCGGTGTGGGTCATGGTTCTGAAGTCGCTGGTTTCGGTCTCTCGCAAGCAGGATGGCGCAGGCAGTGGGTGGTAGTGGCAAGGTTCGTGCTTATGGGGCCAGGGGGCCTCGAGCCGTTGGACGTTGGAAGTTGTCGGGTGGGCTGCAATGTGCACCGCGACGTCAGGAGTGACCGATGAAGAAGATGGTTTTGCTGAGTTCAGGCGCGCTGGCGACCCTGATGCTGACGGGCTGTGCCAGCCAGCCGCCCGCCCTGCAGGCTTTCAGTGAGCCGGTGGACCGCAGCAGCATGCAGTTCGCGTGCGGCAACGGCGAAAAGGTGGAGATGCAGTTCTATCCCGAACAGGGCATGGGTGTGCTGCTGCGCAGTGGCTGGACGGTCGATCTGCCCAAGCAGGTGGCCGAGACGGGGTACGCCTACAGCAATGGCCCGACGACCGTGCTGGGCAAGGGCAACGAGCTGACCATCCAGATCGGCCACCTGGCACCGATCTGGTGCCGCAGCAGCCGCCCCATGATGGTGGCCGGCAGCGCCCGGTAGCCTTCCTTTCCGCCCCGCTTTTTTCCTCGCCTTCTCCTTCAGGCGGGGCCGCGGGGCCGATGGCATGGCGCACGCCGGCCATCCCTGCGGTGTGCTGCGTGGCGCCCGCTCCATGTTCGTGCCCAGGGCCTGTGCGACGCCGCGGGCAGGTGCCCCGCGCGCCAGGCTCCGTGCGGCCCGGGCAATCCCCTTCCCTTGAACCCCGTACTTCGCGTGGCTGCGGCCGAAGTCCAACTATCCGGCGCGCGTGCGTGCGGGCGGATGTGATGACGGAAGGCGGGCTGCGCCGGCCGTTCGCCCGGCCTGTGCCGCCATCCGCACCGCCCCCCGCCGCCCGCCCGGCCCCTAGCTGCCGGCGGTGCACGCCTCGGGTGAGGCGGCGGCCGGGCGCTGCTCCAGCGTCAGCGGCTCCACCAGGTGGTTGCCATGGGCGTCGCGCACCGTGGCGGCCACCTCCCGGCTGTTGTCAGCCCGCGTTTCGCTGAACTGCAGCCGCAGGACCGCGGGCACGGTGCCCGTCAGCGCCAGGCCATTGTCGAAACCCGTGGTCTCCAGGGTGCCTTCCAGCACGGCCAGGCCCTGGGCGTCGATCTCCCAGGGGCCGGTGTGGATGAAGCGCCGGCAGGTGACGGTCAGCTCGACCAGCTCATCCTCCAGCCGCAGATTGACCTGGCCGCAGGTGGGACAGGGCACGCCCGCCGAGAAACCCGAGCCCGAGAAGTTGAGCACCCCGCTGATGGGCCCCGTGCCGGTTCCGCCCGTGCCGGGGCCGCAGGCGGCCAGGGCCAGCAAGGTGGCCAGTGTGAGCAGTCTGGCCCCGCGGGCCAGGCGTTCAGGAAGGACGTTCATCTTTGTCTGCGGCATAGAAGTAGCTGCCAAAGCGGGCGCGCCGGTTGCGCTCGCCGGGCGGGGTGTTGTGCTGGTCGTGGTCGTAGCGGGCCTGGGCCTCGGTCATCACCGTCTTGAACGCCTGGCGCCATGCCCTGGCCGCCACCGCATGCAGGCGCTGGGCGGACTCCTCGCTGAGCTGGTCCACGAAGACGGCCTGCTCCAGGTAGTTGTGCCCGCCTTGCAGGTTCAGGCTGGCGGCGGCCAGGTGGTCGTGCAGGTTGTCCTGCATCAGCCGCGCCATTTCCGCGAAGCCCTGGCGCGGCACGAAGCCCGCCGCCAGCAGCCGGACCTGCCCGTCCCCGCTTTCCTCGGCCATGCCCAGCCGCACCAGTTCGTCGAGCACGGCACGGGGCCGTACGTCGCTGCTGATGCCGGCCACCAGCGCATCGAAGTGGGGCGCATCGCCATTGCTGCTGCTGCGGGGCAGCGCGCGGGGCTGGCCTTCGTCGTCCAGGCAATCGGCCTGGCTCAGCCAGCGCGCCGCGACCTGGCTGGCCATGCTGAGGGGGGTCTCGGCGGGCCCGTCCTCGGCGGCGGGCTCGGCCAGGCGGCCCAGGTTGCGCACGTCGCGCCGGTGCACGCCGGACATCAGGCTCAGGGCGCTGTCGGTGGCCTTCTTGCCCGTGCCCTGCAGTTCGTCCTGGGCGGCCTCCAGGAACACCTTCTTCATGGCCGCCGCGAAGGCCGGGTAGGCCACGCCATTGCGCAGCAGCAACCGCGCCAGAGGGCGCAGCACATGCAGGGCGGAAGCCAGGACGATGGCGGAGCGGGAAGGCATGCGGGTGTGGGCGCGGGGCGTGTCAGGGGCGGGTGGCCATTGTCATACGGTTGACCGGTGGAAATTTTGTGGGATATTATCCCACTTATTCAAATCGAGGCCGGTGGCGAAGGCGCCCGGGGCCCAGATCCATCCACAGGGAGAAAAATCGAATGGCATACCGAGGGTTGATGAAGAAGGTCGCGGGCGTGCCGCCCGCCTGGCTGGCCGTGGCAACGGCCGCATTCGTGTCCGGGTGCGGCGGGGGCAGCGGGGATGGCGGCGGGCCGCTCACGCCCAACGAGGCGCGGCTGCAGGTCACGCGCTCTGGCGATCTGGTGGCGTACTTCAAGGCCAAGATCGCCCAGCGTGCCGCGCTGGGCTACAGCGGCACGGCCATCACCGTGCCCACCGTGGGGGCGCTGAGCGCCGCGGGCAGCGTGGTCGCCAACACGGGCGTGCCGCTGGCCGGGCCTGCGGTGGAGGAAGACGGCCTCATCAAGGCCGAGGGCGGCATGCTCTACGGCCTGCACCGGGCCTACGCCACGGACGCGGGCCGTGAACCTCCGCGTTTCTCGGCCCTGGCCCGCGCGGCCGATGGCAGCCTGAGCAACGTGGGCCGCGTCACGCTGGACGCGAAGTTCATCCCCCATGGCCTGTACGTGGCGGGCGGCGGCACGCGTGCCGCCGTGTTGTCCCAGCAGGACCCGTATGCCGATCGGCAGCCCATCGTGGCGGCGGACGCGGGCATCACCGTGATGCCCGAATACAGCCGCATGCTGTCGCTGGACCTGTTCTCGGTCGGCAAGGACGCGGCCCCGATGCAGCTCAAGCAGATGCGCATCGACGGGCTGCTGGTGGGCAGCCGCCTGATTGGCAACACGCTGTACCTGGTCACCACCTGGTCGCCCGACCTTCTGCGCTTCAACGTGCCTGCCGGGGCTTCGGCATCGGCCGTGGAGGCCGCGCTCAAGGACCTGAACACCGCCGCGCTGATTCCGACCCTGCGCGTGGACGGCGGCCAGCCCCAGCCGCTGGTGAACGAAGCCGACTGCCTGGTGCAGACGGGCAATGCCTCGCTGTCGCTGCAGCTCACTTCCATCACGGCCATCGACCTGGCGTCATCGAACCTGGCGCGCACGAGCCGGTGCTTCGCGGGGGGCAGCGAGGCGGTGCACCTGGGCGCGCGCAGCGTGTACGTGGCCAGCTCGCGCCAGTACCGCTATGGCGGCGACGTGATCAACACCGTGTTCCCGGCGGGCAGTCGCACCGACATCCACAAGTTCACCTTCCGGGGCGCGCAGGTGGACTACGACGCATCGGGCAGCGTGGACGGCCACCTGGGCTGGGACCTGCGCCGCATGCCGTCGCGCCTGAACGAGCACCAGAACGACCTGCGCGTGCTGACCTTCACGGGCGCGGCGGGCCAAAGCGGCATGCCGCCGGTGACCATCCAGGCGCAGCAGGCCTCGCCCGCGCTGCTGACGGTGCTGCGCGACAGCGGCAGCGACAGCCGCCTGAGCGTGCAGGCCAAGCTGGCCCTCAAGCCGCGCACGGCACGCGGCGACCAGCAGGTGGACACCGTGTTCTTCGCGGGCCCACGGGCCTATGCCACCACCTTCGCCGCGGCCGAGCCCGTGTGGGTGCTCGACCTGGCCAGCCCGGCGAACCCCACGGTGGCGGGCGAGCTGGCGGCTGGCGGCCATGCGGACCACATGGTCCCGCTGCCCGGCGGGCTGCTGCTGGGCGTGGGCAAGGACAGCACGCTCGGCGGCACGGCCGAGGGCATCCAGCTTGCGCTGTTTGACGTGCGCAACCCGGCGCAGGGCCGGCGGCTGGCGGCCGGGAAGCTGGGTGGCCGTGGCAGCATCACCACGCTCGACAGCACGCGCCCCGTGCTCGACGTGCAGGCCCTGGACACCCGGGTGCGCCTGGCGTTTCCCGCCCGGGTCTACCAGGCCCCGACGGCCGCCGGCACATCGCCTGCGCTGCGGGGCTACCAGGGGGCCGCACGGCTGGAAGTGAACACCAGCGCGGGCACGCTGGCGCTGCGCTCCATGGCCGTCTCCACGCCCATCCTGAACGGCGACACGCCCGAGCTCCACCAGCGTTTCGACATCACCAGCGAGCGCAGCCTGCAGGTGGACAACGCCGCCTACCAGCTCTCGGGCGGGCAGGTGTTCACCAAGGTGGGGGACTAGGCGGCACCAGGATGAACGTCCCGGCGCGGCCAGTGGCGGGCTGGGCGGGGACGCGTGCTCAAGGGAGAAAAAACTACAAAAATAATAGCTGCCAGCGCTTGTGTGGAAAGCGCTGCCGGCATCTCGAAGGCCTGTCCGCCAGGGGGCGGCAGGCTTCTTTTTTGCGTGCTGGCAGGCCCGTGCCCCGCTGCTCAGAGGTCCGTGCGCAGCTTCCAGATCTCGGGGAACAGCACCACGTCCAGCATCTTGCGCAGGTAGCTCACGCCGCCGGTGCCGCCCGTGCCGCGCTTGAAGCCGATCACGCGCTCCACGGTGGTCACATGCCGGAAGCGCCACAGGCGGAATGCGTCTTCCAGGTCGGTGAGTTCCTCGCCCAGCTGGTACAGGTCCCAGTGCTCCTTGGGGTTGCGGTACACCACCAGCCAGGCCTGCTCCACGCCGTCGCTTTCCGCGTAGGGCTGGGTCCAGTCGCGCTCCAGGTGGCTGGCGGGCACGGGGATGCCGCGGCGCGCCAGCAGGCGCAGGGCTTCGTCGTACAGCGAGGGCGCCTCGTACGCGGCCTGCACCTGGGCCCGCAGGTCGGCGCGGTGCTCGTGGGGCTTGAGCATGGCGCGGTTCTTGTTGCCCAGGGCGAACTCGATGCTGCGGTACTGGTAGCTCTGAAAGCCGCTGGACTGGCCCAGGTACGGGCGCATGGCGGTGTATTCGGGCGGCGTCATGGTGGCCAGCACGTCCCAGGCGTGCACCAGCTGCTCCATGATCTTGGAGACGCGCGCCAGCATCTTGAAGGCCATCTGCAACTCGTCGTTGGCGATGTGCGCAATGGCCGCGCGCAGCTCGTGCAGCATGAGCTTCATCCACAGCTCGCTGGTCTGGTGCTGCACGATGAACAGCATCTCGTCGTGCGCGGGCGAGAGCGGCTTTTGCGCGGTGAGGATGGCGTCGAGCTGCAGGTAGTCGCCGTAGCTCATCGACTGGCTGAAGTCGAGCTGGGCGCGTTCCTCGTGCACGATGGACTCGGGCAGGGGCGTGGCGGACGCTGCGCTGGCAGCGCCTTGCGACGGGGTTTGCGAGAAGGGGCACATGGTCAATCTCCTTCCCGGTCAGGTCACGGCGTGCGTCTGGTTGAACTCGGGCTTTTGCCAGTCGCCGCTCTCCAGCACCTGGCGCAGGTGCTCCACGGCATTCCACACGTCTTCAAAGCCCAGATACAGCGGCGTGAAGCCAAAGCGCAGGATGTCCTTGTGCGGGCCCTGGCCGCCGTCGCCCTTGCGGAAGTCGCCGATCACGCCGCGCGCGATCAGCGCCTGCACGATGGCATAGGCGCCGCTGCCCTGGCCGTTCACGCCGGCGCCTTCGTCGCGCGTCAGGCACACCTGCGAGCCGCGCCGGGCATGGTCGCGCGGCGTGGCCAGGCCCAGGCCGTGGCCCGCGCAGCGTTCTTCCACGAGCTGTATGAACAGGTCGGTGAGTGCCAGCGACTTGGTGCGCAGCGCGGCCATGCCGCCCAGCGCCTGCGCGGCCGTGAACACGTCCAGCCCGCACTGCAGCGCCGACAGGCTGATGATGGGCTGCGTGCCGCACAGGTAGCGCGTGATGCCTGGTGCGGGTTTGTAGTCGGGGGTGAAGGCAAACGGAGCCGCGTGGCCCCACCAGCCCGACAGCGGCTGCCAGAAGCGGTCGGCGTGGCGCGGGTGCACCCACACAAACGCCGGTGCGCCGGGGCCGCCATTCAGGTACTTGTAGCCGCAGCCGATGGAGAAGTCGGCGCCCGCGCCATGCAGGTCGACCGGCACCGCGCCCGCGCTGTGCGCCAGGTCCCACACGCACAGGATGCCCTGGGCATGCGCTGTGGCCGTGATGGCGGCCATGTCGTGCATGGCGCCGGTGCGGTAGTTCACGTGGGTGAGCATCAGCACGGCCACGTCGGGGGCCAGCGCGGCGGCGATCTCCTCGGGCTCCACCAGCACCAGCTCCAGACCGCGCTCCTTGCACAGGCCCTCGGCGATGTACAGGTCGGTGGGGAAGTTGCTGCGCTCGCTCACGACGCGCTTGCGCGCCGGGCCGTCCTCGCGGGCGATGTTCAGCGCCGCGCTCAGAACCTTGTACAGGTTGATCGAGGTGCTGTCGGTGCAGACCACTTCGTTCGGGCCCGCTCCGATCAGCGGGGCCAGCTGGTTGCCCAGGCGCTGGGGCAGATCGAACCAGCTGGCGGTGTTCCACGATTTGATGAGGTCCGTGCCCCACTCGCGCGTCACCACATCGGCCACGCGGGCTGCCGCGGCCTTGGGGGCCACGCCCAGCGAGTTGCCGTCCAGGTAGATCACGCCCGGGGGCAGGGTGAAGTGCCCGCGCAGCGGGGCGAGGGGGTCTTGCGCATCGAGGGCGCGGCAGTCTTGTGCGGTGAGGGTCATGGTGGCAGGTGGATGGTTTGCTTCTGTTTTGATAGCTATTGGCGCTTGTCCATCAAGCGGTGGTGGCCAAAAAGGTTTGAAAATGCGGTAGTTCAGGCCAGCCGCCGCAGCACGGCGCGCACCGGCGATGCGTCGGCGGTGGCGAGCCTGAGAGGCAGGGCGATGAGCTCGTAGTCGCCTTCGGGCACCTCGTCGAGCACCAGGTTTTCGAGCACGCGCAGGCCGCGGTGGCGAATGACCTGGTGGCTGTCGAGCGTCTTGCTGTCCGCCGGGTCGATGCTGGCGGTGTCGATGCCCACCAGCAGCACGCCCAGGTCGGCCAGCCGCTCGATGGTGCCGGGGGCGTAGGCCGCCAGCGCGTCATCCCAGCGGTCCACCGGCATGTGTTCGTAGGTGCGCACCAGCACGCGCTGGGGCAGGGTGGCGTCCACCGCGTGCGCGATGTGGTCCCAGGTGATGAGCGGCCCGCGCGCGATGGCGTGGATCACGCGGCAGGGGCCCAGGAAGGCGTCGAGCGGCACGTCACCGATGCTGGCGCCATGCTCGTCGTAGTGCAGGGGCGCATCGGCATGCGCGCCCACGTGGGGCGACAGCGTGATGGCGCTCACGTTCACCGGGCAGCCGGGCCCGATCGTGGCGCACCACTGCTGGCTGTAGGCCGTGTCGCCCGGGAACACGGGGCTGCCCGCATGCACGGGCGGCGAAATGTCCCAGAGCCTGCGGGCTGTGGAAGAAGAGGGGCTGGTTGGCATGGGACAAAGTTTGCATGTCCCGCAAAAACCATGGTGTCGGTTATTTCCAACACCTTTCGCATTTTGTTGAGGCCTAAACGATCTGCATGACAGGCCTGGAAGATCGGCCCTGCCGCCAGCGGCGGCAGCCCGTGCCGCGTGCGCGCCCGGTGGCTGGCGCGGTCTCTGGCCTGGAACCCCCCGGCAGGGCGACGGGCGCCCTGCGCAGATGCCGCAGGCGGCCGGATGCGCCTGGCGGGGCGGCCCAGGAAGGGCCTGTCAGGCAGCGCGCGGGAGGGGAATGCCGACGAAAAAGCCCACGCCCCGGCCATTCAGGCCGTCCCCCAGCCGCACCTGTCCGCCCATGCGCAGCACGGCCTGCCGCACGATGGCCAGGCCCAGCCCCGAGCCGTTGGCGGCATGCCCCAGGCCCCGGTAGAAACGCTCGAACACCCGGCTGCGCTCGGCGGCGGGAATGCCCGGCCCGTCGTCCTGCACCGCCAGGTGGAGCTCGCCGGCTTCCTCGCGCAGGGTGAGCGACACGCTGCCGCCCGACTCGGCATAGCGCACGGCGTTGTCGATGAGGTTGTGCGCGATGGATTCGAAGGCGGGCAGGTCGAGCCGCGCGGGCAGGCTGTCGGGAGCGTCCAGCGACAGCTCGATCTGCCGCGCCATCGCCTGCGGCGCGGCCTGTGCGAGCGCGGCGCGCAGCCACTGCGCCACGTCCAGGTCGCGCGGTGCGGGGCGCTGCGCCTCGTCGAGCGCGGCCAGGTCCAGCAGCTGCTGCGCCAGGTGCGAGGTGCGGGCAATGGCCTGCTCCAGGTGCGCCTGGGCCTGCGTGCGTTCGTCCTCGCTCTGCGAGCGCGCCATCACATGGGCCTGCGCCGTGATCACGGCCAGCGGCGTGCGGATCTCGTGCGCGGCATCCTGCACGAAGGCCCGCTCGCGCTCGACCTTCTGGCGCAGCTGGGCGAAGAGGTGGTCCAGCGACTGTTCCAGCGGCTTGAGCTCGCGGTGCCGCGCGTTGAAGCCCACGGGCTTCAGGTCGTCGGTGTTGCGCTGTGCGATGCGCCGGGCGAGTTGCTGCAGGGGGCGCAGGCCATTGCGCACCGACAGCCAGACGGGCAGCAGCACGAAGGGCGAGGCCAGCAGCAGGTAGGGCACCAGCGCACGGCCGTTGTACTGCAGGAAGTTGGAGTCCGTGCGTTTGGGCTCGATCACCCGCAAGGCCCAGCGCGCGTTGTGGCCCGTGTAGATGCGGTAGACGGTGCCGCCCAGACGGGCCTCCGTGATCACGCCCACCGCTTCTGGCGTGGCGGGCGGCGGCGTCAACGGTTGCAGTCCGGGCGATGCGAATACCGGCTGGCCGGTGGCGGCGTCTTTCAGTTCATGCAGCAATGTGCCGGGCAGCAGGCCGATCTGGCGACGGCGGATGTTGGTCCAGTGGTCGGTCGAGGCCAGAGCGGCGGAGGCTTGCGAACGGTCCGTGAGGTGGGCCAGTGAGTCCAGCACCGCGTCGCCATACTTCTGCAGGCCCGGGTCATAGGTGATGGCCTGCTTGTAGTTGACGTAGTTGTAGCCGAGCAGGACAACCCACACCAGGACGAAGGCCACCATGACCGAGATCACGCTGCGGCGCACCAGCGTGGGCTCGGCCAGCCTGGTCCAGGCGGTGTGCAGCTTGCGGGGAAGGGAGACGGGGCGGGTCATGCCTGCAGCAGATAGCCCACCCCGCGCACGG
Source organism: Acidovorax sp. A79 (assembly GCF_041154505.1). Taxonomy (GTDB): domain Bacteria; phylum Pseudomonadota; class Gammaproteobacteria; order Burkholderiales; family Burkholderiaceae_C; genus Acidovorax. Next base: position 4,638,533 of record NZ_AP028672.1, read on the forward strand.
TGCGGATCAGCTCCGGCCCGATCTTGCGGCGCAGGTTGGACACGTGCACTTCGATGGCGCCGAAATCCACGGGTTCGCCCAGCGGGTCCAGCCGCTGGGCGAGCACGCCCTTGGGCACCACGGCGCCGGGCTCGCGCGCCAGCTCCAGCAGCAGCTGGAACTCGCGCGGCGACAGATCCAGCGGCTCGCCGCCGCGCCGCGCCTGGTGGCGCCGGGGCTCGACCACCAGCTCGCCCAGCACCCACCGCTCGCTGGCCTGCCGCGCGCTGCGGCGCAGCACCGCACGGATGCGCGACATCAGCTCGGCCGTGGCGAAGGGCTTGATCACGAAGTCGTCCGCGCCGCCGTCCAGCCCCGCCAGCCGGTCCTCGACCGCCGAGCGCGCGGTGATCACGATGATGGGCACCTGCTGGCCCTGCGCGCGCCAGCGGGCGAGCAGGTCGAACCCGCTGCCGTCGGGCAGGGTCAGGTCCAGCAGCACGCAGTCGATGGTGTTTGCGTCCACCGTGGCCGGCGCATCCACGGCGCGGCGCAGCCATTCGCTGGTCAGGCCCTCCACCTTCAGCGCGGACTGCAGCGCGCGGCCCAGGTCGAGGTCGTCTTCGATGAGCAGGATGTGCATGGGAGGCATTGTGGGGGCTGGCAATGCGCGGCGGCCTGTAGCGTGCGCGATCGGCGGACCTTCTTTGGCGTGCCTTAAGCTGGGCTCTTTCACAATCCCAAGCACATCAACAAGCAATATCGGGAGCGGGTGGCATGCAAATGAAACGGTTCTGCACATGGGCAGGTCTGGCGGTGTGTGCACTGTGGCTGGCGGGTTGCGCCAGTGGCCCTGCGCACCCTGCACTGGTGGGCGGTCAGTTGCCCGATCTGGTGCCGGTGCGCGACTTCGTGGCCAGCCGGCAGTCCACCGGTGGTTACCGGGTGTCGCCGGACGGCCAGCGCATCGCCTGGTTCGGCGTGGATGGCGTGGTGCCCGCGATCTGGGTGCAGCCTATCGACGGTGGCAGTGCCAAGGCCTTCCGCATCCGGGCCCGATCTATCCGCTTCAGCGCAGACAGCCGCTGGCTGGGCATCACGGCCGACCTCACGGGCGATGAGAACACGCGCATCTTTGCGGGCGAAGTGGAGGGCCCCGGCACGGACTTGCGCGAGCTGATGCCGGCGCCCCGTTCGGTGGCGCATTTTGTGGACGCCGTGGAGGGCACTGCCGACTTCATCGTCACCTCCAACCAGCGCGACAAGAAAGTCTTCGACCTGTACCGGGTCAGCGCTGCAGGCGGCGCGCCGGTGCTGCTGGCCACCAACCCTGGCAACGTCAACTGGTGGGGCGTGGACCCGGGTGGCCAGCTGCGGGCGCGCGCGCAGTTGCGCGGCGACGAGGCCCTGCTGGAGCGTCCAGGCACGGAGCCCGGCAGCTGGGTCACCGTGGCGCAGCGCAGCCGCTGGGACACCCTGAGCATCTTTGGCCTGCACGACGAGGGGCGCAAGGCGTGGGCTCTGTCCAACCGTGGCCGCGACAAGCTGGCGCTGGTGCGGCTCGACATGATCACCGGCGCCGAGGATGAGTTGTTCGCATCGCCCGATGTGGACCTGGACAGCGTAACGCTGAGCCGCCGAACGCGCGAGCCTTTGGTGGCCAACTTCATGCCAGGCTACCCGGCGCGCCAGGTGTTCGACCCCGCGTTGGCCGCGCGGCTGTCCGCACTGGCGGGCGAACAGCCAGCAGAGGTGTTCGTGACCAGCATGGACCGCACCGACACTGTGTTGGCGGTATCCGTCTCGACGGACCGAGGCACGCGCAGCTATCTGCTGCGCGAAGGGCAAGAGCCACGGCTACTGGGGGAAAACCGCCTGAGCCTGATTGCCAAGGACCTGGCACCGACCAGGCCCATCACCTACGTCGCTCGCGACGGCTTGACGGTGCATGGATACCTCACACTGCCTCAGGGAGTGGTGCCGCAACGCTTGCCGATGGTGCTGCTGGTGCATGGTGGTCCCTGGGCGCGCGACCGCTGGGGCGATGGGGCCACAAGCCGTGCGATGCAGCAGTTTCTGGCCAACCGGGGCTATGCCGTGCTGCAGGTCAACTACCGGGGTTCCAGCGGCTATGGCCGCGCGCACATGGAAAGAGCCATGGGTGAATTCGCGGGACGCATGCACGATGACCTGGTGGACGGCGTGCGCTGGGCCGTGGAGCAGGGCGTGGCCGACCCGACGCGCGTGGCGATCTACGGCGCGAGCTACGGCGGCTACTCGGCGCTGGTCGGCGCGACCTTTACCCCTGAGGTCTTTGCCTGCGCCGTGGACGTGGTGGGCGTGACGGACATCGCCCGGCTGCTGGAGGCCGCGCCGCCCTATTGGGAGCTGGGCCTGCCCTGGTGGCATCGCTATGTGGGCAATCCGGCCGTGCCGGAGGACCGCGCCCGCATGGATGCCAAGTCGCCCCTGTACCGCGCCGAGCATGCGCAAAAGCCCATCCTCGTCATGCATGGCGTGAACGACCCCCGGGTGAAGCTGGATCAGTCCGAACGGATGGTGGCCGCACTGCGCAAGGCGGGCAAGGAGGTGGACTACGTCACCTTCACCGGCGACGGCCATGGCAACCAGAAGTGGAGCAACAACCTCACCATGTACCGCAAGACCGAAGACTTCCTGGCCCAATGCCTGGGCGGGCGCACAGGTGGGTTCGACTACTACCAGCTGGGCGCGTGGGCGTTTTGACCATGCCGCGCGGTGCCTGGGTTCTGACGGTGTGGGCGATGATCGGTGCTGGCGCTGCCGCCGCCGCCGCGCAGGCGGCTGATCAAGGTTCCACGGAAGCGGTCTACACGCGGGCGCGTGTGGTGTCCGTGGACCGCGAAAGCGGGAGCGGCGGCAAGAAGCTGTATGTGCGCCTGAAGTTGCTGCCCCGCGCGAAGATTCCGTTCGCGACGCAGACCTTTCGGGTCGTCGACGCAAGCCTTCTGGCCGGCATCTCCGAGGGCGCATGGGTCAGGTTTCAGGCTCGGCGCGTGGACGGTGAAAACACGCTGACCGCCATCCACATTGCTGACGAGTGCAAGCGATTCGAACCCTGCGACTGATGGGGGCTCAGGCGTAGAGCGTTCCCGCTCGCAGGGCTGCCAAGGCGTTGCTTAGGTTGATGCGCGCCTGCGCTTCATGGCGTTCATGGAACCATTCCGTGCCATAGATTCGCGGCCGCTCCAGAAACCCCTGCAGCACCGCGCTGCGCCCCGCTGCATACCGTGGCCAGCGCACGAAGAAGTACTCACGCCGCACATTGCGCTCGAACTGGCGGTAGACCGCGTCGATCTGGCCGAGGATGGCCAGATCGATGTCGACAACCCATTGCGCATCACCGGCCAGCGCGCCGGGGTTGTGGCGGGTGTCGAGGATGTGCTGGTGCACGCGCAGGACCATGGGCTCGGGCAGGTTCTGGCTGCGCAGGAAGCGCATGGCCCCGTCGGCACTGCGCTCCTCGTTGTGCTTGCTCCACGGCCAATAGATCGCGTCATGGAACCACAGGGCGAGGGCGGTGGCATGGGGGTCTTGCAGGGCACCGGGCTGCTGATCCTGCACCGTTTGCAGGTGCCGCAGGCAGGCCCACAGATGGGTGGTGTCGTGGTACGCGCGGGGCCAGTGGGCCCAGCCCAGGATGAGGCGCCGGCCCTCGGCGCGCCAGGCGGGGGTGTCGCGGCCCAGCGACTGGCCCAGCGCGTTCCAGTGCGCCTGCAGTTCGGCGCCATGGACGGGCTGGCGGCGCCAGGGCATGGTGGAGAAGTGGATCAGGCCACGCGGCCGAGCAAAAGGTACTCCATGAGTGCCTTTTGCACGTGCATCCTGTTGTGGCTTCGGCGCGCGGCCTGCGGCCGCTTCACGTCCGCTGTGCGGACATGAGCCTGCGCCGAAACAGGCTGCCGGCGCGGGCGCGCCACCGGATCGCATGTCATGCAATCCGGCCGAGCAAAAGGTACTCCATGAGTGCCTTTTGCACGTGCATCCTGTTTTCTGCCTCGTCCCACACCACGGACTGCGGCCCGTCGATCACGTCCGCTTCGACTTCTTCGCCACGGTGGGCGGGCAGGCAGTGCATGAACAGGGCGTCCGGCTTGGCGGCGGCCATCATTTCGGCGTCCACGCACCAGTCGGCGAAGGCTTTCTTGCGCTCTTCGTTCTCGGCCTCGTAGCCCATGCTGGTCCACACGTCGGTGGTCACCAGGTCGGCGCCTTGGCAGGCTTCCAGCGGGTTGCTAAAGAATTGATAGCTGCCAGCGCTGATTCCGCCTGCGCCAGCGGCCAGTTTCTCATCCACTTCGTAGCCGCGCGGCGTGCTCACGTGCACCTTGAAGCCCAGCAGCGATGCCGCCTGCAGCCAGGTGTTGGCCATGTTGTTGCCATCACCCACCCAGGCCACGGTCTTGCCCTTGATGGCGCCGCGGTGCTCGATGAAGGTGAAGATGTCGGCCAGGATCTGGCAGGGGTGGTATTCGTTGGTCAGGCCATTGATGACCGGCACGCGCGAGTTGGCGGCAAAGCGCTCGATCTTGGCCTGCTCGTAGGTGCGGATCATCACCAGGTCGACCATGCGGCTGATGACCTTGGCGCTGTCCTCGATGGGCTCGGCGCGGCCCAGCTGGCTGTCGCCCGTGGTCAGGTGCACCACGGAGCCGCCCAACTGGTACATGCCGGCTTCAAAACTCACGCGCGTGCGCGTGCTGGCCTTCTCGAAGATCATGGCCAGCGTGCGGTCCACCAGCGGGTGGTGCTTTTCGTAGGCCTTGAATTTCTTCTTGATGAGCGCGGCGCGCTCGAACAGGTAGGCGTATTCGTCGGCGGTGAGGTCGTTGAACTGCAGGTAATGTTTCATGGATGCAATGTATCGCGGCGGGCCTATTCGGCCAGGATGGCCTTGACCAGCGGGGTCAGCTTGGCGACGATCTCGTCGGCCTCGGCGGTGGTGAGGATCAGCGGCGGCACCAGGCGGATCACGCTGTCGGCCGTGACCGACAGCAGCAGGCCCGCCTCGGCCGCGCGGCCAATCAGCGCGCCGCAGGGCTTGGCAAGCTCGATACCCAGCATCAGGCCCTGGCCGCGAATCTCCTTCACGCCGGGCAGGCTGCCCAGCTCGCGCTGCAGCGCCGCGCGCAGGTGGTCGCCCACGGTGACGGCGTTGTGCAGCAGGCCGTCCTCTTCCATGATGCGGATGGTCTCGACCCCGGCGCGCATCGCCAGCGGGTTGCCGCCGAAGGTGGTGCCGTGGTTGCCGGGCTGCAGCACGTTGGCGGCCTTGGGGCCGGCCACCACCGCGCCGATCGGCACGCCCGAGCCCAGGCCCTTGGCCAGGGGCATCACGTCGGGCACGATGCCCGCCCATTGGTGGGCGAACCACTTGCCGGTGCGGCCCATGCCGCACTGCACTTCGTCGATCATCATGAGCCAGCCACGCTCGTCGCACAGCTTGCGCAGCTGCTGCAGGTATTCGATGCGCATCGGGTTGATGCCGCCTTCGCCCTGGATGGTCTCGAAGAACACGGCCACCACGTTGGGGTTGCCTTCGGTGGCCTTCCTGATGGCTTCGATGTCGTTCAGCGGCACGCGGATGAAGCCTTCCACCAGCGGGCCGAAGCCGCTGTAGATCTTGGGGTTGCCCGTGGCCGACATGGTGGCGATGGAGCGGCCGTGGAAGGCCTTCTCGTACACCACGATCTCGGGCTTGGCGATGCCCTTGTCCACGCCGAACTTGCGGGCGATCTTCAGGGCCGCCTCATTGGCTTCCAGGCCCGAGTTGCAGAAGAACACGTTCTGCATGCCCGACAGCTCCACCAGCTTGGCCGCGAGCTGTTCCTGCAGCGGCACGTGGTAGTAGTTGGAGGTGTGGATCAGCTTGGTGATCTGGTCCTGCAGCGCGGGCACGAGCTTGGCGTGGTTGTGGCCCAGGGTGTTCACGGCGATGCCGCCCAGGCCGTCCAGGTATTCCTTGCCGTTCACGTCCCAGACTCGGCTGCCCTGGCCACGGGCCAGCGCGATGGGTACGCGGCCATAGGTGTTCATCACGTGGGGCGAAGCTGCCGGGGTGGTGGCGGTCATGCAGAAATCTCCTGACGGTACGGTGATGGGCTGCCCTTGAGGGATCGAAGCCCGAGAAAGCGAAGCACGATTCTAGGGGGAGCACGATGAACGGCTGTTGACGATTGCGCATTACTGCAATGCGGCGCGGCCCACGCTGTTTCGGGGCCTGATCCGGAGTCCAGCATGTGGATTAGGGTCCCAGCTCTTATATAAGAGTTAGAATGCGCGTTGCGGTGCAGCATGCAGTGATCCTGCCTTGGCCGCGCCCCACTACCACTCCAATCCCGATGGTTTCCCCCACCTCCAAAGAAGTCTTCATCCAGGGCATTACCCATGACGGGAAGACCTTTCGCCCCAGTGATTGGGCCGAGCGGCTGGCCGGGGTGATGAGCAGTTTTCGCCCGGGCGGAGCGCGGCCCGGCAGCCATCTGAGTTACTCGCCCTGGTGCATTCCGACCACGCTCAACGGGGTGAAGTGCGTGGTGGTGCACCGCGACCTGCGCGACCACGAACCCATGGCCTGGGACTTCGTCATCAACTTCGCACGGGACAACAATCTGCAGGTGGCCGAAGCCTGCCTGTTGCCAGACCCGCCCCCCGCGCCTTCCGCCAGGCCTTGACCTTTCCCCCGGTGCGCCTGCGCCGGCAGGTGCGGAGCGTCTTTCGTGGCGTGGCCGGCCACTTCCGGGGCCCCGGTTCCACCGCCGTTCAGTGTTTTGCGATCACGCTGCACCGTGGTCAGAATCCGGTGCGGGGCTGGCGCGCAGGAGCTGGTCCGACCGCAGCCTGGCCATCCAGGCCTTCTCCACGAACGGGTCCGTCACCCCGTAGTGCCCGTGCCGGACGCGCATGAGCAGGTTGGCGGAGGTCATCATCCCGATCACGCCCTGTACCTCCTGGGCCGTGGCCTCGCGGCCAATCTGCGCTGCGTAGGCCTTGAGGGCGTCGGCGGTGAACACGCCCTTGACGTCGCCACCGATGCTGCAGATGCGCGAGAACACGGCCTCGGCCAGAGGGCCCATGGCTTCCACCTTCTGCAGTTCGACGTCGGCAGCGGCCGCGCCCAGCGATTGGGCGATGGTCGGCAGATGTTCGTCGGGCCGCGCGTCCGGCGGCAGGCTGCGCAGGATGTTCAGGGCCTTCATCAGCTCCTCGGGCCGGCTCCCCATGCTTTTGAAGGCCGCCTCTGCGACGTCCGGGGCCGGGAGCATGGGCCCGAGCTGGGGGCGGACCTGCTCCAGCACGTAGTCGATGAAGTCCCGGCCCAGCACCGGAAACTCGTTGGTCACCGCGCCGTTGAACGCCTGGTTGCCCTTGAGCGTGAGCTCCTGCACCCGCGCGCGGTGGGAGCCCGTGCCCAGGAACAGGAAATAGCCGGGCGTGCCGGGGCGGGTGTTGATGGCGTCGCGCGCGGCCTTGAGCGCGTGCAGCATGTTGTCGCCGTCGGCGCTGCCCAGGGCGTGCTGGACCTCGTCGATGATGAGTACCACGTCCGTGCGGGCCTGGTCGATCAGTTCCTTGAACGCCTGGGCCAGGCTCACACCTTTTTCCTTGCCCACATCGGAGAGCTTGAACCCGAACTTGAACCCCGCCGCGCCGGCATCGACGCTGGAGACATCCTTGAGCCGCCTGAGGATGGCCGAGCCCGGCGTCTGGAGCTCCTTCAAGGCCTTGCGGATCGCCTCGTGCACCAGGTCGGCCGGGTTGGCCTGGGGCTGGCTCCACAGGTCCACATAGACCACGATGGCGCCCAGGGCCTCCAGCGCGGGGATCAGGTCGGTGGCCAGGAAGGTGGTCTTGCCCACGCGCCGCTGCCCCGCCAGGAACAGGCCCGAGCGCAGCGACGTGTCGAGAAACGAGGGCCGCAGCAATTGCGTGGCCATCTCCTGCGCGAGGGCGGTTCGCCGGAAGGTCATGGTTTATTGGTTTTTATGAAATTCCAATAATTATGGTTCTTCAATAATTTATCGTAAAGAGACGGGGCGCGCCATTTGCATCCAGAAACGAAAAAACCGCCCGAAGGCGGTTTGTTCGTTTGCTGGCAGCGCACCCGTTACAAACGGCGAACGGCGGATGCCGTTCGGGCTGTTTGCCTGAAGTGGGTCAGGCGGCCAGGGCCAGGGCTTTCACCTTGGCGGACAGACGGCTCTTGTCGCGAGCAGCCTTGTTCTTGTGGAAGATGCCCTTGTCAGCCACGGTGTCGACCACGGCCTGCATCTTGGCGAACAGTTCGGTCGCCTTGGTCTTGTCGCCAGCCAGAACAGCCTTTTCGACGTTCTTGACAGCGGTACGGTATTTGGAGCGCAGCGAGGTGTTCGCAGCGTTGATCTTGACGTCCTGACGGACGCGCTTGCGGCCCGACGCCAGGCGCGGGTTCTTCTTCTTGGGTTTAGCGGATGCCATGGTTTTGATTCCTTGAGTCTGAGGATGATGCCAGCAAAGCCCGCGATTATAGCCCAGAGCCACTTACCGTGGTCACGGCGGCTGCTGCCGGCGCGTTGCCATCGCCTGCGCACCCGTTGGAAACGGCTCTGCCAGGCCACCGGGTGCGGCCTCCCTGGGAGACGCTCCTGGGGGACGGCGCGCAGCGGCACAGGGGGGCTACACTTCTTGCGGTGTCACTGTTCAAAGCCGCCTCCACCGTCTCCCTCCTGACCCTCGTCTCCCGCATCACCGGGCTGGTGCGGGAGCTGCTCATGGCATCGGTCTTCGGGGTCAGCGCCATGACGGACGCCTTCAATGTGGCGTTCCGCATTCCCAACCTGTTTCGCCGGGTCCTCGGCGAAGGGGCCTTCAGCCAGGCGTTCGTGCCGGTGCTGTCCGCTACCCGTGCCCAGGAGGGCGACGAAGGGGCCCGGGCGCTGATCAACCATGTGGGCACCTTGCTCGCATGGACGCTGGTGCTGCTGTGTATTGCCGGTGTGCTGGGCGCCCCCTGGATGGTGTGGGGCATGGCCAGCGGGCTCCAGCAGTCGCCCCAGGGTTTTGACGCCGCCGTCACCATGACGCGCTGGATGTTCCCCTACATCGGCTTCATGTCGCTGGTGGCCCTGGCGGGGGGCATTCTCAATACCTGGAAGAAGTTCGCGGTGCCCGCGGCGTCGCCGGTGCTGCTCAACATCGCGCTCATTCTCTCCATCGTCCTGGGGGCGCCCTGGTTCGCCCGCCATGGCATCGAGCCCATCTACGCGCAGGCCGCCGGGGTCATGGTGGGGGGGCTGCTGCAGCTGGCCATCCAGGTGCCCGCGCTGGCGCGCCTGGGGCTGCTGCCGCGCATCGGGGTGCGCTGGGCGGCGATCCGGGCCGCCTGGTCGGACCCCACCACGCGCAAGGTGATCCGCCTGATGCTGCCCGCGCTGCTGGGGGTGAGCGTGGCGCAGGTCTCGCTGCTCATCAACACGCAGATCGCCTCGCACCTGGCCACCGGCAGCGTGAGCTGGATCACCTACGCGGACCGCCTGATGGAGCTGCCGACCGCGCTGCTGGGCGTGGCGCTGGGGGTGGTGCTGATGCCGCAGCTGGCCAGCGCCCGCGCCAAGCAGGACGACGAAAGGTATTCGGCCATGCTTGACTGGGGGCTGCGCCTGGTGGTGTTGCTGTCGGTGCCCTGCATGGTGGCCTTGCTGGTCTTTTCAGAGCCGCTGGTGGCGGTGCTGTACCACTATGGGGCCTTTGGCGACCAGGACGTGCGCCAAACCACCCTGGCACTCACGGGTTATGGCGTGGGCCTGGTGGGCATTGTGGCCATCAAGGTGCTGGCGCCCGGTTTCTATGCCAAGCACGACATGCGCACCCCCATGCTCATTGCGGTGGCGGTGCTGGTGCTGACGCAGCTGATGAACCTGGTGCTGGTGCGCTACCTGCAGCACGCCGCCCTGACGCTGACCATCGGCATCGGGGCCCTCGTCAATGCCGCCTGGCTGCTGATCGGCCTGCTGCGGCGCGGCAGCTACCGGCCCTTGCCTGGCTGGGGCAAGTTCGCCCTGCAGGTGATCGCCGCGAGCGCCTTGCTGGCCCTGCTGCTGGCGTGGGGCGCGCAGCACTTCGACTGGGTGGCGATGAAGGGGCAGACCCTTCGGCGCATAGGGCTGCTGGCCGGGCTCATGGCTGCGGCGGCCGTGCTGTACTTCGGCGCGCTGTGGGCGGCCGGCCTCAAGCTGCGCCAGCTGCTGCGGCGCTGACGGCGGCAAAGGCCGCAAATGTGCTGCCAAGCGGTGCCTTCTGTCGCTTGACGCAGGCCGGCGCGGCACTTACAACCCTGCCATATGTCCCTGAGCTATTCCGTGCCCACCTCGCTGGAGTACTTTGCATCGCTGGTGCAGAGCGACGACCACTTTCCGCTGCTGGAGGCCGCGGCCAGCCTGGCCCACGACGAGTACCCGGAACTGGATGTGCAGCAGTTGCTGGGCGACATGGACCAGCTGCTCGCCCGCATCAAGCGCCGCCTGCCCGCCGATGCGCCCGCGCTGCAGCGCCTGCGCACCCTCAACCAGTTCTTCTTCGCCGACCTGGGTTTTGGCGGCAACGTCAACAACTACTACGACCCCGAGAACAGCTACCTCAACGCCGTGCTGCGCACGCGCCGGGGCATCCCGATTTCGCTGGCCGTGCTGTGGATGGAGCTGGCCCAGGGCCTGGGCCTGCATGCGCGGGGCATCGCGTTCCCCGGGCATTTCATGGTCAAGGTGCTGCTGCCCAAGGGGCAGGTGGTGCTCGACCCGATCTCGGGCCAGTCGCTCAGCCGCGAGGAACTGGCCGAGCGGCTGGAACCCTACAAGCGCCGCAACGGCTTGGTGGACGACTACGATGTGCCGCTGGGCCTGTACCTCCAGGCGGCCACGCCGCGCGACATCATCGCGCGCATGCTGCGCAACCTGAAAGAGGTGCACCGCACCCAGCAGGACTGGCAGCGCCTGATCACCGTGCTCGACCGGCTCATCGTGCTGCTGCCCGAGGCCTGGGGCGAGCGGCGCGACCGGGGGCTGGCCCATGCCGAGCGGGGCAATACGGCCGAGGCCGTGGCCGACCTGCAGGCCTATCTGGCCCATGCCGAAGACGGTCTGGACATCGACCTGATTGCCGACCGCCTCAACGCACTGCGCGGCTAGAACGGTGCGCTGTGCGCGGGCTGGTCGGCCCGTAGCTGTGCCAGCTGCCGGCGCAGCTCGGTGTTCTCGGCGGTGAGTTCCGCCACGCGGTGGCGCAGGGCCTGCAGCTCGTCGGCACTTCCCTCGGCGCCCGTGCCCGGCTGTGGCGCGGCCTTTTCTTCCTTTTCTTCTTCTTCTTCTGAACGCGCTTCGTCGCGCGGCTTGCGCTTGTTGAGTTCGCGCACGCGCTTGGCGGCCTGCTTGAGCTCATCCTTGCCCGCGGCGACGGCCGCCACCTGCTCCTCGGCGGGCAGCGTGGACACGGCGGCGGCGGCGTTGATGGAAATGGTGCCGGACTTCACGGCGGCCACCAGCTCGGGGGCGGCCTGCTTCTGGATCTTCTCGATCATCACCACCTGGCTGCTGCTCAGCCGCGCGGCCCGGGCGATGGCCTCGCGGCTGGCCAGCGGATCGGGGGCGGGCAGGGCGGCAGCGGCCTCGGGCGCCGCCGGGGCGTCCGCGGCCAGGGTGTCGGGTGACTCCGAAGGCTCCGGGGCGCGCGCCTTGCGCTCGGCCATGATCTCGCGCTTGCGCAGGGCCAGCACACCGCGCTGGAAGTCCGACACGCTGCGGCGCCCCAGGTGCTGGTCGATCATCCACAGGTGCACGTCCTCCATCGACTGGAAACGCGGGTTCTGCACCGTCTGGAAGGGCAGGCCGTGCTTCTGGCAGATGCCGTAGCGGTTGTGGCCGTCCACCAGCACGTCGCCCCACAGCACCAGCGCGTCGCGGCAGCCCTCGGCCAGGATGCTGCGCTCCAGGGCCTCGTGCTCGTCGGGGGTCAGGGGTTCGATATAGGCTTTGAGTTCTTCGTTGACGACGATGTTCATGGTGGAAAGCGGTCCGGGAGCAGGGCAAGGGGCGCGATTGTAGACATGCCCGGGCCCGCACCTACCGATCGTGGGTGTCCCGCAGCGCCAGCCAGCCCGCCACCGCCGTGAAGGCGGCCACCACGGCCACGATGATCCAGAAACCGTGCCCGTTGTCCGCCAGCGGCACGCCGCCCACGTTCATGCCGAACAGCCCCGCCAGGATGTTGATGGGCAGGGCCAGCACGGTCACCACCGTCAGCACGAAGAGGCTGCGGCTGTTGGCTTCCTGCACGTTGGCGGCGATCTCTTCCTGCAGCAGCTTGATGCGCTCCTGCAGGCCCTGCATGTCGCGCAGCACCACCGAGAATTCCTCCGTGGAGTCGCGCAGCTCCTGGGCATCGTCCGCGCCCATCCATGCGGGCGGGTGCTGCAGCAGGCGAAACAGCGCGGCGGGCTCGGGGGCCAGCAGCCGCTGCAGGCGCACGAGCAGGCGCCGCAGCACCCCGAGCCGCGCGCGCTTGTGGTCCAGGCGGCCGGCCAGCAGCTCGTCCTCCACGTCGTCGATGCGCTGGGTCACGCCGCGCACGATGTCCACCAGGCCCGAGGCCTGGGTGCGCATCAGTTCGGCCAGCAGGGCCACGCTGGATCGCGGCGCCTGCCCGCTGCGCACCGCCGTGCGCAGCGCATCCACCGAGCGCAGCGGCCGCGTGCGCCCGGTCACCATCAGGCGCGGCGCCACGCTGGTCCAGAGCGTGGCGATGTCCGAGGGCTCGAACGCGAAGTCGAAGTGCGCGTCGTTGAGGACGGCGATCAGCGTGTCGTCGTCGCGCTCGATGCGCGTCGATACCGAGCGGTCCTTGAGCGCATCGAAGAAGGCCTCGGGCAGGCCGGCGTGCCGCTCCATCCAGCGCACGGCCTGCGCGTGGCGCAGGTTGAAATGCAGCCACAGGAAGGTGGTGGCGTGCTCCGCTTGCGGCGCTGCGGTGCCCGTGGCTGGCGGATGCCGCAGCGCGCTCAGCCACTGCGCGGCCTGCGCCGAATCGACTTCGCGCGGGGGTGCGTCGGCATCCAGCAGATAGCCGCAGATCAGCCCGGCGGCATCGCCGCCGTAGTTCAGGTGGGCATTCACGGCAAAGAGGGCGCGCGGCGGAAAGGAGGGAGACAGGCTGGCACCGCCGCATGTTGGCGCGCGGGCGTGACAGCGCCGTGACAGATCACGCCGATGTCACAACACTGTCACCTGCCGGCGCCACGATGGCGCATCTCTCTGTCTATTTGCCTGCACGGATCGGTTGCCCATGTTTCACCAGAACACCCTTGACACCCAGGACTTGATGCAGCGCATCGCCAACGACCTGATCGACAGCTACGACGAAGAGCTGGAGCTGGAGATCGAGGACCGCAACGTGGACGATCTCGGCGTCCCCCAGCCCACGGACAAGCTGGCGCGCCAGCTTTACTTCAAGGAGCTGTTCCGCCTGCAGGGCGAGCTCGTCAAGCTGCAGGACTGGGTGCAGCACAGCCGCCAGAAGGTGGTGATCCTGTTCGAGGGGCGCGACGCGGCGGGCAAGGGCGGCGTGATCAAGCGCATCACCCAGCGCCTGAACCCGCGCGTGGCCCGCGTGGCCGCGCTGCCCGCGCCCAACGACCGCGAGCGCACGCAGTGGTACTTCCAGCGCTATGTGGCGCACCTGCCCGCCGCCGGCGAAATGGTGCTGTTCGACCGCAGCTGGTACAACCGCGCGGGTGTCGAGCGGGTCATGGGCTTTTGCACCGACGACGAATACGAGGAATTCTTCCGCACGGTGCCCGAGTTCGAGAAGATGCTGGTGCGTTCGGGCATCACGCTCGTCAAGTACTGGTTCTCGATCACCGACGAGGAGCAGCACCTGCGCTTCCTCGGGCGCATCCACGACCCGCTCAAGCAGTGGAAGCTCAGCCCCATGGACCTGGAAAGCCGCGTGCGCTGGGAGGCCTATACCAAGGCCAAGGAAACCATGCTGGAACGCACCCACATCCCCGAGGCGCCCTGGTGGGTGGTGCAGGCGGTGGACAAGAAAAAGGCGCGCCTGAACTGCATCGCCCACCTGCTGTCGCAGCTGCCCTACCAGGAGGTGCCGCATCCGGCGGTGGTGCTGCCCGACCGCGTGCGCAACCCCGAGTACCTGCGCCAGCCGGTGCCCGCGTCGATGTACGTGCCCGAGGCGTACTGAAGCCCTCGGGGCAAGATGATTGCTATTATTTATATAGCTTTCAGCGCTTTCCCATCAAGCGCTGGAGGCCAGAAAAGCCTCAAGTACAGGACTGCGGCGCCGCACCCCTGAGCCTCTGGACCGTCGGGACCGCATCCCGCTCCTGCAGCGCCTTCGCGAGGGGACTCTGGCACGGCGGTGTCCGTGTGGCCGGGGCAGGGCCCTTGTGGATTGGCCACGCCACGCCGCACAGTGGTCTCCTGTGTGTTCCTTCTCAGTGGGGCCGCCGCGCCGTGCCCTGGGACGGCGTGCCGCCCCGGCCGAACTGGTGCCAGGCGCGGCGCAGCTGCGTGTCGGAGCTGAAGCCCGCCATCTGCGCGGCCTGGGTGACGTTGCGCCCGGACTGCAGGGCCGCTTCGGCCGTGGCCAGTCGGATGCGGCGCAGGTACGCCAGCGGCGCGATGCCCGCATGCTCCAGGAACAGCCTTGTGAGGTGCCGGGGCGAGGTGTGCGCCACCTCCGCCATGGCGGGCACGCTCCAGTCGGCCTGGGGTTGCTGGCCCACGGCGTCCTGCACGCGGTGCAGCGCGGCGTGCAGGTGGTTGCGGTGGTGCAGGAAGGGCGAGAACTGCGGGTCGTCCGGGCCCCGGCGAAGCCCGATCACCATCGCCTGCGCCACCTGCACGGCCACGGTGGGGCCGCACAGGTCCGAGATGCGGTGCAGCAGCAGGTCGATGCCGGTGGTGACGCCCGCGCTGGTGTAGATGGGCCCGTCGGTCACGAACACGCGGTTGGCGGCCACGTCGCAGCGCGGGTCCACCTCGGCCAGTTCGTCGAGGTGCAGGTGGTGCGTGGTGGCGCGCCGGCCGGTGAGCAGGCCGGCATGCGCGGCGAGCACCGCCCCGGCGCACACGGTGACCAGCTCGAGCTGCCCGGCCACCGGGCGCAGGCCGCGCAGCCAGTGCAGCAGCGCCTGGGCCTCGCCGTGGCCCACGTCGATGCGCCGGCCCGGCAGGCCCACCAGCACCACCCAGGCGGGGCTGGGCAGCACCTCGGGCAACGGCGCCAGGCCCGTGAGCGCGACGCCCACGGAGGTCATGGACTCGGGCGTGGGGCTCACGAAGTGCTGCACGAAGCGCTCGGGCAGGCCCCGTGCGCGCAGCGTCTGGTTGGCGATGCGCAGCGCCTCCGCGGGGCCTGCCCAGTCCAGCACCAGGCTGCCGGGCAGCAGCGCGAAATAGACGTGGATGGGGGCGGGTGGCATGTCCTGCATCAGTGTTTCCTTGCTTCGTCCGCGGCCTTGAGAACCGGCACGGCCGGGGCCCCTGCCCCCGGAGCCGGCCTTGCCAGGCCCCGGCGGGAGAGGGGGAGGGGCGGCACGGGCGGCCTTCAGGGCGCGGGATTCCAGGGCGTGTCCATCTGGCGGGCGGTGCGCTGGGAGAGCGCCGAGCCCGCCAGGCGCGTGACCAGATGCAGGCTCATGTCGATGCCCGCGCTGATGCCCGCAGACGTGACGAACGCGCCCCGGTCCACCCAGCGCACATTCTCCTGCACGTTGAGCGCGGGAAACTGCGCGCGCAGGTCCGCGATGTCCTCCCAGTGCGTGGTGACGGGCCCTTCGGTGACCACGCCGGCCGCCGCCAGGATGAACGCGCCGGTGCATACCGAGGCCGTGACCCGCGCGCCGCGCGCGGCCCGGGCCACCCAGGCGCGCGTCTGGGCGCAGGCGGCGGCTGCATCGACCACGCCCCCGGGCACGATGAGCACGTCCGGCGCCACGGCGGTGGCGAAGTCGGCATCGGGCAGCACCCGCAGGCCGGCGCGCGCCTGCACCGGCTGCATGCCGCGCGCCACGCACTGCACGGCAAAGGGCGCGGGTGCGCCGGGCCGCAGGCGCTGCTGCATGCGGGTGGCGGTGGTGAACACCTCGTAGGGGCCCGCGAGGTCAAGGGCCTCCACGTCGTCGAAGACGAGGATGGCGATCTTCAGCGGATGGGGGGCAAGGGTGGCTTCGGTCATGGTGCGGTGGCGGGCTGGGGTGGCGTGGGGGTGGAAAAGACGTAGCGCGGGTAGGTGTCCTGCGCGGCGGCGACCGCCTGCAAGTCCAGGTCCACGGTGCAAAAGGGCTGTGCGGGCGTGGTGCGCGCAAGCATGGCGCCGTCGGGGCTGATGGCCCAGCCCGCGCCGCCATAGGTGCCGGCGGCGGCATCCACGCGGTTGGACGACAGGCTGTAGGCCCCCGTGCGCACGGCGGCCACGGTGCCCACCGCCAGCCATTTGGCGGTGGTGGCCGCCGCCGTGGCACGCGGCGACAGGATGGCCTGCACGCCGCCGAGCGCGGCATAGGCGCCGTAGGTGTCCAGTGCCCAGAGTTCGGAGCAGATATTGAGCCCGAAGCCGAGCGCACCGGCCTGCAGGCGGGGGAAGGCGGCGTCGCCGCGCTCGAACCAGTGCGCCTCCCAGCCGCCGGGTTCGTCGGGCAGGTGGAACTTGCGCCGCAGCGGCAGGTAGCCGCCCTGGCGCGACCAGGCAAAGCCCTCGTTGAAGCGCTGTCCGCCCACCGTGACCGGGCGGGCGCCCACCACCCAGTCGGTGTCCAGCGCGTGCAGGCGGGCTTGCCAGGCGTCGCTCAGCGCCACGGCGGCATCCCAGTGGGCGGGTTCGGGGGGCAGGGTCTCCCACAGGGGTTCGACAAACGCGAACTCGGGCAGCAGCACCAGCCCGGACCGCTCGGCGCGGGTGTGCGCGCACAGGGCGGCCCAGGCGGCCTCCAGCAGCACGGGTTGGCAGGGAAGTTCACAGACGGTGGCGCGCATGGCGGTGGATCCTCGTGGCATGGGCAGTGTGGAAGCGGGCGGGCAAGGGTGCGGTGCCGATCACTATCGGACAAATCTCAAGAGGCCTGCTTCTGCAGCGGGTATCTTGCAGCGCTCATAGTGCCTGCGGGTACTGGATGTGTCCGAACTCGATGGGACAGGTTTCGATCAATTTGCGCCATATATCGGGCGACACCTGCCGCGTGGATGCCGGCAAGGTGCCCAAGGGCTCTGGAAAGTCCGAGGAAATGGCCCACCACGCTGGATGGACAAGGGGTTCCAGCTATCAAATTGAGAGTTTCGTGCGCGGGAGGCCAGATGCTGTTATGGTGATTAGGGTTTTCCCTTGTTTCGTGGGGCGCCCCACCGCCTGCATTGGCCACGCCCCACCGCCGTTTGTTTGCCGCCCTTCATTTTTTTTCTATTCCCCCACACCAGCACACCATGGCCCCACGCTCCCGCCTGTTCTCCCTGTCAGCGCTGACGCGGGCGTACCAGCGCAACCTGAAGGCCCTGGTGCGCGCGACACGGCCCGCGCGCCCGGTGCGGCGCAAGGCGGCGGTGCCGCTGGCGGCGCCAGTCGCCGCGCGGGCTGGGGCGGCGGCACCCGGCGCGCGCGCGCCGCGCAGCCCCGCCGTGCGGGGCGAATGGCTGGCGGGGGTGGCGCCGGGGCCCGCGGGGGCGCGGCGCTACCACCTCTACATCCCGCCGGGGCTGGCGCCCAGGCCGGGCGAGCGTTTTCCGCTGCTGGTCATGCTGCACGGCTGCGGCCAGACGGGGCGCGATCTGGCCATCGCATCGCGCATGAACCGGCTGGCCGCGCGCGAGCGGTTTCTGGTGCTGTACCCCGAGCAGGAGCGCGTGGCCAACGCGCACGGTTGCTGGAACTGGTTCGAGCGCCGCAGCGGCAAGGCACAGGCCGAAGCCGCCACGCTGCTGGCCGCCGTGGACAAGGTCGCGCGCCGCCAGCCCGTGGACCTTGCCCGCGTGGCGGTGGCGGGCCTCTCGGCCGGCGCGAGCATGGCGGTGCTGATGGCCGCGCTGTATCCCCACCGGTTCTGCGCCGTGGCCATGCACTCGGGCGTGGCGCCGGGCACGGCCGAGTCCGCGGCCACCGCCATCGCGGCGATGCACGGGCGGCGCGAGGCGCAGCTGCCCGAGCCCCTGCAGCGGCGCGTGGCCAAGGCGCCGGCCATCGTGGCTGGTGGTGCGGCGCCCATCCCCGCGCTACAGCCCGTGCTGCCTCCGCTGCTGGTGCTGCATGGGGACGCGGACGGCGTGGTGTCGGTGCGCAACGCCGCGGCCACGGCGGTGCTGTGGGCCCAGGCGCTGGGCGCGCGCGCCGGAGCGGTGCGTACCCTGCAGCGTGGCCAGCGGCACGCCATGCAGGTCACGGAATACAAGGCCCGGGGTCGCACGGTGGTGGCGCTGCGCGAGGTGGTGGGCCTGGCCCATGCGTGGAGCGGCGGCGCGGCCCACCAGCCGTACAGCGATCCGGCTGGGCCTGATGCCTCGGCCCTGGTCTGGGCCTTCGTGGCGCGGCAGTTCGATCGCAGGCGGTTTTGAATGAAATGGCGTCCAGGCGCTTGCTGGATAAGCGCTGAATGCTATTGATCAAGTAGCAAAAGAGCCGCACGGCGTGCCATGGCCGGGCGGTGCGCGCGAGAAGGACGCGCGCGGTGGGAAGCCCCGCCGTCAGCGCAGCTGGCGCGGCGCCGCGGCCGCGGGCAGGGAGGGCGCCGCGTGGCCGGCGCCATGCGCGCCGTTCAGGTGAAAGGCCGCGACCACCTGCTTGAGCTCGTGCGCCTGCTGCTGCAGCGCGGCGGCGGCGGCGGTGGCCTGCTCGACCAGCGCCGCGTTCTGCTGCGTGCCCTGGTCCATCTGCGCGATGGCCTCGTTGATCTGCTCGATGCCGTCGGTCTGCTCGCGGCTGGCCTGGCTGATCTCCTCGATCACGGCCGACACGCGCAGCACGCTGTCCACCACGTCCTGCATGGTGGCACCGGCCTCCTGGGCGAGCTGGGCGCCGGCTTTCACCTGCTCGGCGGAGTTCCCGATCAGGGCCTTGATTTCCTTGGCGGCTTCGGACGAGCGCTGCGCCAGGCTGCGCACCTCGGTCGCCACCACCGCGAAGCCCCGGCCCTGTTCCCCGGCGCGCGCCGCTTCCACGGCGGCATTGAGGGCCAGGATGTTGGTCTGGAACGCGATGCCTTCGATCACACCGGTGATGTCGGACACCTTGCGCGACGAGGCGTCGATGGACCCCATGGTCTGCACCACCTTCTCCACCACCGCGCCGCCCTTGCGCGCCACGTCGGAGGCGGACTGCGCCAGCACGCTGGCCTGGTGGGCGTTGTCGGCGTTCTGCTTGACGTTGGAGGTCATCTCCTCCATCGACGCCGCCGTCTGCTCGAGCGCGCTGGCCTGCGATTCGGTGCGCGCGGAGAGGTCCTGGTTGCCGGACGCGATCTGCTGCGAGGCGCTCGCGATGTGCTCGGTGCCGTCGCGCACGCGCTGCACGATGCGGTGCAGGCTGCCCTGCATGCCCTGCATGTCCAGCAGCAGGCTGGAGCGGTCGCCCTCCCGGGTCTCCACCGACACCGACAGGTTGCCCTCGGAAATGCTGCGGGCGATGGTGCGCGCGTAGCCGGGCTCGCCGCCCAGCTGGCGCAGCAGGTTGCGCGAGATCAGCGTGCCCACCACCAGCAGCGCCGCACCCAGCAGCAGCGCCACGGCACCAAAGCCCAGCGCGCGCTGCCAGATGGCGGAATTGACCGTGTCGATGTACACCCCCGAGCCGATGACCCAGCCCCAGGGCGCGAATCCCTTCACGTACGAGGTCTTCTCCACCGGCGTGTCGCTACCTGCCTTGGGCCACAGGTAGGGCACGAAGCCCGCGCCGCCGGCCTGCACGGTGCGCACGAACTCGACGAACAGCTGTTTGCCGTTGGGGTCCTTGTTGGCGGTGAGGTCCTGGCCGTTCAGCTCGGGGCGGATGGGGTGCATCACCATGCGCGGGTGCATGTCGTTGATCCAGACATACTCGTTGCCGCTGTAGCGCAGCGCCTGGATGGCCGCCGCCGCGCGCTTGCGGGCCTCGTCATCGGGCATACCGCCCTTGGTGCTCAGGTCGTGGAAATGCGTGGCGATGCCGTGCGCCGCCTCCACGACCTGGCGCACGCCGGTCTGGCGTTCTTCCAGGATCAGCTGGCGCTCCGACACCAGGAACCATGCTGTCATCACCACGATGCCGAGGATCGCGCTCAGCACCAGAAGGGCCAGTTTTCTTGCGATGGTCATGGGAAGCCTTTACAACGGGAAGGTCTGGACGCGGTGGTCCTGCGGGCTGCACGGCACTGTCAGGCAGGGTACTGCCGCAGCCTTTGCGCAAGCCTTGGCGAAAACCCGCATGAGCAGGGCACGGCCGGCGAAAGAAGGCGGCCCAGGCGGGGCCCGGGGCGGGATATGGCGCCGGCGTTGTCCGGCCCCGGCACCCCCGGCGCGGGGGGCGCGGCGTCTACACGAGCCGCGCCGCCACCAGTTCCTTCTTGAGGTAGGCGTAGAACAGCGGCGCCGCGACCAGCCCCGCGGGGCCGAAGACGGCCTCGGCCACGAACATCACGCTGAGCAGCTCCCACACCCCCATCTGCGTGCGGCGGCCCACCACCTTGGCGTTGATGACGTATTCGGCCTTGTGGATGAGGATCAGAAAGCCCAGGCAGGCGGCAGCGGCCAGCGGCGATACCGACAGGCCCACGATGGTGATCACCACGTTGCACACCAGGTTGCCCACGATGGGCACGAGCCCGGCCACGAAGGTGAAGGTGATGAGCACGGTCGTGTAGGGCAGCGTCAGGCCCCACAGCGGCAGCACGAACAGCAGGAACAGCGCCGTGAGCAGCGTGTTGAATGCCGCGATCCAGAACTGCGCCGCCACGATCTGGCGGAACGCCTCGCCGAACAGCGTGATGCGCAGCTTCAGCTGCTGGGCCAGCGGCCCCCGCGCCAGGGCAGGCGGGCGCACGGCGGCCAGCGCGCCGATCAGCAGGCCCACATAGGCAAACAGCAGGCCGGCCAGCCAGGCACGCCCCGCCATGGCCAGCGCGCCCGCCTTGGCGCCCAGGTAGCCGGCGATGATGCGCTGGATTTCCGCCGCGCCTTCCGGCAGGTGGGCCGCGACGTCGGCGGGCAGCTTCAGGCGCAGTTCCAGCACGGTGCGCGCCATGTAGTCCAGCAGCTCGCGGTACTGCTGGGGCGCATCGACCAGGTAGCCCCGCGAATGGGTGAGTCCCGCCGCCAGCAGGGCCAGTGGCAGCAGCATGACCAGGCCGGCGGCCACGACCTGGGCCGCCCGCACGCTGCCGGCGGAGGGCGTGGCCTGGCGCTGCGCCCGGCCCAGGCCGTGGGCGAACCAGCGCGTGAGGGCGCGGGTGAGCAGGAAGCCCAGGCACACGCACAGCAGGCCCGGGAGCAGGCCGCGCCACATCACCAGCAGCAGCACGGCCGCCACCAGCAGGTAGCTGGCCACCACGATGCCCCGGGTCAGGGTGCGCGGCGGCAGCGTGGCGGGCGTGGGTTCTGGCGGCGCAGAGGAGAGGGGGGCCGAAGGGGGACGCTGCGCCATGCGCGGAAGCGGGCTGGGGTGGTGGGGCGAAAGTCGATCGGTCAGGCCACGACCACGGCGGCGCCATCGCCGCGCGGCGCGATCGCACCGATGGTGTACACCTTCTCGCCCGCGGCGGCCAGCGTGGCGGCCGTGGCGGCGGCGTTGGCGGCGTCCACCACCACGACCATGCCGATGCCGTTGTTGAAGGTGCGGTTCATCTCGATGTCGTCGATGCCGGCGGTCTTCTGCAGCCAGGCGAACAGCTCGGTCTGGGGCCAGCTGCCCTTGGTGAGACGGGCGGCCGTGCCGTCGGGCAGCACGCGCGGGATGTTCTCCAGCAGCCCGCCGCCGGTGATGTGGGCCAGGGCCTTGATGGGGTGGGCGGCCAGCGCGGCCAGCACGTTCTTCACGTACAGGCGCGTGGGTTCCATGACGGCCTGCTTGAAGGGCTTGCCGTCCAGCGTGGCGGGGGCGGTGGCCCCTGCGCGGTCGATGCACTTGCGCACCAGCGAGAAGCCGTTGGAATGCACGCCCGCCGAGGCCAGGCCCAGCACCACGTCGCCGGGGGCCACGTCCCTGCCGGTCAGGATCTTCGACTTTTCGACCGCACCGACCGCGAACCCGGCCAGGTCGTATTCGCCGGCGGGGTACATGCCCGGCATTTCGGCCGTTTCCCCGCCGATCAGGGCGCAGCCCGAAAGCTCGCAGCCCCGGGCGATGCCGCCGACCACGGCCGCGGCCGTGTCCACGTCGAGCTTGCCGCAGGCGAAGTAGTCGAGGAAGAACAGGGGCTCGGCGCCCTGCACCAGCACGTCGTTCACGCTCATGGCCACCAGATCGATGCCCACGGTGTCGTGCATGTTCCACTCGAACGCCAGCTTGAGCTTGGTGCCCACGCCGTCCGTGCCGGAGACCAGCACGGGCTCCTTGTAGCGCTTGGGCACCTCGAACAGGGCGCCAAAGCCGCCGATGCCCGCCAGCACGCCTTCGCGCATGGTCTTCTTGGCCAGCGGCTTGATGCGCTCGACCAGGGCGTCGCCCGCGTCGATGTCAACGCCGGCGTCTTTGTACGAAATGGGGGTGGAGGGGGCAGAAGAGCTCATGGGTGGTGTGGTGCAGATAGGCCCGCGCGGCGGGCTGGAATCCGGGGATTTTAAGGGGCATGCCCCGCCGTGCCTCCTCAGCCCTGTGCCGGCGGGGGCTTTGGGGTGGCGCGGCGGGCCGCCGCGGCCTGCAGCAAGACGCCCGCCAGCGCCAGGGCGGCAAAGCACATTCCGGCGCCGAAGGTGGCGCTGGCGCCCCATTGGTCCCACAGCAGGCCGGCCAGCGCGCTGGCCACCAGCAGGGCCACGCCGCTGACCAGGTTGAACATGCCGAAGGCCGTGCCGCGCAGGTCGGCGGGGGCGGTATCGGCCACCATCGTGGCCAGCAGGCCCTGCGTCATGGCCATGTGCAGCCCCCACAGGGCGATGCCCAGCCAGGCGGCGATGCCCTGCCCGGTGAAGGCCAGCAGCGCATCGGCGGCGATCAGCACCACCAGCCCCCCGGCGAGCAGCGTGGTGTGCCGGGCCGTGTCGGAGAGCTTGCCGAGCGGGTACGCGCCCAGCGCGAAGACCACGTTCATCAGCACCAGCACCAGGGGCGTCAAGGCGAGGGGCAGGCCGCCTTGCTGCATGCGCAGCACCAGGAAGGCTTCGCTGAAGCGGGCCAGGGTGAACACCGCGCCCAGGGCCACCACCCCCCAGTAGGCGGGGCCCAGCCGCCGCAGGCTCTCGCGGCGGATGGGGTTGGCGCGGGCGGCGCCGGCGGGGCGCTCCGGCTCGCGCACGCCCACGACGAGCAGCACCACGCACAGCGCGGCCGGGAGCACCGCCACCCAGAAGACCGCACGGAAATCGTTGGCCCAGAGCAGCATCAGCCCCATGGCGAGCAGCGGGCCCAGAAAGGCGCCCACGGTGTCGAGCGACTGCCGCAGTCCGAAGGCCGCGCCGCGCATGCCGGGCGGGGCCAGGTCGGCCACCAGCGCATCGCGGGGCGCGCCCCGGATGCCCTTGCCCACGCGGTCCAGCAGCCGCGCCGCCACCACAAGGCCGACGGTGGTGGCCAGCGCGAACAGCGGCTTGGACAGGGCCCCGAGCCCGTAGCCCAGGATGGCCAGCGGCTTGCGCCGGCCCCACCAGTCGCTCAGGACGCCCGAGAACACCTTCAGGATGAGGGCCGTGGCCTCGGCCGCACCCTCGATGAGGCCCACGGTGAGCATGCTGACCCCCAGCGCCGCGACCATGAAGACGGGCAGCAGGCTGTGGATCATTTCGGACGAAATGTCCATGAGCAGGCTCACCAGGCCCAGGGCCCAGATGCTGGCCGGCAGGCGCTTGGAGGGGGAGGGTGGAAGGGCCATGGGTGCTGACGAGGCAGAGCGTGGGGAAGCCGGCGGCCGAAGGGGGCCGGCGGGAGACTAAAATCGGCTCCATTGTCGTTGCCGGGCCTCTTCGCAAGGAGTTCCTGCCCTGGCAACGGGCCGTCGGCCACCACTTTCGCCGCACCCGCCGCAGTCACCTACGGCCGGGCGCTTCCAACTTCATCCGTGATGCTGCTGCTGATCCCTTCCTTGTCTGCCGCTCCCGCACTGAATGCCACGGGCCTGGCCATGCTGCCCGGGTGCCGCGCATGAAGCAGCTGGCGCTGGACATCGGCCTGGCCACCGGCCCCACCCTGGCCCGTTTTTTCGCGGGCCCCAACGAGGCGGCCCTGCAGCACCTGCGCCTGGCGGTGGGCGAGGGCAGCAGCCAGGCCACCCGCTCGCCGGTGCCCACCTACCTCTGGGGCGAGCCCGGCAGCGGCAAGACGCACCTGCTCACGGCCGTGCGCCACGCCCTGCGCGAGCAGGGTGCCAGCGTGGGCTGGCTCGACCCATCGGTGGCCGAGCCGCCGGATTTCGATGAGCGCTGGGCCGCCATCGTCATGGACGACGTGCACCTGTACAGCACCGCCCAGCAGGCCACGGCCTTCAACTGGTTCGTGAATGCCATCAGCCCGGCCAGCGGCAGCCAGCGCTGGGTGCTGGCCGCGGGCGACCTGCCGCCGGCCGACCTGCCCCTGCGCGACGACCTGCGCAGCCGCCTGGGCTGGGGCCATGTGTTCCAGCTGCAGCTGCTGGGCGAAGCCGAGCGCCGCTCCGTGCTGCGCCAGGAAGCCGACGCGCGCGGCGTGTTCCTGGGTGACGAGGTGATGGACTACATGCTCAACCGGTTCTCGCGCGACCTGGGCAGCCTCATGCAGCTGTTGGACCAGCTCGACGCGTTTGCCTTGCGCACCCAGCGCGCCATCACGATTCCCTTGCTCAAGACGATGCTGGAATCGGAATGACGCCGACCCATGCGCCCCTTTTTGTCTGTGAAACTGAATGACTTCTGAACCCCGCCGCCTGCGGCTTGCGCTGTTTGACCTGGACCACACGCTGCTGCCGCTCGACTCCGACTACGAGTGGGGCGAGTTCACGATCCGCATCGGCTGGAACGACCCCGTGGAGTTCGCGCGCCGCAACGACGAGTTCTACGCCCACTACCAGGCGGGCACGCTCGACGTGCACGACTACGTGCGCTTCGCGACCGAGGCCGTGCGCCTGCGCGGCCCCGAGGCGGCGGCGGCCGCGCACCTGCAGTTCATGCGGGACGTGATCGGCCCGGCCATCCAGCCCCAGGCGCTCAGCCTCATCCGCCAGCACCAGGCGGCGGGCGACGAGGTGCTGATCGTCACCGCCACCAATGAGTTCGTGACCACCCCCATCGCCCAGGCGCTGGGGGTGCAGCAACTGCTGGCCGTGCAGCTGGCGCGCGACGCCAGCGGCTGGTACACCGGCGAGATCGACGGCATTCCCACCATGCGCGAAGGCAAGGTGCGGCGCATGGAACAATGGCTGGCCGAGCGGCAACTCGGCTGGGGCGATGTCGACAGCACGTTCTACAGCGATTCCATGAACGACGTGCCCCTGCTGGAGAAGGTGAACCACCCGGTGGCCACCAATCCCGACCCGCGCCTGCGGGCCCTGGCCCAGGAGCGCGGCTGGCGCATACTGGATCTGTTCACGGCCCCAGCCGGCCAGGATGCCGCCTGACACCTGCGCCCCGCGCCAGACCCCCCTGATTACTCCCTACCCATGATCAAGAAGTTCATCGACAAATTGCTGGGCAAATCGACGCCCGGCACCTCGGGCGGCAAGCCGCATTTCGGCAAGCGCGAAGAGGTGCCCGCCTCGGTGCACGGCATCAACCCCGAGCTGGTGGACCGCCGGGCCGCCGAGGTGGTGGCCACGCTCAAGCAGGCGGGCTTCGAGGCCTACATCGTGGGCGGCGCCGTGCGCGACCTGCTGCTGGGCCTGCGCCCCAAGGACTTCGACGTGGCCACCAACGCCACGCCCGAGCAGGTCAAGGGGCTGTTCCGCCGCGCCTTCATCATCGGCAAGCGCTTTCGCATCGTGCACGTGGTGCACGGACGGGGCCGCGAGCACGAGGTGATCGAGGTGTCCACCTTCCGCGCCTACCTCGACAACGCCGCCGCCGGCCAGGTGGCGGGCAACGAAAAGACCAGCAAGGCCCAGCTGTCGGGCATGCAGCATGCCGTGGACGCCAGCGGCCGCGTGCTGCGCGACAACGTCTGGGGCCCGCAGGACGAAGACGCCACGCGCCGCGACTTCACCGTGAACGCCATGTACTACGACCCGGTGAGCCAGATCGTGGTGGACTACCACAAGGGCCTGCAGGACGCCAAGAAGAAGACGCTGCGCATGATCGGCGATCCGGCCACGCGCTACCGCGAAGACCCGGTGCGCATCATCCGCGCCGTGCGCTTCGCGGCCAAGCTCAGCCCTCTGGGGTTCAGCATCGACGCCAAGTCGGCCGCGCCGCTGGTGCAGTCGCAGGCCCTGCTGGCCGAGGTGCCGCAAAGCCGCATGTTCGACGAAATGCTCAAGCTGCTGCAGACGGGGCACGCCATTGCCACCGTCGAACAGCTGCGCAAGCTGGGCATGGCCAAGGGCATCTACCCGCTGCTGGACGTGGCCGTGGAGCGCGCCGACACGCCGTTTGTGAAGGCTGCCCTGGTGGACACCGACCGCCGCGTGAACGAAGGCAAGCCCGTGGCCCCGAGCTTCCTGCTGGCCTGCGTGCTGTGGGAAGACGTGCGCAATGGCTGGCAGGAGCGCCTGAACCAGCGCCAGCATCCGCTGCCCGCGCTGCAGGAGGCCATCGACGAGGTGTTCGACAAGCGCATCGGCGACGTGTCGGGCCGCGGCAAGCTGGCGGCCGACATGCGCGAGATCTGGGTCATGCAGCCGCGCTTTGAAAAGCGCGTGGGCAACACCCCGTTCGGCATGGTGATGCAGCCGCGCTTTCGCGCCGGGTTCGACTTCATGCGCCTGCGCGCCGATGTGGGCGAGGTGGAGGAGGCGCTGGCCGAATGGTGGCAGGACTTCCAGGCGGCCGACGACGAACGCCGTGACGACCTGATGGACCAGGCCAAGGAAGAGCAGAAAGCCCGCCAGAAAGCCCAGCCGGTGGTCAAGCGTGTGCCGCGCCAGGCCCCTGCCGCCGGGCCAAGGGCTGCGAGTGGGGCGGACGCGGAGGGGGATGGGGATGCCGCCCAGGGCGCGGCCGACTTTCCTTCCGAGGGCGGCGCTCCCAAGAAGCGCCGCCGCCGCCGCCGCAAGCCCGGCGGGGGCGACGGTGGGGCGGGCCCCGGCGGGTCCGGTTTCGCGGTGGATGCCTGACCCGCTGCGGTCCGATGCCGTGCGCCCCGGCACCGCGCAGGCCCTGGTGCCCATGAAGGGCCACCGGAAGAACCGATGACACCGATCCAGCCCACGGCCGCTCGCCCGCCACCCCTGGCAAGCACCGGCAGCACGGCCTACATCGGCCTGGGCGCGAACCTGGGCGACGCCCCTGCCGCGCTGCGCGCCGCCGTGCAGGCCATTGCCGCCTTGCCGGCCACCCGGGTCCTGCGGTGGTCGGCGCTGTACCGCAGCGCACCCGTGGATGCCGTCGGCCCGGACTATCACAACGCCGTGGTGGCCGTGCAGACCGCGCTGACACCCCACGGCTTGCTGGCCGCGCTTCAGGCCATCGAGGCCGCGGCCGGCCGCGAGCGCCCCTACCGCAACGCGCCCCGCACGCTGGACCTGGACATCCTGCTCTTTGGCGGGCAGGTGCTCGACACCCTCGCACTCACCGTGCCCCACCCGCGCCTGCGTGAGCGGGCCTTCGTGCTGCTGCCCCTGGCCGAGATCGCGCCAGAGCACGTCCACCCCGCATGGCTGGCGGCGGTACAGGACCAGCACATCGAGCGGCTGCCGGCCGCATGGTGCGAGGCCGTGTAGCCTTTCCGCTCCGCTTTCCGCAAAGCGGTAGCTGGCGTGGCACGGGCCCCGCGCTGCCACGCCCCGGATGTGGGCCGCACGCGTGGGCAGGCGCAGGGGCGCCTCAGGGGCTCACCCCTGCCTGGCGCGCTGGTTCGAGGCAAACACGTTGTCCTTGGGCAAGGCCTGGCCTGCCTGCACGGCCGCCACCCAGTCGCGGGTCGAAGCGGCGGCGGCAAAGTTGCTGTGGAACACCACGCTGAACACACGGTGGATTTCCTCGGCGCTGGCGCTGCCTGCCGCATTGGCATACGGCAGGGCGCCGCTCGCGTCGCTCAGGAACTCCACGGCCAGCCCCCGGTGCGATGCCTCGTAGATGGTGCTGGCATCGCAGTTGTGCGTCATGTAGCCCACCACGGCCAGGGTGTCGATGCCACGCCCGGTCAGCCACTCGGCCAGGCCGGTGTTCGTGAAGGCGCTCGCCATGCCTTTTTCGATGTGGTGGTCGGCAGGGCGGCGCGCCACTTCGGGGTGCAGCTGCCAGCGCTCGGTGGCCTTGTCGAACACGGGCGCACCGGACGGGGCGGTGTGCTGCACCACGACCACCGGCACACCGGCCGCGTGGGCGGCATCCATCGCGCGGGCGATGTTGGGCAGCGTGTCGGCCACGGGCGGGTATTCGATGGGCAGGTTGCCGCCCGCGAAATACTCGTTCTGCACGTCGATGACGATCAGGGCGCGGCGCGGAGCGGTGGTGGAAGAGGAGGTCATGGTCACAGTCCTTTGATGGGGTGAAAGAAGTGGGTTGCGGGGAAGGAGTGGAGTGATTGTTCGCGTGGCCGCCCGTCCTTGAAAGTGGCTTGATTGACACTCATCGATAGAATCGGGCCATCGTGCCCCATCCTGCCCAATCCTCCATCCGCCTGGTTTCCTCCTCTGCCCCGGACACCGTGGCGGTGGTGGCCTTCGACGGCATCAGCCCCTTCCACCTCTCGGTGCCCTGCCTCGTGTTTGGCGAGGACCGCACGGCCGAGGGCATCAACCGCTACAAATTGGTGGTGTGTGGCATGGCGCCGGGCCCGCTGCGCACCTCCGCCGGGTTCGGCATCGAGGTGGGCCATGGCCTCAAGGTGCTGCGGCGTGCACAGACCATCGTCGTGCCTTCCTGGCGCGACGATCTGGCGCCCGTGCCCCCGGCATTGCTGGCCGCGCTGCGGGCCGCGCACCGCCGGGGTGCGCGCATCGTGGGCCTGTGCCTGGGCGCTTTTGTGCTGGCCGAGGCGGGGCTGCTGGATGGCCGCACCGCCACCACGCACTGGGCGCTGGCGGCCCAGTTCGCCCAGCGCTATCCGCGCGTGCAGCTCAAGCCCGAGGTGCTGTACGTGGAGGACGGGCTGGTGCTCACCTCGGCCGGCACGGCGGCGGGCATCGACTGCTGCCTGCACCTGCTGCGCCAGCAGCACGGCGCCGAGGCCGCCAACCGTGCCGCGCGCCGCATGGTGGTGGCGCCCCACCGCCAGGGCGGGCAGGCGCAGTACATCCAGCAGCCCGTGGCGCTGTCGGTGCGGGGCGACCGCCTGGCGCCGCTGCTGCAGTGGCTGGGCGAGCACCTGCACGAAACCCACACCCTGGAGGCCCTGGCCGAGCGCGCGGTGATGAGCCCGCGCACCTTCACGCGGCGCTTTCGCCAGGTCACCGGCACGACGGTGGGCCAGTGGCTGCAGAACCAGCGCGTCGCGCTGGCGCAGCGCCTGCTGGAGGGCGGGGACCAGTCCATCGAAGCCGTGGCCATCGAGGCGGGCTTCGGCTCGGCCGTCTCGCTGCGGCAGCACTTCTCCGCCGGGGTAGGCATTGCGCCCTCGGCCTACCGGCGGCAGTTTCGCCGCAGTGCATAGATTTGCTATTTATTTAATAGCTTCTTGCGCTTGATGGATAAGCGATAGAGGCTGTTTTCATTCGAATCCAATGGTCACAGGGCGCGAATCCCGCACCCTGTGGCATTGGCGGCGCCGCGCAAGCGAGTAGCACCCGTGGATCCGGCCTCGCCCGTCCACCGGGCGCAGCCGCTCAGGAGGTCAATCCACCTTCGCGCCCGAGGCCTTCACCACCTGCTGGTACTTGGCGCGCTCGGCGGCCATGAAGCTGTCGAACTGCGCGGGCGTGGTGGCCACGGGTTCGGCGAGCAGGGCGCCGAAGCGGGTCTTGGTCTCCGGCGCGTTCAGGGCCGCCACGAAAGCCTTGTTCAGCTTGTCGATGATGGGCTTGGGCGTGGCCGCGGGCGCTACGAGGCCCCACCAGGTGTCGATGGAAAAGCCCTTGAAAGTAGCAGACAGGGGCGGCACGCCCGGCAGCGAGGCCGATGCGTCCAGCGAGGTCACGGCCAGCGCCTTGAGCTTGCCCGCGCGGATGTTGGGTGCGGCGGCCGCCAGGTTGTCGATGTTGAAGTCCACCTCGCCCGCCAGCAGCGCCAGCTGCGCAGGGTTGGCGCCCCGGTAGGGAATGTGCAGCGCGAAGATGCCGGCGCGCTGCTTGAACATTTCGCCCGCCAGGTGGCCCGCGCTGCCGTTGCCGCCGCTGCCGTAGTTCAGCTTGGCCGGGTTGGCCTTGGCGTAGGCGATCAGGTCGGCCACGGTGTGGATCTTGAGCTGCTCGGCCTTGGCCGCGTTGATGACCAGCACGTTGGGCACGCGCACCATCTGCGTGATGCCCGCGAAGTCCTTGGCGGCGTCGTAGGGCATCTTGGAATAGAGCCACGGGTTGACCGCATGCGTGGCGGTGGCCGAGATGCCGATGGTCAGGCCGTCGGGCGCCGCCTTGGCGATGGCGTCGGCGCCGATGTTGCCGCCCGCGCCGCCCTTGTTGTCGATGATCACCGTGCCCAGCGAGTCGCGCACGCGCTCGGCCAGGGCCCGGGCGGTCACGTCGATGGGGCCGCCGGCCGCATACGGCACGATCAGCCGGATGGGCTGGCCCGAGTCCTGCGCGAGCGCGGTGTGGGAGGAGAAAGCCGCTGCGATAGCGGCGCTGGCGAGGAGGATGTTTCTGCGGTTCATGGGTGCCATTGTGCAAAAAAATCGTAAGAAGGCTTACGAAAACCTTGAAGCGGGGTGTTCAGGGCGTGCGGGAGGGGTTTTCCGAAAGGCCCAGGTCCTCCACCAGCATGCCCAGCTCGTGCGACGAGCGGATGTCCAGTTTCAGGAAGATGGCCGAGCGGTGCGTGTCCACGGTGCGCGGGTCGATGGGGCGCCCGGGGTCGCGCTGGGCCAGCGCACGGGCCGCTTCCTTGCTGCTGATGCCGGTGGCCAGCAGGCGCGCCACCTCCTGCTGGCGCGGGCTCAGCGCGTTCCAGCGCTCCCGCAGCAGGGCGTGCCGCTGCGCGCGCGCGGCCACGCCGTGCGACAGGGTGGCCGCGCGGTGCACGGCGGCCAGCAGGGTGGCCTCGTCGCAGGGTTTTTCCAGCCAGTCCACCGCGCCTTGCTTGACGGCCGCCACGGCCGAGGCCAGCTCGCCGTGGGCGGAGAGGAACACGGTCTTGAGCACCGTGCCCCGCTGGCGCATGGCCTCGAAGACCTGCAGGCCGCTCATGCCGTCCATGCGCAGGTCGAGCAGCACGCAGCCGGGCCGGGCCAGGTCGGCGCCAGCCAGGAAATCCGGCCCGCTTGCGAACGACTGGGCCGCGTGGCCGCCGGCCAGCAGCAGCGCGGCGAGGGAATGGCGCACGCCTTCGTCGTCGTCCACGATGTAGACGCGCAGCGGGGCAAGGGTGGGGCCGGGGGCGGTGGGGTGATCGGTCATGGGGAGGCCACGGGCGGCGTTGCGTGCAGGGGAAGCCGGATCTCGAAGACCGCGCCGCCGCCCTCGCGGTTGCGCGCCAGCAGTTCGCCGCCCATGCTCTCGACGATGGAGCGGCAGATGTTCAGGCCCAGCCCCAGGCCGTCGGAGCGCGTGGTGAAGAACGGCTCGAACAGGCGCTCGGCGATCTCGGGGGGCAGGCCAGGGCCCCGGTCCTGCACTTCGAGGCAGGCGTGCCCGGCATCGGCCCGGGTGCGCAGCAGCAGTTCGTGGTCCATCGGGGGCGTGGCGTGCACCTGCATGGCCTGCAGCGCGTTGAGGCCGAGGTTCAGGACCACCTGCTCCAGGAGCACGCGGTCGGCGCGCACCCGCAACGGTTCGGGCGCGAGGTCCAAGCGCACCGCCACCCCATGCCGCCGTGCCTCGGCGCGCAGCAGCAGGCCCAGGGACTGGTCCACGGCGGCATTGAGGTCGCAGGGTTCGCGGGCCTCGGGATGCTGGCGCACCCAGCGGCGGATGCGCCCCACGATGTCGGCCGCGCGCAGCGCCTGGGTGGACAGCGCGGCGAGGCTTTCGTTGAGCAGTTCGGTCCGGCCCTGCGCGGCGAGCGCGCGCGCCGCGGCCGCGTAGTTGACCAGGGCCGCCAGCGGCTGGTTGAGCTCGTGCGCGAGGGTGGAGGCCATCTCGCCCACGGTGATCACGCGCTGCACGCGCTGCAGCTGCGCCTCGCGCTGCTGCTGCTGTTCCTCGGCGCGCTTCTGGGCAGTGATGTCCACCACCGAGCTCATCCAGCCGATGTGCCGGCCATCGCCGTCGATGAGCCGCGCCGTGTAGAACATGGTGTAGACGTCCGAGCCGTTGCGGTGCCGCAGCCGGTTCTCGTTGCCCTGGGGCGTGGCCTTGCCCGCCAGCGAGGTGTCGCTGTCGTTCCAGTGGCGGTCGAGGTCGTCGGGATGCCAGTAGGGGTAGGGGGGCAAGCAGCCGATGAGTTCGGAGGCGGCGTAGCCCACCATGTCGCACATGGCGGCGTTCACGTACACGATGCGGCCCTGCAGGTCGCGCGCACGCATGCCGACGAGCAGGGAGTCTTCCATGGACTGGCGAAAGGCCTGCGCCTGCTGCAGCGCGTGGGTGCGCTCGTGCACGCGCTGTTCGAGTTCGATGCGGGCCTGGCGGTTCTCCTGCAGGCGCCGCTCGCGCAGCTGCCAGTAGAGCGCGCCCAGCACCAGCAGGCCCGACGCGAGGCTGGCCAGCGCCCAGGCCTGCTGGCGCGCCAGGGCCACCACCTTGCTGTCGGCCGTGAGGGTGAGGGTCCAGCCCAGGTCGGGCAGGTGTTCCGCGAAGGCGAGATAGTGCTTGCCGCTGCCGGGCAGCCGAAGCTCGGCACCCGGCTGGTCCGGGCGCTGCAGGAGCTTCCAGGGCACCGGCGCGGGCTGCCACTGCGCGCCGTACTGCTCATCGTGCTGCACCTGCCGCACGGCCTCGACGGGCAGGGGCTTGCTGGTCTTGTAGAGCCAGGACGACACGGAGCCCAGAAACAGAATGCCGCGCTCATCCGTGACGAACACCGGGTCGAGCAGTTGCGCCCAGGTGTCCACGATGGGCTGCATGCGCACCTTCACGGCCACCACGCCGATCACCTTGCCATCGCGCTGCACGGGGGCCGAGGCGAACAGCCCGGGCTCGCCCGTGGTCTTGCCCACGCCGTAGAAGCGCCCCGCCTGCCCGTGCAGTGCGTCGCGGAAGTAGGGACGGTTGCTGTAGTTCTGGTCGACGAAGCTGCTGGGCGTGTCCCAGTTGCTGGAGGCCAGCGTGAGGCCCTTGTCGTCCATGAGGTACAGCGTGTCGGAGCCGGCGTGCGCATTGACGGCCTGGAGGTACGCGTTGGCCGCCTCCCGCACGCTCTGCGATGCGGGATGGCGCAGCAGGTCCGCGACCAGGGGTTGCTGCGCCGCCGTGAAGGGCAGGTAGCTGTAGCGCGTGGCCACGCCGCGCAGGGCCAGGGCCTGGACCTCGCTGGAGCGGCGCAGGTTGTCCCATTGGGTTTCCAGCTCGTTGCGGGTGGCCCATTCGCCGGCGCCCAGGATCAGCAGCACGGCCAGGCCGAACACGGCGGCCATGGGGCCGGCTCCGCGCAGCCCATCGCGCAGGCGTCCCAGGGGCCTGGGGGGAGGCAACGGTGCTGTCACGGGTGTGGCTGTGGCCGGTGGTGGCGCGGGCGGCAAACCCACACCCTCCCGCTCATCCGCCGTGCTTGTCCGCCTCGGAGGTGAAGGAGTCCGCATAGAACTCTTCCGCTGGCAGGCCCCGCTGCGCGCTGTAGGCCACGCGGGCGGAATCGACCACGATGGGGGCGCCGCAGGCGTACACCTGGTGGCCCGACAGATCGGCGTGGTCGTCCATCACGGCCTGGTGCACAAACCCGGTGCGACCGGTCCAGCCGTCCTCCGGCAAGGCGTCGGAGACGACGGGCACGTAGGTCAGGTGGGGCATGTCGGCCGCCCGGGCCAGCACCCAGTCGTGCATGTACAGGTCGCCGGGGCGGCGGCCGCCCCAGTAGAGCACCGTGGGGCGTGTGATGGCCTTGAACTGCATGTGCTCGATGAGCGCCTTGATGGGGGCAAAGCCCGTGCCCGAGGCCAGCAGCACGATGGGCTTGTCCGAGTCCTCGCGCAGGAAGAAACTGCCGAACGGGCCTTCCACGCGCAGGATCTCCTTTTCCTTCATCGCGCCGAACACGTGGTCGGTGAACTTGCCGCCCGCCATGTGGCGGATGTGCAGCTCCACGCCGGGTGCCTCGGCCTGCGTGTGGGGTGCATTGGCCATCGAATACGCCCGGCGTGCTCCGTCGCGCAGGATGAATTCGATGTACTGGCCCGCGTGGTAGCGGAAGGTGTCCGCCGCCGGCAGCTGCAGGCGCACCCGCATCACGTCGTGCGATTTCTTTTCGAGGGTGGCCACCCGCACGGGCATCTTCTTGACGGGGTAGGCGCTTTCGTCGGTGACCTGGCGCGATTCGAGCACCACGTCCGTCAGGGGCTGGGCGCAGCAGGTCAGCACGAGGCCGGCGGCCTCTTCGTCGGCCGTGAGCGCCTTGGACTGGTGCTCGCCATGGTGCACGGTGCCGCTGAGCTTCCTGCACTTGCACGAACCGCAGGCGCCGTCCTTGCAGCCATAGGGCAGGCCGACGCCGCTGCGGATGGCGGCGGCCAGGATGGCCTCGCCAGCGTTGGCCTGGAAAGCGCGGCCGCTGGGCTGCACGGTGATCTGGAATGCTGCGGTGCTCACAGCCTCGGCGCTGGTCATCTTGTGGGTATCCTCGGGACGTAGATCTTCAAGAACCGGTTGGTGCCGCCGTGGGCCCCTGCCAGGAGATGCCGGCTGGTTCTTTACAAACGGACCCGATTTTGCCTTCAAACCAAAACCCCCTTGGCGCCTTGCCGGCGCGCTTTCGCCGCGAACGCCTGCTGATCGTGGGGTGTGGTGACGTGGGCCAGCGCGTGGCGCGCCAGCTCCAGGGCGGCCCGGGCGCCGGGCGCGTCCAGGTGCTGGCGCTCACCTCCAGCCCCGAGCGCAAGCCGGCGCTGCGCGCCCTGGGCATCCGCCCCCTGTGCGGAAATCTGGACGATGTGGCCACGCTGCGCCGCCTGTCGGGCCTGGCCACGCGCGTGCTGCACCTGGCCCCGCCACCCGGCGAAGGCGCCGGAGGGGATGGCTGGTGGCGCGATCCGCGCACGGTGGCCCTGGCGCGCGCGCTGCGCCTGCGCAGCCTGCCCGCCTCCCTCGTCTACGCCTCCACGAGCGGCGTGTATGGCGACTGCCAGGGGGCGATGGTGTCCGAGACACGGCCCGTGGCCCCCGCCACGCCGCGCGCGCAGCGGCGCGTGAATGCCGAGCGGGCGGTGCGGCATCTGGGCCGCGGGGGGGGGCGGGCCAGCGTGCTTCGCATTCCGGGCATCTACGCCCCCGACCGGGACGGTGGCACGCCCGAAGCGCGCCTGCGCCGAGGCACGCCGGTACTGGAGCGCGAGGACGATGTGTTCACCAACCACATCCACGCCGACGACTTGGCGCGCATCTGCCTGGCCGCGCTGTGGCGTGCGCGGCCGCAACGCGTCTACAACGTGAGCGATGCCACGGAACTGAGGATGGGCGACTACTTCGACCTGGCGGCCGACCTGTACGGCCTGCCGCGTCCCCCGCGCGTGCGCCGCAGTGCCGCGCAGGAGCAGCTGTCGCTGATGCTGCTGAGCTTCATGCGCGAATCGCGGCGGCTGGACAACCAGCGCATGCTGCGGGAGCTGGGTGTGAAGCTGCGCTACCCGACCGTGGCCGAGGGGTTGCGGGCGGCGCGCCCGTCGCCTTAGGGCGGGCGCGTCCGCCGGGTTCAGCAGGGCGCCTGGCCTCCATTGGAGCGGCACACACCGCCGGGACCGGGGAACCGCCCGGGACCGGCGCGGGGATAGGTATTGCCCTGGTTGTCGGTGCAGCGAAAGTCACCGCATTGCGTCAGGCGAGGTGGAGGTTGCGGTGTGCCTGTCTGCGGGAAGGGGTCAGGAAAAAGGGGGCGATGCCGCGATGGCGGCACGACCACCACCCGGGGCTGGTGGGCACGCGCTTTTTCGACTTCCGCATACCCTTGTGGACCCAGGCAATCCAGGTCCACTTGCCGCTGCGCGGCCTCCAGGCGCAACTCCTGTTCATAGGTCGAGCGGGCCAGGCCCGCAGCCACCATATCCAGGTTGCGCCGCGAGCGCGCGCATTCGGGGGATCGGGCGTAGTCCTGGGGTTGGGGCGTGGCCGCCGCGGCCTGTGCGGCACGGTCGCGTTCGGCGTTGCGGCGGGCATCGGTTTCCGCCGCGGTGGCCTCTGCCTGCAGCCGCTGTTGCTTGCGCTCCAGTGCTTGCGCTGCCAGCTCCCGTTCCTGCTGGATCTCCTCGGGGGTTTTCCGCGCTTCGACCTCGCGCGCGGTGGCGCCACCGGTGCATGCGCCGTCGGTATAGGTCACCTGTCCCGTGCGGGCATCGGTGCAGCGAACCACCTGGGCGCTGGCGCCCGTGGCAAGCACGGCGGCACCCAGGCAGAGAATGAAGAGGCAGGGGCGGATCGTCACGGTCGGCTGCCAGGCAGGGGGAACGACGGCGCGGGACGGCGCCGCGTTCAGGGTTTTTCGGGGCTGTTCGACTGCTGGCGTGAACGCCAGTCGAGTGGGTGCGGCGTGTAGCTGTCTGGCGCCATGCGGCCAGGGCGGGCTTCACGGTTGCGGCGGTCTTCCGCGGCGCGGCGGTCGCGTTCCGCCTGGTCTCGCAAGGCCTGCTCCCGGTCCCGGTTGCGGCGATCGGCCTCGCGCGCCTGCTGGTCGCGGCGGTCGCGTTCACGCTCCCGGGCTACGCGGTCGCGCTCGGCCCGTTCTCTGTCACGCTCGCGCTCGCGCCAGTCGTTGCGGTTGCGGTCGCGTTCCCAGCGGTCGTCGCGATCACGTCCGCCGTAGTAGATGACGGAGGGCGGGGCCGAATACGCAGGGTAGACGGGGGGTGGGCTGGAGTACACCGACGGGGTGTTGTAGATGTACCCCGGCTGCTCGTAGACCCTGTACGGCGTCGGTTCGTAATAGGGGTCGCCCGGCACGGTGGCGCAACCCGTCACCACGGCGCCCAGGACCGTGGCAGAAATGATGCGGGCGAGTGTGTATGTCATGCTGTTCAGACCCCCTACAGGGCGTGGGCGTTCCGCGCTGTACGTAAAGCCCCCGAAAAGCACCCCGGCGGGGTGTTACAAGTTTCGGAGTGGCGTTTTCAATGCCTCCCACTGTAGCGCCCGGGGGGCCCATTTGGTTGACCTGCATGCCGATGCAACGGGTAGGACGAAATCCCATGCCGTACCGGGCTGGTGCCTTGGCGCACCGGCTTCTGAAATCAAAATTGATAGCGAAAGCGCGTGGCTGGCAATGCGCGATCCGCCCTTTTTATGCGCGGCGTGTACGCCGTGGCGAAGGGCACGCGGGAAGCTGGCCTGCTTCCCGTTTATTTGGGCAGCACCCGGCGGATGGTTTCCGCCAGATCTTCCGCGACGAACTTGGCGACATAGCCGTCGGCGCCGACGCTGCGCACGTGGTCTTCGTTGGCCGAGCCGGACAGCGAGGAGTGGATGACCACCGGCAGCCCGTGGAAGCGCGCATCCTGCTTGATGTTGCGCGTGAGGGTGAAACCGTCCATTTCCGGCATTTCGAGGTCGGTCAGCACCATGGCCACGCGGTCCAGCACGCTCTTGCCCTCGGCTTCGGCGCTCCTGGCGATGGCGTTGAGCCGGTCCCAGGCTTCCTTGCCGGATTTCACCATTTCATAGGGCGCATGCAGCACCTTGAGTTCCTGCTCGATGAGCGAGCGCGCCACGAACGAATCGTCGGCCGCCAGGATGATGGTGCCGGGCTTGAGCTTGAGCTTGGCGCCGACCTTCTCTTCGGTGACCTCGTGGCCGTCCGAAGGCGACACCATCTGGAGGATGGCTTCCACGTCCAGCACCTGGGCCAGGCGGGATTCGTCGGTGTTGCCATCCAGGCGGGCAATGCTGGTCACCAGCTTGCCGGCGGCGCCGCTGGTTTCGGCGGAAAGCACCTGCTTCCAGTCCAGCCGCACGATGTCTTCCACCGACTCCACCGCAAAAGCCTGCGTGGTGCGCGCGTATTCGGTCACCAGCATGATGTTCAGTCCCGTCTGGGGCTTGCAGCCCACGATGGAAGGCAGGTCCAGCACCGGAATCACCTGGCCGCGCAGGTTCACGACCCCCAGCGAATGCGGCGTGGTGCCCGCGATCGGCGTGATGCTGGGCATGGCCACGATCTCGCGGATCTTGAACACGTTGATGCCGAACAGTTCGGATTTGCCCAGGGCACTGTCGGTGCCCAGACGAAACAGCAGCAGTTCGAACTTGTTGGTGCTGGTGAGGTTGGTCCGCTCGTCGATGTCCTGCTGCACTGCTTTCATGATGGGTCCTTCGCGCAGAAAAGAAGAAGAAACGCGCGTTTACAAATTCTAGGATCAGAACGGCATGTGCAGTGCGCTAAATGTTCAGGCAATACCCGAATAGTGCGCTGCAGCATCCAGGCGTCGCGGCGCCGTCACACGCTGGCGGCGCGGGTCATGCCGAGGGCGGCAGCGCCACCGGGGTGAAATGCACCACCGTGGGGAACGGGTCGTAGAAATGGTGCAGCAGCCGTTTCCATTCCTGGTAGGGCGCCGACTGGCGAAAGCCGATTTCGTGGTCCTCGAGCGTGGCCCAGCGCACCAGCAATGCGTAGTCCTGCGGGCGTTCCACGCAATGGGCCAGTTCGTGCGACAGGTAGCCGGGCATCGAGGCGATGATCCGCTGCGCCTGGGCAAAGGCTTGCTCGAACGCGGCATTCTGGCCGGCGCGGACGGTGAGGTGGGCGATTTCAAGGACCATGGTGGCAGGTGTGGGCTGGGGACAACCCCCTTTGTACCGCACCTTGCCTGCCGTGCAAGCGGCGGGCTCCACTTCAGGCCGCGCTGCTGCGGGAAAGGTCCGGTGGCGTCTTGAGGCTGGAGGCGAGGCGGCCCAGCAGCGCGAGCAGGGGCGCGTCCGATGCGTCGCAGGCCAGGCCCAGATGGCGCGAGAAAGCCAGCGGACCGTCCAGGGGCCGCACGACCGAATGGCGTGCGTGGGCCGCGTAGGACTGCGGCACCACGGCCACGCCCAGGCCGCTGTCCACCATGTGCAGCAACAGCTCTTCGCGCGCGGCGCTGGCCTGCACCTCCAGCGCGATCCCGCGCTCGGCCAGCAGGCGGATGAACGACTGGTGCAAGGGGCAGTACGGCCATTCGATGAGCGGAACGCCCTGCAGGTCGGCCAGGCCGAATTTCTTCTTGAAACGCAGCGGGTGCTGTTCGGGCAGGAGCATCACATAGGGCTCGCGCCACAAGGACATGAAGGTGTCGCCAGACGGCTTGCAATGCTCGGCCACCAGGCGCAGGCGCGCCTCCTGCGCGCTGGCCGTGAGCCGCACCAGGGCGTTGGGCATGAGCTCGCCAATCTGCGCGAACAGCGGCGCGGCCGGGCCCACCATCAGGTCGTCCTGCAGGAACACGCCCAGCGTTTCGCGCGGCGCATCGCGGAAGTCGCGCACCATGGCGCTCGACTGCGCCAGCAGGCTGCAGGCGCGCGGGTACAGGCGGTGGGCGGCGGGCGTGGGCGCCAGGCCCTGGCGGCTGCGCTCGAACAGCACGGTGTCGAGCGCATCCTCCAGCCCCTTGATGGCCATGCTGATCGAGGGCTGCGCCACGAAGCAGCGGCGCGCGGCCGTGGTCACGGAGCGTTCTTCGTAGGCCGCCACGAAGTAGCCCAGGGCGCGCAGGTCAAACAGCATGGTGCGGGGGCCACGGAGGGCCGCGGTCAGGTCGGGGTGATGGTGGTGACGGTTTCGCGGAAGTAGTCGAGCTGGCCGTTGCGCGAGTGGCTCACGATCCAGGTCAGCGATTCCACTTCGCGCTGTTGTACCGCATAAAAGAAGCGCTGGTGGAATTTCGTGATCACCCAGTCGTCGCCCAGGGGCTGGCTGTGGGTGTGCACGATCTTCGTGCCCTGCGGAAAGACCTCGGTGCCCAGGCGCTGCACCACGGCCAGCACGTCGGCCTTGTGGCGGGCGACCTGCCAGCTGGTGTCCGCCTCGTCGCGGTAGTGGTCGATGCGGAAATCCACGTCGTCGGAGATGCTGTCCAGCAATGTGGGCACGTCACCCTTTTCAAACGCGGCCAGTACGCGGTCGATGGGGAAGTGGGTGGTGGGGTTGGTCGTCATGTGCGTTCTCCGGTCGGGTTGAAGAAAGGTCGTGGAAGCAGGTACCGGAAGGCGACTGTAGGCAGCCCGCGCGGCACGCACAACGATGGAATTTGTGGGGCGATGCGATAAAAAAATGATGGATGGAAGGA
This sequence comes from Acidovorax sp. A79, assembly GCF_041154505.1. GTDB lineage: Bacteria > Pseudomonadota > Gammaproteobacteria > Burkholderiales > Burkholderiaceae_C > Acidovorax. The sequence continues at coordinate 4,679,267 of NZ_AP028672.1, forward strand.
TGCCGGGCGCTGCGTTCACGCCACTGCCATCCGCCACCGTGCTGCGCGCCGGCCAGGGCCGGTGAAACCAGCGCGGCCAGGCCGCCGCGTCTTCTTTTTCTTTTTTCTTTTCCCTCCTCCCACGCCGCAGGACAGGGAACGGGTCCAAAGGCGGCCCCGAGGGCCGCCCCTCAATCCGTGACGCCCGGCACCTGGCTCAGATAGCCGTGCAGCGCCGCGATGGCCTGGCGCACCTTGGCGGGCTGTGCGTCGCGCTGGGGCGTGACGGCCCAGATGTCGAGCGTGCCGAAGGACCAGTCGGGCAGCAGCCGCACCAGCTGCCCGGTCTGCAAGGCCTCGTGTGCGTCCATGCTGCCCACGAGCGCAAGGCCCAGGCCGGCCTCGCACATCTGCTGGATCGACAACTGGTTGTTGCTGGCGATGCGCGGCTCCACCCGCAGCGCGCGCGGTTCGCCCGTGGGGCTGCGCAGATCGATCAGCAGGCCGCCGCTCCCGCGCGCAAAGCCCAGCCAGCTGTGCGACAGCAGGGCGTCGGGGTCCTGCGGCACGCCATGGTTGGCCACCCACCCGGGCGAGGCGCACAGGTACCACCGCATCCCGCCCAGGCGCCGGGCAGCCCAGCTGGAGTCGGCCAGCCGCCCGTAGCGCACCGCCAGGTCGATGCGGGCGTTGATCAGGTCGATGGGCGAATCGTCCACCAGCAGCCTCAGGCGCAAGGCAGGGTGGGCGGCCAGCAGCTCACCCAGCGCGGGCGCGATGTGCCGGGCAAAGCCCACGGTGGCCGAAAGGCGCAGCTCGCCGCTGGGCGCATCGCGCGACGCCGCCAGCTCGGCACGTGCCTGCTCGGCCGCGGCCCACATGGCGGCGCAGCGCGCGTGGTAGCGCTGGCCCGCCTCGGTGAGGGCCAGCTTGCGGGTGGAGCGGTGCAGCAGCGTCACGCCGCCGTCGCTCTCCAGCCTGCGCACCTGCTGGCTCACGGCCGAGGTGCTCATGCCCAGGGCGCGGGCCGCGCCGCTCATCGAGCCGTGCTGCACCACGGCGGCGAACACGGCCATGCGTTTGAGGTCTTCCATCGGTGAATTTGCTTGATCGTGAAGCTGTTCTTCAAAGTGAAGGCATTTTTAGCCCTCTAGTGCGGTCTTTGACAAGCCCATATTCTCACCCTATCGCAACTTTGAACCGAGGAACTCCCCATGAACATCGCCCTGATTGGTGCCACCGGCTTCGTCGGCTCGGCCGTGCTCGATGAACTGCTGCAGCGCGGCCACCGCGTGACCGTGCTGGCCCGCAACCCCGGCAAGCTGCCCGCGCGTGAAGGCCTGACCGTCGTCGCCGCCGACGCGCAGGATGCCGCCCAGGTCGCCAAGGCCGCCGCCGGCCACGATGCGGTGGTGAGCGCCTACAACCCCGGCTGGACCGTGCCGGACATCCACGACCAATTCCTCAAGGGCACCCGCGCCATCATCGACGGCACCAAGCAGGCGGGTGTGCGGCGCCTGCTCGTGGTGGGCGGCGCCGGCAGCCTGTTCGTGGCGCCCGGCGTGCAACTGGTGGACACGCCCCAGTTCCCGGCGGAATGGAAGCAGGGGGCCCTGGCCGCGCGCGAGGCACTCCACTGGATCCGCACCGAAAGCACCCTGGACTGGACCTTCCTCTCGCCTCCCATCCTGCTGGCTCCCGGCGAACGCACGGGCCAGTACCGCCTGGGCACCGAAGCCCCGCTGATGAACGGCGACCAGCCCGGCGGCATCAGCGTGGCCGATCTGGCCGTGGCCATTGCCGATGAGCTGGAAACGCCGCGGCACCTGCAGCAGCGGTTCACGGTGGCGCACTGAGCCTGGGCATCCCGGCCGGCCACCGGGGGTGCGGGCGGGGGCTGCATCCCGGCCGACGGCATCTCAGCCGGTTCGCCTACAGGCGCATGGGGCCGCAGCACCTGCAGGCGGCGGGATTGATGTGTAGATTGGTGGTGCCGGCGACGCCTGCAAGCGCAGGCAGGCCGGCCGGCCACGCTGCTGCCCTTGCCGCCCACCCGGGTGCGGCGCCAGAGCAGGGTGTGTTATCCCGCCCCACTGCTGCCTGTCGGAGTACCTTCGTGCATTCGATCTCTACCGCCTTGCCACCCGCCCCCGCCCCCGCCCCCGCAGCATGCCGCAGGGCGCAACGTCCTCCCTCTCCCGTTCCCTGGCCGCGTAGCCTGGCACTGCTGGGAGTGTTGGGGGCACTCGCCACGGCGGCGGGTGCCCAGGATGCGGCGCTGCAGACCGCCCCCGAACCCCGGCGCATGTTCATCGACGGCGCACGCGCCGCGAGCGATGTGGGCCTGGTGTCGGTGGGGGTGCAGTTGCCATGGGAATGGCGCCGTTCCTTCCTGGGCGGCGAATTGACGGGGCACTGGGACGCCCACATCGCCCACTGGCGCGTCCCTGCGGGCTCGGCGGCGTCCGATCGCAGGCACTGGACGCAGCTGGCCCTGGTGCCCACGCTGCGGCTGCGCTTCGATGGCGGGCGTTCGGCGTGGTTCATGGAAGGCGGCATCGGCGTTTCGGTGCTGGACGGGCACTACGCGATGCGGCACAAGGCCTTCAGCACACGCTTCAATTTCACCGACCACCAGGGGATCGGCTTCAACTTTGGCGCGCGCCGCCAGCATGAGCTGATGCTGATGGTGCGCCATGTCTCCAACGGCGGCATCCGCAAGCCCAATCCCGGAGAAGATTTTGTCCAGGTGCGCTATGGACTGGCATTTTGAGCCGGTGCCCTGGTGCAGGCGGTGTCGACGCTCCTCAATTCATAGCTGCCAGGGCTTGGGTGGCGGGCGCAGGAGGCTGTTTTCGTCTCAAGGCCCCGGGGCGGTGGCGCGTGGGCCCCTGTCGGCAGCCGTGCGTGCTCCGCGCCGGGGCGCGTCCCGTCAGCCGTCGATCAGCTTCGGGTCCCACGCAAACACGGTCTGCTCCTGCTCGCCCAGCTTCTCGATGCCCAGGCGCATCACGTCGCCGGGCTTGAGGAACTGCGCCTGGGGCTTCTTGCCCATGCCCACGCCGGGCGGGGTGCCGGTGGTGATCAGGTCGCCGGGCTCCAGCGTCATGAAGCGGCTCAGGTAGCTCACCAGCTGCGCCACGGTGAAGATCATCGTGCGGGTGCTGCCAGTCTGCTGGCGCTCGCCGTTCACGTCCAGCCACATCGACAGATTCTGCGGGTCGCCCACCTCGTCGGCGCTCACCAGCCAGGGGCCGATGGGGCCGAAGGTGTCGCAGCCCTTGCCCTTGTCCCAGGTGCCGCCGCGCTCGAGCTGGTATTCGCGCTCGGAGATGTCGTTGATGGTGCAGTAGCCGGCCACGTGCTGCAGCGCGTCCGCCTCGCTCACATAGCGCGCGCGGGTGCCGATCACCACGCCCAGCTCCACCTCCCAGTCGGATTTGACCGAACCCTGCGGCAGCACCACGGGGTGGTTGCAGCCCACGGCGCAGTCCACCGTCTTGGTGAAGACGATGGGCTCCTGGGGGATGGCCATGCCGGCTTCGGCCGCGTGGTCGGCGTAGTTCAGGCCGATGGCGATGAACTTGCGCATGCCCGTCCACGGCACCGCCAGGCGGCCCTGGGGCACGACGGGCAGGGTGGCGGCATCGATGGCGGCCAGCGCGGCCAGGCCAGAGGGTGACAGGGTGGCGGGGCTGATGTCGGGCAGCACGCCGCTGAGGTCGCGCACCGTGCCGTCGGTGTGCAGGAGTGCAGGTTTTTCCTGGCCCTTGGGGCCGTGGCGAAGCAGCTTCATGGTTCGTAGTGGTGAGGGGTTGGATGGTGGGTGGCGCGGAACGCAGAGCGTAGATGAAATCAGTTGGACCAGCCGCCGTCGATGACCTGGGCGGTGCCCGTGGTGAACGATGACTCGTCGCTCGCCAGGTACACCGCCAGCGCGGCGATCTCCTCGGCCCGGCCCAGGCGGCCCATGGGCTGGCGCTCGACGAAACCTGCTTCGACGGCGGCCAGGCTCTGGCCCGTGGCCGCGGCCTGCGCGGTGATCCGCTCCTGCAGCGACGGCGACATCACCGTGCCCGGGCAGATGGCATTGCAGCGGATGCCCTGGGCCACGAAGTCGGCGGCCACCGACTTGGTCAGGCCCACGACCGCCGCCTTGGTGGTGCCGTAGACGAACCGCCGGGGCGCGCCCTTGATGCTGCCCGCCACCGAGGCCACGTTGATGATGGACCCGGCGCCGCGCGCCAGCATGCCGGGCAGGAACGCGCGGATGGTGCGAAATTGCGCGCGCACGTTCAGATCGAACGCGAAGTCCCACTCGTCGTCCGTGCAGTCGAGCACACTGCCCGCGTGTACAAAGCCCGCGCCGTTGAACAGCACGTCCACCGGCCCCACGGCTGCTGCGGCATCGCGCACGGCCTGGGCCTGGGTCACGTCCAGCACGCGGGTCTCGCAGCCGGTGTCGTGCTGCAGGGTGGCCAGCGCGGCGGCATTGATGTCGGTGGCGATCACCCGCGCGCCCTGGGCCGCGAAGGCAATGGCGGTGGCGCGGCCGATGCCCTGGCCGGCGGCGGTGAGAAAGGCGGTCTTGCCTGCAAGTCGGTGTGTCATGGAATGCGGGGCGTGAAGCGTGGGTGGGAGTGCTGTGGGGCAGGGGTGGGCGCCGTCAGCCCGTGAACCAGCGCAGCGGCGCCAGCACCGTCTGCGGGAAGATCACCATGATGAACATCACCGCGAACTCGGCCGCCATGAAGGGCAGCACGCCGCGCGTCACCTCGTCCATCTTCATGCGCCCCACACCGGCCACCACGTTCAGGATGGTGCCCACCGGCGGCGTGACCAGGCCGATGGAGTTGTTGATGATGAACAGCACGCCGAAGTACACCGGGTCGATGCCCGCGGCCTTGATCACCGGCATCAGCACGGGGGTCAGGATCAGGATGGTGGGCGTCATGTCCATCGCCGTGCCCACCAGCATCACCAGCACCATGATCGCGATCAGCAGCAGCGTCTGGTTGCCCATGAAGGGTTTGAGCAGCTCCACCATCTGTGCAGGCAGGTTGGCCACGGTGATGAGCCACGACGACACCATGGCCGCCGCCACGAGGAACATCACCACCGCCGTGGTCTTGGCCGCGGTGGTGAAGATGGGCAGCAGCGCGCGCAGCGGCAGCTCGCGGTAGATCACGCTGGCCACGAACAGCGAATACACCGCCGCGACCACCGCGGCCTCGGTCGGTGTGAACACGCCCATGCGCAGGCCCACCAGGATGAACACCGGCAAGGTCAGCGCCCACACCGACTCACGCGCGGTGCGCCAGACTTCGGCTGCAGTCTTCTTCTCCGGCATGGCCAGCACCTCCTTGCGGCCCACCCACCACCAGGTCACCGCCAGGCCCACGCCGATCATGATGCCCGGCACGATGCCCGCGATGAACAGCTTGCTGATCGACACGTTGGCCGCCACGCCGAAGATCACGAAGCCGATGCTCGGCGGAATGATGGGCCCGATGACGCCCGAGGCCGCGATCAGCCCGCCCGACACCTCCTTCTTGTGCCCGGCCTTGACCATCATCGGCAGCAGCAGCGCCGTGAGCGCCGCCGCATCGGCCACGGCCGAGCCCGACAGCGACGACAGCAGGCAGGCGGCCAGGATCACCACATAGCCCAGGCCTCCCTTCACATGCCCCACCAGCGCCAGCGCGAAGTTCACGATGCGCTGCGACAGCCCGCCCACGTTCATGATCTCGCCGGCCAGCATGAAGAAGGGCACGGCCAGCAGCGGAAAGCTGTCGGCGCCATTGATGAAGTTCTGCGCCAGGATCTGCGCGTCGAACAGATCGAGTTGCCACATCAGCGCGACGCCGGCGGCCAGCAGTGCATACGCGATGGGAATGCCCAGCGCCATGGTGCCGATGAGGGCCCCCAGAAAAATCAGCACGGTCATGTGTTGTCTCCGTTATTTTTGATGTGCCATCTGTGTGTGCATGCGTGCTTACTTGCTCACTCGCCGCGCTGCTTCGGGGGCAGGCCCAGGGCTCGTGCGGCCGCATCTTCGCGCGCCAGTTCAGCCTGCAGGGCTTCGAGCTCTGCCTGTTCTTCGGACTCCTTGACCATCACCAGCTCGTTCTCGCTGGCCTTGCCGGTCAGCACGCGCAGCAGCTGCAGCGTCAGCAGGAAGCCGGCGCACACCGAGAACACCACGCCCGAGGCATAGAAGATGGCCATCGATGCGCCCGTGACCGGGGCCTCCACATCCCAGTTGATCTTCATCTGCTGCCAGCTGCCGTCGAAGAACAGCCAGGTGATGTAGAGCATCAGCACGTGGCCCAGCGCCATGCAGGCTTTCTTGCCCCGCACCGACAGGCGCGACACCAGCATGTCGGTGCCCAGGTGCGCGTTCTCCTTGATGGCCGCCACCGCGCCCAGGAAGGTGATCCACACGAAGAGCCAGCGCGACAGCTCCTCGCTGACGGCGATGCCGGAGTTGAAGACGTAGCGCAGCACCACGTTGCCGAACACCAGCACCACCATGGCGGCCAGCGCCAGTGCGATGAGGAGGTTGATGGCCCGGACGTAGCGGTCGATGAAGGTATTGAGCATGCTGAGGTCTCCGTGGATGGCGGGGCCGGTCTGTTTTTTTGAGGCGTTCAGAGCGCCGCGCCCTGCAGCAGCCCGCGCGCGGCCAGGTTGGCGATGAAGGCCCGCAGGCCGAAGCGCCAGGGCGGCGCGCTCTCGCTGTGCGCCACGGTGTTGTGCAGCGCGCCCAGCCAGGCGCTCTGGATGCTGACCACGTCGCCCAGCTTGTGGGTGAAGCCGCCGCCGGGCTGGTCGCGGTCTTCGATGGGCGCGAACAGCGTGCCCAAAAAAAGCATGAAGCCGTCCGGGTACTGGTGCGCGGCCAGCGTCTGGGCCACCAGGTCGGCCGGGTCGCGGCTGATGCTGGCCATGGTGTTGATGCCGCGCAGCGTGAAGCCGTCGGTGCCCGCCACGCGCAGGTGCACGGTCTCGTTGCGCACCTGGTCCAGCCCGAAGCCGGCGTCGAACAGCCGGATGAACGGGCCGATGGCGCACGAGGCGTTGTTGTCCTTGGCCTTGCCCAGCAGCAGCGCGCTGCGGCCCTCGATGTCGCGCAGGTTCACGTCGTTGCCCAGCGTGGCACCCACGATGGCGCCACGGCTGTTGACGGCCAGCACCACCTCGGGCTCGGGGTTGTTCCAGGCCGAATCGGCGCGGATGCCGATCTCCTCGCCCGTGCCCACCGATGCGAGCACCGGCGCCTTGGTGAAGACCTCGGCGTCGGGGCCAATGCCGACTTCGAGGTACTGCGACCACAGGCCTTTGTCCTGCAGCAGTGCCTTCAAGGCCATGGCCTGCTCCGAGCCCGGGCGAATGTCGGCCAGGCTCTCTCCGATGAGTCCCACCACCTGGCTGCGCAGGCCCTGGGCCCGGGCCGCGTCCCCGCGCGCCTGCTCTTCGATCACGCGCTCGATCAGGCTGGCCGCGAAGGTCACGCCAGCCGCCTTGACCACCTGCAGGTCGCAGGGGGCCAGCAGCCAGGGGCGGGACGTGTCGCGCACGCCATGCTGGCCGGTTTGGCTGTTGGCCAGCAGTTCGTCCACGCTGCACAGGTACTGGCCCTCGGCGGCTCCCACTGCCTCGGCGGGCGCGGGCGTGTCCAGCAGCGTGCTCATGGTGGGGTAGTGCCGGCTCAGGTCGAACACGCCACCGGTGCGCAGGGCCACCACCGCCGGGCCGGGCACGGCGCCGTGCACCCAGGCGCGGCCGACCAGGGTGCCGGCCAGGCCGTCGTCGGGAAGAATGTGGGCGCGCGCAGCCCCACCGGCCGCTGTGGCCGCTGTCGTTTCACTCATGGGAGTTCCTTGGAAAAGAGTTCTGAATCGGTGCCGCGCCCGCCCAGGCGCAGCGTCTCAATGGTTGTGGCGCGGCGTGTGTTCGGAAATGCACCGGTAGTCCAGCGCAAAGTCGAGCGTCGCGCCATCCACCAGCTGGCCGGTCTTCTCGCGGTACAGCGCCTCCCAGGGCGACTGGCTTTTGGGAACAGGCGGCGCGGGCAGTTCGCGGCGGCGGCGCTCGATCTCCTCGGGGGCCACCAGCGCGTCGCACCGGCCGGCGTTCAGGTCGATGCGGACCATGTCGCCGCTGTGCAGCCAGGACAGGCCCCCGCCCACCGCGCTTTCGGGGGAGACATTCAAAATCGACGGGCTGTCGGCCGTGCCCGACTGGCGCCCGTCGCCCAGCGTGGGCAGCGTGTTGATGCCGCGGCGGATCAGCGCGTCGGGCGGCTGCATGTTGACCACCTCGGCCGAGCCGGGCCAGCCGATGGGGCCCGCGCCGCGCATCACCAGGATGCAGCCTTCGTCGATGCCGAGCGACGGGTCGTTGATGCGCGCGTGGTAGTCGTCCGCGCCTTCGAACACCACGGCGCGTGCTTCGAAGATGCCTTCCGCGCCCGGTTGGCTCAGGTAGCGCTGGCGGAAGGACTCGGAGATCACCGAGGTCTTCAGGATGCCGAAGTCGAACAGGTTGCCGTGCAGTACCAAAAAGCCGGCTTTTTCCATCAGCGGTGCGTTGAACGGGAAGATCACCTCGCGGTCGCGCGTCTCGCGGCCCTGCAGGTTGTCGGCCAGTGCCTTGCCGGTCACGCTCAAGGCATCGGCATGCAGGCGGCCCGCCTGCTGCAGCTCCCACATCAGCGCGGGCACGCCCCCGGCGCGGAAGAACCTCTCGCCCAGGTATTTGCCGGCTGGCTGCATGTTCAGCAGCAGGGGCAGGTCGTAGGCATGCTGTGTCCAGTCCTCGGGGCGCAGGTCCACGCCCGCGTGGCGCGCCATGGCCATGATGTGCACCTGCGCGTTGCTGCTGCCCCCCGCCACGCTGACCACGGCCAGCGCGTTGAGAAAACTCTCGCGGGTGAGGATGCGTGAAGGGCGCAGGTCCTCGTAGGCCATGTCCACGATGCGCCGCCCGGTCTCGTACGCCATCTGCCCGCGTTCGCGGTAGGGCGCCGGAATGGCGGCGCAGCCCGGCAGCGAGAGGCCCAGCGCCTCGGCCACCGCGTTCATGGTCGATGCGGTGCCCATGGTGTTGCAGTGGCCGGCCGACGGCGCGCTGCTGCAGGCGCGCTGCAGGAATTCTTCCTCGTCGATGTCGCCCGCGGCCAGCTGGCGGCGGCTGCGCCAGATCACGGTGCCCGAGCCCACCAGTTCTCCATCGTGCCAGCCGTCCAGCATGGGGCCGCCCGAGAGCACGATGGCCGGGATGTCCACCGTGGACGCCGCCATGATGCCCGCCGGGGTCGTCTTGTCGCAGCCGGTGGTCAGCACCACCGCGTCGATGGGGTAGCCGTACAGGATCTCCACCAGCCCCAGGTAGGCCAGGTTGCGGTCCAGCGCGGCGGTGGGGCGGCGGCAGTTCTCGAAGATGGGGTGCACCGGGAACTCCATCGGGATGCCCCCGGCGTCGCGGATGCCCTCGCGCACGCGCCGCGCCAGGTCCACATGGATGCGGTTGCAGGGCGACAGGTCGCTGCCGGTCTGCGCGATGCCGATGATGGGGCGGCCCGAGCGCAGCTCCTCGGGCGTGAGCCCGTAGTTCATGAAGCGTTCGAGGTAGAGCGCGGTCATGTCCGAGCGTGCGGGGTCGGCAAACCACTCGCGGGAGCGGAAGGGGCGGCGGGGTGTTTTGGTCATGGATCGCGATGTGTCAGCAGGCGGGAAGGGCGCTGCAACAGGGGTTGGCATGTTTGACTCGAACCACAAACCGTTCGGGCTGAGCCCGTCGAAGCCTCGCGCGGCGCTTCGGCCGCTCGGTGAACGGTTGTGGCGGAGCAGAAAAGTTACTTGCCGCCCCGCACCTTGGCAAGTTCGGCGTTCATTTCGCCGGTAGTTTCCTCGCCGAATTCCTTGGCGTACTTGGCCAGCACCGGCTGCAGCTTGGTGCGCATCTTGGCCTGCTCGGCCGGGGCCAGTTCGGTCACCTGCATGCCCACTTTCTTGAGCTCGCCCAGCGCCTTGTCGCTGAACGCACGGATGGTCTTGCGCTCGAACAGGGTGGCTTCGCGCGCGGCGTCCTGCACGATCTTCTGCTCCTGCGCCGACAGCCCATCCCAGGTCTTCTTGGACATCAGCAGCACCCAGGCGCTGTACATGTGGCGCGACAGCACCAGGTGCTTTTGCACTTCATAGAACTTGCTCGACAGGATGGTGGCGGGCGGGTTCTCCTGCCCGTCCACCGCGGCCTGCTCCATGGCCGAGTACAGCTCGGTGAAGGGCATGGGCGTGGCGTTGGCACCCAGGGCGTTGAAGGTGTCCAGGAACAGCGGGCTCTGGATCACGCGCAGCTTCAGGCCCGCCAGGTCTTCCGCCTTGGTGATGGCGCGGCGCGAGTTGGTCACGTGGCGAAAGCCGTTCTCCCAGAAGCCCAGGCCCACCAGGCCCTTTTCGGGCAGCTTGGCCAGCAGCTTCTGGCCGAACGGGCCGTCGAGCACCGCGTCGGCCTCCTGCTCGTTGTTGAAAGTGAGCGGCAGGTTCAGCACGCCGAAGGGTTTGATCAGCGCCATCAGCGTGGAGCTGTCGGGCACCGTCATCTCCAGCGTGCCGCCGCGCAGTGCCGAGGTCATGCTCACGTCGTTGCCCAGGGAGCCGCTGGCGTACAGCTTGGCCACCAGCTTGCCGCCGCTTTTGGCAGAGAGCTGCTCGGCAAAGTGCTTGACGGCCTGCGCCTGGGGGTGGTCGTCGTTCAGGCCGATGCCGACCTTGAACACGTGGTCCTTGATCTGCGCCGACACGGGTGCGGCCACGGCGGCCAGGATCGTGGCCGCCAGGGCCAGGGCTTTGAATTGCATGGTGTTTGTCTCCGGATATGGAATGGCTGGGGCACGGTGGGGCACGGCCAAAAAACGGTCCACCGGCGCCATCGGGTCTCTGCGGGACCCTCCCGACGCAGGCGAGAGATTAGGTTTCGCGGGGCGCGGGGTCCACTCACTTTTTTGCTAGCATCCATTCCAAATGCTGATGACTTGCCGTGGCCTCCACCCCCGTGTCGGGTAAACCCTTGTCGATGGCGCAGGCCTGCGCGCGGCTGCGCTTTCGGCACCTGCAGTTCCTGGACATCCTCGGCCAGACGCGCAACCTGCGCCTGACGGCCGAGCAGATGCACATCACGCAGCCGGCGGCCACCAAGATCCTGATGGACATCGAGGACATCCTGGAGGCGCGGCTCTTCGAGCGCCTGTCGCGCGGCATGCGGCCCAACGAACTGGGCCTGTTCACGCTGCGCTACGCGGCCAGCGCGCTCGCCGGGCACCGCAAGTTCGTCGATGAGTTCAATGCACTCAAGGAGGGCGGCCACGGCCACCTGGCGATCGGCGCCATCACGGGATCGGCCGCGCACGTGCTGACGGCGTCGGTGGCCGAGATCCAGCGCCTGCGCCCGCTGCTGGTGCTCAAGGTGCTGGAGCAAAGCAGCGACCAGCTGATCGTGTGGCTGGCCGAGCGCAAGATCGACCTGATGATCGGGCGCTTCACCGACGACGCGCACCGCACGCAATTCCACTACGAACGCCTGTCCAGCGAGCCGCTGCTGGTGGTGGGCGGCCTGCACCACCCCCTGCGCGGCGCGCGCGACCTGGACATGGCCGAGCTGTCGCACTGGCCGTGGATCCTGTACCCCGCGTCCACCGCGGTGCGCAAGGTATCGGACGACATCTTCGGGCGGAGCGGCCTGGCACTCGGATCGGGCGTGGTGGAGACCCCGTCGTTCCTGTTCGCGCTGGAGATGATGCAGGCCACCGACATGCTGTCGCTGCAGCCCCAGGCGCTGGTGGAGCGCTACATCGCCAAGGGCCTGCTGGCCCGCATCCCCGTGGACCTGCCGGACCGCATGCCCGACTACGGCCTCATCACCCGGCTGGGGGAGCCGCCCACGCCCGCCATGCAGGCCTTCACCGACGTGCTGCGCGAGGTGGCGAACCCGGTGACCGATGCGCCGTGACGGGGGCTGGCGCCGGCCGCCATCAATAACCAGCGGTTATTGAAAATGCATGCTCCCGCCTCCGTGCCGGGGCCGTTATGCTCTGCGCCCTTTCCCTGAATCTTCTGCGACCCTTTTCCCCATGCAAGACACCCCCGACACGCCCGACACCATCCAGGAGCCTCGCCGTTGGAGCGACGGCCAATGGACCGCGCAGGTCATCAAGAACGAAGACGACGACGGCTGGGCCGTGTCCATGACGCTGCGGGGCGAGGCCGAGCCCGCGCTGGTGGGGCCCTGGACCATGGGACGCGACAAGAAGAACCCCAAGCCGCTCGATGTCTCGGCCTTCCACACCCTGGTCAAGACCGCCAGCGAGGTGCTGCGCCGCCACGAGCAGCAGTTGCATGCACAGCTCCACAAGAACGTCGCGGTCACGGTCAATGGCCAGCGCCTGCGCGTGCAACTGGCCATTGTGCCCGACGAAGAGGGCGCCACGGCCACCCTGAGCGCCCAGGATGAACTGGGCGAGGAACTGGCGCGCGTGCCCGTGCAGCCCACGTTCAAGCTCACGCCCGCCAGTGCCACCGCCTGGGCCGAAGCCGGGTTCGAACGGCCCCGCTGACGGTGCAGGCAATCGCCTGGGCGACGGCCCGCCCCGCGGGTAACCCCTAGAATCGCGCCGCTGGCCTCCACAGCTTGTGGGGGCCGGCAGCGTTCTCAGGGCGGGGCGGAATTCCCCACCGGCGGTATCTGCGGGTGGCTGTTGCTACAGCCGCACCGCAGCAGCCCGCGAGCGCCCGGGCCGCGCCAGGCATGGCGGCGGCCCGGGGTCAGCAGATCTGGTGCGATGCCAGAGCCGACGGTCACAGTCCGGATGAAAGAGATCGCGAAGCCATGGCCGCCCATCGGGATGGGTGCCCGTGTGCAGTGGTGCGGGTGTTCGCTGGTGCGGGCGGGCGGGCGCGGTTTGCCGTGCGCGCCGCCGTGCGGCTGCCCGGGCCCGGCGCGCGGGTGCCTGCTTGCCGTTGTGGTGTGCCCTGTTCGCGCGCGCCCTGATTCTGGTAATCCTTTTCTTTGCTACGAGAAAATCCATGAATCAGTCCTTCCATTCCCACCATGCCGCCGCTGCCAATGCCGAACAAGGCCGTGCAGACTCCGCGCGCCGCAGCGAACGCGTTGCGGTCATCTGCGCCGGCTGGCACCGGGACATCGTCCACCAGGCCCGCGACGCCGCCGTGGCGGAGTTCGCCCGCAACGGCCTGGCTGCGAGCCAGATCGAGCAGTTCGAGGTGCCTGGCGCCTTCGAGATCCCGCTGCTGGCCAAGCGCCTGGCGCAAAGCGGCCGCTACGATGCCATCGTGGCCTGCGCGCTGGTGGTCAACGGCGGCATCTACCGCCACGAGTTCGTGACCACCGCCGTCATCGACGGCCTGATGCGCGTGCAGCTGGACACCGAGGTGCCCGTGATGTCCGCCGTGCTCACGCCGCGCGACTTCCACGAGCATGAAGACCATCTGAAGTTCTTCCGCGAGCATTTCGTGAAGAAGGGCACGGAGGTGGCCGACGCGTGCCTGCGCACCATGGCGCAGTTCAAGGCGCTGGAAGCGGCGCGCGGCGACTGACCAGCCCCCATGGGGGGGCTGGCGCGCTGGCGGGGCCGCGCGCCATGGCACCGGAACAGGCTCAGGTCGCTATTAAAAACATAGCTGTTTGCGCTGGATGGTTGGGCGTTAGAGGTCGTTTTGATTCAATTTTCTTCGACCCCCGGCCCGCCCGTCCTGTCAGGCCACCGCCAGCCGGGGCACGCGCGCCCCCGCCGCCGGGTGTTCGCCGGGCGACAGGCGGAACACCGAGACCGCGTCCACCAGCTGCTGCGCCTGTACCTTCAGGCTGTCGGCCGCCGCCGCGCTTTGCTCCACCAGCGCCGCGTTCTGCTGCGTGGCCTGGTCCATCTGCATCACGGCCTCGCCCACCTGGGCCACGCCCGCGCTCTGCTCGCTGCTGGCGGCGCTGATCTCGCCCACGATGTCGGTCACGCGGCGGATCGAGGCCACCACTTCCGTCATCGTGGCGCCGGCCCTGTCGACCAGGGCCGTGCCCTGTTCGACCCGCTCCACGCTCGCGTGGATCAGGCTCCTGATCTCCTTGGCGGCCTCGGCGCTGCGCCCGGCCAGGCTGCGCACCTCGCTGGCCACCACCGCGAAGCCCCGGCCCTGCTCGCCCGCGCGGGCGGCTTCGACCGCAGCGTTCAGCGCCAGGATGTTGGTCTGGAAGGCAATGCCGTCGATCACGCTGATGATGTCGGCGATCTTCTTGCTGCTGTCGTTGATGCCCTTCATGGTGGTCACCACCTCGGCCACCACGTCGCCGCCCTGCACGGCCACGGTGGACGCATTGACGGCCAGCTGGTTGGCCTGGCGCGCGTTGTCGGCATTGGCCTGCACGGTGGAGCTGAGCTCTTCCATCGAAGCCGAGGTTTCCTCCAGCGCGCTGGCCTGCTGCTCGGTGCGCGCCGAGAGGTCGTTGTTGCCCAGCGCGATCTCGGTGCTCGCGGCGGCCACGTTGTCGGCGTTGTGGCGCACGTGGCTCACCACGCTCGACAGGCTCAGCTGCATGCCGTGCAGCGCATTGAGCAGCAGCGCGATCTCGTCCTTGCCACGCACGGGCTGCGCCACGGTCAGGTCGCCGCTGGCCACGGCCTGCGACACCCGCACCGCGTTGTCCAGCGGGTTCACCACGGTGCGGCTGAAGGCGATGGCGCCGGCGATGCCGAGCGCGCACACCACCAGCATCACGGCCAGGCTGATGGTGGTCGCGCGCTGCGCGGTGGCGGCGGCGTGTTCGGCCACTTCGCTGCTGGCCCGGGCGATCAGTTCGCCCGCCTGGTCGATCAGCTGCGAGGGCTCGCGGTCCATGCCCTGCACCGCCTTGTCGCCCGCCTCGGCATCGTGCCCGGACGCCTTGAAGGCCTCGAAGCCCTTGCGGTAGGCGGCGCCCATGCGTTCGTGCGCCTGGGCGAACTGCGCCACGCGGTCGCGGCCCTCGCCCGGCGGCAGGCCGGCCAGCAGTTTCTTCGCCTGCACGCCGATGGCCTGCTCCTGCTTTTCAAACGCTGCCCAGTAGCGCGTGAGCTGGGCCGGGTCCTTGCCGCGCAGCAGTACGTTCTTCCACTCCTGCACCTGCACCTTGAAGTCATTGAGCATGGAGGAGGCCAATCGCTCGTGCTCGAAGCTTTGCGCCACGGTGGTCTGGTAGGTGCCCAGGGCCTGGTTCAGGCGGCTGATGCCGAACAGCGCCGCCGCGAACAGCAGCAGCAACGCCACGGTAAAGGCCAGGGGGAGTTTGAGGCTGAGCTTCATGGCGGACTCCTGAGGTTCCACGGAACGGCGCCACGGCATGTACCCATGGCGCGAAAATGAAAGCTGCAAAGTCTCTGCGGGCCTGCCATCGGGCGTGGCGGCGGGGAGACTCCCGCTGCCATTATGGCGACGGATGTAATTTTTTGTACACGGAATTCGCGCCATGCCGCAAGGGGTGCGCCGCACGGCGGTAAGATGCCTCCCCGCGGTGCAAGCCGCGCCCGGGCCCGCGGGAAGGGTTGAACCCACTTGCCGACTCCAGGAGCACGTTCGTGCTCCTTGCAGAGCTGACTTTCCATCCTTTGTGCTGCCGGATTTGCGGGCCGTCGGCGATCCATGCACGGAGGTTCTCGTGAAACGCATTTCCCCACGGCCCGACCTGGGCCATCTCAAGAAACAAGCCAAGGACCTGCTCGCTGGCTACCGCAGCGGCGAGCCCGAGGCGCTGGCGCGCTTTCGCGCCGCGCTGCCGGCGGCTGCGGGCCAGGGCGATGCCGCCATCGCCGCCCTGGGCCTTCGGCTGCACGACGCGCAGTCCTGCCTGGCGCGCGAGCATGGCTTTGCGTCCTGGGCCGACTTCCAGGGCTTTGTGCTGGCGCGGCGCGCGCTGGTGGACGACCCGGTGCGCGCCACCCTGCAATGGCTGCGCCTGGTCTATGCGGGCGACATCGCGGGCGGCAACCACAGCGCCCGGCCGGGGCTGGCCGAGCGCCTGTGGGCCGATGGCGCCATCCCCCGGGACGAAGACCCGTGGCTGGCCTGCGCCGTGGGCGATGAGGCCCGGCTGCGCGAGGCCATCGCGCAAGACCCGGGCTGGGTGCACCGCCCTGGCGGGCCCTTGCAGCTGCCGCCGCTGGTGGCCGTGGCGCATTCGAGCCTGGCGCGGCTGCAGGCCTTTGCCGACCGCCTGCAGGCCTGCGTGGCGCTGCTGCTGGAGGCCGGGGCCGATGCGAACCAGTGCGTGGCCAACCGCTGGCCGCCCGCCTCGCTGGCCGAGCCTGATGCATCGCACCCGCTGTCTGCGCTGTATGGCGCGGCTGGGCAGAACCAGCACGCGGGCATGGCGCGCCTGCTGCTGGACGCGGGCGCGGACCCCAACGATGGCGAATCGCTGTACCACGCGCTCGGAAGCCTGGACTGCACGCGGCTGCTGCTGGAGGCGGGCGCGCGGGTGCCGGGCACGAATGCGCTGTGCCGCGTGCTCGACATGGACGACCTGCCCGCGCTGCAACTGCTGCTGGCGCATGGTGCGGACGCGAACGAGCAGCCTGCCGATGGCGCGGCGCCGGGCGGTGCGGCGCCGCTGCTCTGGGCCATCCGGCGGCGGCGGTCGCTGGCCCATGTGCAGGCCCTGGTGGCGGCGGGCGCCGACCCGGCTGCCTGTGCCGCCGATGGCACGCCCGCGCACATCCAGGCGCTGCGCTACGGACTGCCCGGGGTGGCGGCCTTTCTGCGCGCGGCGGTGGGCGAGGGCGACGTGCCTGTCGACGAGCGCTTCGTGGCCGCGTGTGCCCAGGCCGACGAGGCGCAAGCACGCACGCTGCTGGCCGCGCGGCCCGGGTTGTTGGACGGGCTGTCGCTGCCCCAGCAGCGCCTGCTGCCCGAGCTGGCCGCCCAGGCGGACTGCGGCCATGCCGTGCGGCTCATGGTGCGCCTGGGCTGGCCCATCGACACCACAGGGGGCGACTGGGCCGGTACGGCGCTGCACCTGGCCATCTTTCGGGGCGACGCGGCGCTCACCCGCTTCCTGCTGGAGCACGGCGCGCGCTGGCGGGCCCGGCATGGATTTGAGGACAACGCCTGCGGCGCGTTGTCGTGGGGCTCCATCAACACGCCCGAGCCCGATGGCGACTGGGCGGGCTGCGCGCAGGCGCTGCTGGACCATGGATTGCCACCCGCCGCGCCGGACCCCCAGGGCTCCGAGGCCGTGTGGCTGGACGGCCGCCCCATGCGGTTTTCTGACGAGGTGGCGGACTGCCTGCTGGGCGCCGCCGCGCCGCTGCCGCAAGCACCGAAGTAGCGTGGCCGCGAAAAGACCAACGCCCCGCGGCGGGATGCCGCGGGGCGTTGCGCAAGAGCGGGTAAATCAGTGAGCGGCTACACCACGCCCGAGGCCCGCAGCGCCGCGATGCGCGCCGCGTCCAGCCCCATTTCGGCGAGCACCTCGTCCGTGTGCTGGCCCAGTGCCGGCGGCGCGTTGCGCAGCACGGGCGGCGTGGCCGACAGGCGCAGCGGGCTGGCCACGCCGGTGATCTGCCGCACGTTGTCGGTGGCGGCCTCGCCGTCCTTCCAGCGCGGCAGCGTCACGGCCAAGCCGCGCGCCTGCACCTGCGCGTCGTCGAAGGCCTGGGCGATGGTGTTGATGGGGCCGCAGGGCACGGCCTTGTCTTCCAGCAGCGTGATCCAGTCGGCCGTGGTGCGCGTGCGCGTCACGGCCTCCATCGCAGGGATCAGGTCGGTGCGGTGCTGCACGCGCAGGGTGTTGGTGGCGTAGCGCGGGTCGGTCGCCCACTGGGGCTGGTTGGCGGCGGCGCAAAAGCGCTGGAACTGCCCGTCGTTGCCGATGGCCAGCAGCATGTTGCCGTCCTGCGTGGGGAAGTCCTGGTAGGGCGCCAGGCTCGGGTGGCTGTTGCCCATGCGGCCGGGCGCCTTGCCGGTGGCGAGGAAGCCCGAGGCCTGGTTGGCCAGCACGGCCATGCCCACGTCGAGCAATGCCATGTCGATGTGCTGGCCCTGGCCCGTGCCAGTGGCCGCGTTGTCGCGCACATGCAGCGCGGCCAGGATGGCGTTGCTGGCGTACAGGCCGGTGAACAGGTCGATCACCGCCACGCCCACGCGCATCGGGCCGCCGCCGGGCTGGCTGTCAGCCTGGCCGGTGATGCTCATCAGGCCCGTCATGGCCTGCACCATCAGGTCGTAGCCCGCGCGCTCGGCGTAGGGCCCGTCTTGCCCGAAGCCGGTGACGGAGCAGTAGATGAGGCGCGGGTTCAGCGCGCGCAGGCTCTCGTGGTCCAGGCCGTATTGCTTCAGGCCGCCGACCTTGAAGTTCTCCACCACGATGTCCGCCTCTTGTGCCATTTGCTTGATGAGCGCCTGGCCCTCGGGCGAGGCCATGTCGATGGTCACCGAGCGCTTGTTGCGGTTGCAGGCGGTGTAGTAGCTGGCCTGGTTTGTGTCGTTGCCCTCGGCGTCCTTCAGGAAGGGTGGGCCCCACTGGCGCGTGTCGTCGCCCACGCCGGGGCGCTCCACCTTGACCACGTCCGCACCCAGGTCGGCCAGCACCTGCGTGCACCAGGGGCCCGCGAGCACGCGGGAGAGGTCGAGCACCTTGATGCCTGCGAGGGCGCCTGCGTTGGATGTGGTCATGGTAGTGATTGCTATAACTTGAATAGCTGCTTGCGCTTGTTCGGTAAGCGCTAGAGGCCAAAATCGTGTTGAATGGGCGTGGGAGGCGCGGCGGGCGCGTCTCCAGGCCACCGGCGTCGTCCCCCTTCCCGGCGAGGCCGAGAAAAGGGGGAAGGCGCGCGGCGCCTCAGGGGGGTGTCAGCTGAACGCCGCGATGCCGGTCTGCGCACGGCCCAGGATGAGCGCGTGCACGTCGTGCGTGCCCTCGTAGGTGTTCACCACCTCCAGGTTCACCAGGTGGCGGGCCACGCCGAACTCGTCGCTGATGCCGTTGCCGCCCATCATGTCGCGCGCCAGGCGGGCGATGTCCAGCGCCTTGCCGCAGCTGTTGCGCTTGATGATGGAGGTACCTTCCACGCTGGCGGTGCCCGCGTCCTTCATGCGGCCGAACTGCAGGCAGGCCTGCAGGCCGATGGCGATCTCGGTCTGCATGTCGGCCAGCTTCTTCTGGATGAGCTGGTTGGCGGCCAGGGGGCGGCCGAACTGCTTGCGGTCCAGTGTGTACTGGCGGGCGGTGTGCCAGCAGAACTCGGCCGCGCCCAGCGCGCCCCAGGCGATGCCGTAGCGCGCGCTGTTCAGGCAGGTGAAGGGGCCCTTCAGGCCCTGCACTTCAGGAAACGCGTTCTCTTCCGGCACGAACACGTCGTCCATCACGATCTCGCCGGTGATCGATGCGCGCAGGCCCACCTTGCCGTGGATGGCGGGGGCCGTGAGGCCCTTCATGCCCTTTTCCAGCACGAAGCCGCGGATGGGGCCCACAACATCCTTGCCATCGCCGCCTTTGATGACTTCCTTGGCCCAGACCACGAACACGTCGGCCACGGGGCTGTTGGTGATCCACATCTTGCTGCCCTTGAGCTTGTAGCCGCCATCGACCTTGTAGGCGCGCGTGGCCATGCTGCCAGGGTCGGAGCCATGGTCGGGCTCGGTCAGGCCGAAGCAGCCGATCCACTCGCCGGTGGCGAGCTTGGGCAGGTACTTCTGCTTTTGCGCTTCGGTCCCGAATTCATGGATGGGCACCATCACCAGCGATGACTGCACGCTGGCCATCGAGCGGTAGCCCGAATCCACGCGCTCCACCTCGCGGGCGATCAGGCCATAGGCCACGTACGACAGGCCGGGGCCGCCGTACTGTTCGGGGATGGTGGGGCCCAGGAGGCCCACTTCGCCCATCTCGCGAAAGATGCTCACGTCCATCTTCTCGTGGCGGAAGGCATCCAGCACGCGCGGGGCCAGCTTGTCCTGGCAGTAGGCGGCGGCCGCGTCGCGGATGGCGCGCTCGTCGTCGGTCAGTTGCTGGCTCAGGAGGAAAGGGTCATCCCATTGAAAGGCGGCGTGGGCCATGTGCGTGTCTCCAGGTGAAAAAAAGAGTGGCAACAAAGGTGTTCTGGGGCAGATCGTAGGCCTCGTGCCAGCGCGCCGCAAGCGAGTTCTTTTCATCCAGATATGCATAACTGGAATGTATGAAATACTTTGAGCTAGAGATCATCTACTTAGCCGGACCCTTAAAAGTTCATTTTCATCATGCGCCGCAATATCCCATCGACCCAGGCACTGGCCTGTTTTGAAGTCGCCGCCCGGCACGAGAGCTACACCCGCGCCGCGCAGGAACTCTCGCTCACGCAAAGCGCCGTCTCGCGCCAGATCCAGGCGCTGGAGGAGTTTCTGGGCGTGCAGCTGTTTCGCCGCACGCGCCACGGCGTGGTGCTCACGCCCGCCGGCGCGCACTACGGCCGCCAGGTGGCGCGCTGGCTGCAGGGCCTGGAGCGCGACACGCTCGACGTGATGGCCCACCAGGGCGAGGGCGGCACGCTGTCGCTGGCGGCGGTGCCCACGTTCGCCACGCGCTGGCTCATTCCGCGCCTGCCGCAGCTGGCCCAGCTGCACCCCGACATCGTGGTGCACATCGAGACGCAGACGCGCCCTTTTCTGTTCGCCGACACCACCTTTGACGCGGCCCTGTACGCCGGCACCCCGGAGCAGGTGGCCAACTGGCCCGGCGTGCAGGCGCAACTGCTGATGCACGAGGATGTGCTGCCCGTGTGTTGCCCGCGCCTGCTCGAATCCGCCGCGCCGCGCGCGCGCGGGCGCGCCCACCAGCCCGTGGCCGCCGATGCGCTGGCCGTGCTGCCCCTGCTGCAGCAGAGCACGCGCCCCTACGGCTGGCGCCAGTGGTTCGACGCCATGGGGGTGGACGCACCCCATGCGCTGGACGGGCCGCGCTACGAGCTGTTCTCCATGCTCGCCGTGGCGGCCACGCATGGGCTGGGTGTGGCGCTGATTCCGCCCTTGCTGATCGAGGCCGAGCTGGCCAGCGGCGAACTGGTGGTGGCCTGCGCGCGGCCCCTGCGGGGGGAGCGGGGCTACTACCTCGTCAGCCCCGCGCAGGTGCAGCCGCCCGTGCTGGCGGTGTTCTCGAAATGGCTTCAAGACACTGCGCGGGCTGCGGCAGAGTAGGGCGCTTGCCGGCTTGCGCCCCGCGGCGGACAGGGCTACGCTGGTGGCACTCGCTGCAGGCGGCGGGAAGAAGATGGACGGAACGTATGTGGTGTGCAAGGGTCACACCCAGCGGGCGGCCCGGCGGGCCGTACCAGGCACCTCATACCTTTACTATTTCATCAAGGAGCCGTTATGTCATTGAACGCAACCTACCATGCCCCCCATTTCGAGCCCACGGTGGACGAACTCGCCACGCTGAAGCACCTGGAGATGGAGAACATCAGCGTGGTTTCAGCGCTGAAGGAGCATATGTCCGGACGGTTGTACGAACACGGCTTCATCACCAAGAATGCGTCGGGCCAGCTGACCATCACCGACACCGGCCGCCACCTGGTGCGCAGGCAGAACAACTGAGCCGATTTTCCCGGGTAGCGTTCCCGGCGGCCTGGGCCTGCCGGTGGTGGCCGGGCCCGGCCAAGGCGTGGCGCGGGGCCGCGTTCGCCAGCGCAACCGCCCTCATCGGCCCGTGCGGCCGCCCTGCGCGGAGGCTTTGGCGGCTGCGCGCTTACTCCGCCTTGGCGCCGGCCGCCTTGATGACGGGATCCCAGCGCCTGATCTCGGCAGCGGTCTGCTGGCGCAGCGCCTCGGGCTTGAGCCGGTCGCCCTGCGGGATGATGACCCCCATGTCGGTGAAGCGCTTGACCAGGCCGGCATCGGCCAGGGCCCCGCGCACCGCCTTGTTCAGGCGTTCGACGACGGCGGGCGGTGTGCCCTTGGGCGCGTACACGCCGTGCCATACGGCCAGCTCGAAGCCCGGCAGCCCGGACTCGGCAAAGGTCGGCACCTCCGGCATCGTCGGGATGCGCTCCCTGGTCGCCATGGCGTAGGCCTTGAGGGCGCCGGACTGCAGGTGCGGCCCGGTGGCCACGGGCTGGTCGCAGATCAGGTCCACGTTGCCCGCCACCAGGTCCTGCAGCGCCGGGCCGGTGCCGCGGTAGGGCACCATCGTCACGGTGGTGCCGGCCGTCTGGTTGAACAGCATCGCGCACAGGTGCGATGTGGCGCCGACGCCCGCGTGCGAGAACTTCACCTCGCCCGGCCTGGCCTTCATGTGCTGGATCAGCTCGGCCACGGTCGCGGGCGCGAAATTCTTGTAGCGCACCAGGATCATGGGCACTTCGCCGGCCAGGGCGATGGGCTCCAGGTCCTTGTTCACGTCGAAGGCCAGCTTGCTGTACAGCGCCGGGGCCGTGGCGATGCCCATGTTGTGCAGCAGGACGGTGTGCCCGTCATTGGGCGCGCGCACCACCTTGGCGGTGCCGATGGTGCCGCCGGCTCCGCCCGCGCTGTCCACGATCACCGGCTGGCCCAGGTCGCGCGCCATGGCCTCGGCCAGCACGCGGGCCAGCACGTCGGTGGAGCCCCCGGCCGCATAGGGCACCACGATGGTCACGGGCTTGGTGGGAAAGGCGGCCACCGCCGTCGAGGCCAGGGCCAGCGCGGCCGCGAGCAGGGTCTTTGTCTGGTTGCGCATTGTCTTGTCTCCGGAAAGGGTGAGAGCAGCCAAGGCCCGGCCTGCCAGGCGGTGGCACTTGCTTGCTTGTTTGTTTGCTGGCTTGCGGCGGGCGCCCTGCCGGGCGCCCGGGGGGACTGTCAGGGCTTGCCGACGAACCGGTACAGCTCGGTGTGGTCGGCCCTGGGGCCCAGCGCGGCGTTGGCATCGGCCGTCATGGCGTACACCTTCTGGGCCAGGTCCATCGGCACCTGCAGGGAGCGGCCCAGCCCGGCCGCGATGCCCACGTCCTTGGCCTGCAGCGCCAGCGAGAAGCCCGAGTTGAAAGCCTGGTTCAGCATGAACTGGTGGGCCTTGTTTTCGGTCGTGTTGTTCTTGCCGGTCGATGCGTTGATCACATCCACGATGGTGGCCGCATCGATGCCGAAGGCCGCGCCCACGTGGATGGCCTCGGCCGTGGCGATCAGCGCGGCGGCGGACACGTAGTTGTTCAGCGCCTTGAGCGCGTGGCCCGCGCCCACGGGGCCCACGTAGCTGATGGCCTTGCCCATCACTTCGAGCACCGGCCGTTGCCGGGCGAAATCTTCGGGGTCGCCGCCCACCATGATGGCCAGCGTGCCATTGACGGCCTTCTTCACGCCGCCGGAGACGGGTGCGTCGATCAGCGCGATCCCCGTGCCGCGCAGCGAGGCTGCGAGGGCCCGCGTGCGGATCGGGTCGGCGGAGCTCATCTCGACGACGCAGGCCCCGGCCCGCAGGTGGGGTGCCAGGTCGGCCACCACCGCGTCCACGACGTCGGAATTGGGCAGCATGGTGATGACCACGTCGCACCCTGCGTACGCGGCGTTGTCGGTGGCCACCACGGCGCCGGCATGCGACGCGGCGAACTGCGCCTCGGCTTCAAGATGGGCGTCCTTCACCACGAGCGGGTGGCCTGCGGCGTGCAGCAGGTGGGCCATGGGCTGGCCCATCATGCCCAGGCCGATGAATGCGATGCGGCTCATCGTCGCGCCCCTGCTCAGAGGTCCATCTCTTTGAACACTTCCGACGCCACGCGGAACGAATCGATCGCCGCCGGCACGCCGCAGTAGATGGCCGTCTGCAGGAAGACTTCCTTCACCTCGTCCTTGGTCAGGCCGTTGTGGATGGCGCCGCGCACGTGCAGCTTGAGCTCGTGCGGGCGGTTGAGCGCCGTGATCATCGCCAGGTTGAGGAAAGAGCGGGTCTTGCGGTCGAGGCCCGGGCGGTTCCACACATCGCCCCAGCAGTACTGGGTGACGAGTTCCTGCATGTCGATGTTGAAGTCGGTCGCGTTCTTGATCGAGGCATCGACGTACTCTGCGCCGAGCACCTCGCGGCGGGTGGACAGGCCCTGGTCGAAGAGGGCGGGGTTCTTGGGGGCGTAGGGGCGGGTCATGGAAGGCTCCTGGGGTGGCAAGGGATCAATAGATAGATAGAGGGGGGAGAGAAGGCCGGCAACGCGGCGTTGCAGTGGATGAACTTTATTAGGATTGTCAGACAATCATACATATGGAAAATGTGGATTGACGAATGATTCATATGTTTGTATGACAATCAGCGTGTATGAAACCCATTAGGATGGCGCCATGAACCAGATGCTGCTGCGAGTCCCCCGCGAAGAGACCTCCCTGCGCCAGCGTGCTACCCAGACGCTGCGCCAGGCCATCCTCGACGGCCACTTCACGCCGGGACAAAAGTTGTCGGAGCGCGAGCTCTGCGAAAGCCTGGACGTGAGCCGATCCTGCGTGCGCGAGTCGCTGCAGCACCTGCAGGCCGAGGGGCTGATCACCATCATTCCGCACCGGGGCCCCGAGGTCACCACCATTTCACCCAAGGAGGTGCGCGACATCTACGAAGTGCGCGCGCACCTCGAAAGCCTGGCGGGCCGGGGCTTTGCGCTCAATGCCTCCAAGGACCAGGTGCGGGCGCTGCGCGCCAAGCTCACCGAGCTGTCACAGCCCGAGATCACGCAGGACCGCGCCTTGATGCTCAACGTCAAGAACCAGTTCTACGACATCCTCATCGCGGGCTGCGGCAACCTGGTGGCCGGGCAATTGCTGCAGCAGCTCAATAACCGCGTGACGGTGCTGCGCCGCATCTCCATGGCCCAGCCTGGGCGGTTTCCGCACACGCTGGTGGAGCTCGACGCCATCGTGGCGGCCATTGAGCAGGGCGACGGGGAGACGGCGGCGCGCCTGTGCGAGGAGCACGTGCGCAAGGCGGCCGCCAACGTGCTGCAGAGCATGCAGCCGGCGGCGGCGAAACTGCAGGCCTGACTGCGTGCGGGCCTTGCAGGGTGATCAGCGTTCAGGCGGCGACACAGGCCAGGCTGGAGGCTTTGCCACCAGTGCTTGCTTGTCCTGGCGATCAAACCCCACGTGCCCGTAAAACCGCAAAGTTGCTTCGTCTTTTCGACCTGTCGGCAACATCACCTTGTAGCAGTTCCGACGCCAAGCTTCGCTCAGAGCATGTGAAAGGACCGCCCGACCCCAGTCTTGACCACGGTGCGCAAGGTCGGTGACGACGTTCTCAATGACGCCATATGGACGGCAGGCGCGCGTGAGGTTGGGTATGACAGCGCGGCGCATTCACCAGGCCGCCGCCCGCCGTCGTGCGGGGGCTCCATTGCGGGTGTCGCTTCCCCGCGCCAGGCCATGTCCCGGCGCACGCGGGTCGCATACCATGTGTTCACCATGGACACGAACGACCCGACCACGCCGCTGCCCCGAAGGTTTCTGCGGTTTCTCGGTCCGCTCGTGGCCACGAACCTGCTTCAGGCGCTGAGCGGCACGGTCGTCACCATCTGCCTGGGCCAACTGCTGGGCGCGCAGGCGCTGGCCGCAGCGGTCAGCTTCTTCCCGTTGTTCATGTGCTGCATTGCCTTCGTGATCGGGCTCGGTGCCGGAGCCTCGGTGCTGGTGGGCCAGGCCTGGGGTGCACGCGACGCGGACAAGGTGCGCCGCGTGGCTGGGGCCGTGCTGCTCGGTGGGTTCCTGCTCGGCTGCGTGGTAGCGGCCGTGGGCGCCACAGCCATCGGCAGCCTGCTGCGTGTGCTGGGTGTCAGTGGCGAGGTGCTGCCGCAGGCCATCGCCTACGCGCGCGTGCTGTTCCTGGCCATGCCCGTGCTGTTCCTGCACCAGCTCAGTGCCGCCCTCCTGCGCGGCCTGGGCGACACGGCAACGCCGCTGCGCGCGCTCATCCTGGCCTCGGGCCTGTGGATGCTGCTCACTCCTGCCTTCATGCTCGGATGGCTGGGCCTTCCCCCGCTGGGCACCGCCAGTGCGGGTTGGGCCAGCCTCATCGGCAATGCCGTGGCCCTGGCATGGCTCGCGTGGCACCTGCATGCCAGGGGCCATGTGCTGGCCTTCTCGCACCTCAGGCCCCACCTGCGCTGGAACACCCCCTTGCTTGCCACCGTGGCGAGGCTGGGCGTGCCCACCGGTCTGTTCTTCGTCACCAGCTCACTCGCCGACGTGCTGCTGCTGCGCTTGGTCAATGGCTACGGCTGGCAGGCCACGGCGGCGTGGGGCACCGTCAATCAGGCCATGGCCTTTGTGCAGCTGCCCGCAATGTCCATCGCCGTCGCGGCCTCCGTGTTCGCCGCGCAAGCCATTGGTGCCGGCAAGCCGGAGGATGTTGCCCATGTCACGCGGGTCGGCCTGTGGATGAATCTGGCGCTGACCGGCAGCCTGGCCCTGCTGGTGGCGGTGGTGTCACCGCAGGTCGCCAGCCTGTTTACCCGCGATCCCGCCGTGGTGGACCTGGCCGCCACCGTTCTGCGCGTCACGGTGTGGGGCAGCCTCGCGTTTGGGCTGGCCAGCGTGTTCACCGGCGTCATGCGCTCGGCAGGAACCGTGCGCGTGCCCACGGTGATTTCCCTGTCCTGCCTCACCTTGCTGCTTGTGCCGCTGGCCTACGCGCTGCAGCACCTGCTGGGCCTGCAAGGCATCTGGGCCAGCTACCCGCTCACGTACCTGTGTGCGCTGGCACTGCAGGCCATCTATTTCCACGCCATCTGGAAGAAGCGGCCGATCAGGCGGCTGGTGTAGCTGGGGGCATGGGGTGGTGCAGGGCCTGCGCTGGGGCCCTCTGTGATCCATCACGCATCCTCTACCTGCTTTTCTTGATGGAACGCCCGGGCCTGGGGGACGCGGGCTTTCAGCTGTAGTCCCTGGGGCCAGGCCCATGGCCGCGAGGCCTGCCAAAGCTTGGCGGGTGGATTGACGCTGCTGGGAGAGGATGGGATCTGAAGGCTTTTTGCGGGGGCGCCCCAGCGCACAACACGTGGCCGGTACGTTGCGTTCCTGTAGCGACAATGCGGCCGAACCCGGCTGAAAGTAGACATTTTTTGGCCGATTCGCTACCTTATGTCAGCTCTCTGAGTGGTGGCCGCGCTCTTTGTCTGGCGTGTATGTGGCCCCAGAGGGCGACTAACCCCCCGCGAAAAAACCGTGTAGTCTTCCGCGGCTGCCCGAGGGCGATCGTGATTTTTGAGCGCCGGTGGGACCGCCATGCACCTTTGTTTCACAAGCCCGACAGAAGGACCTATGAAGTTGATTCGACGCACTGCCCAAGCAACCCCCATTCGGCAATTGGCACGCCCGGCAACCCTTGGTCTGGTGACCCTGCTGTGGCAGTTTCATGCACTTGCCGCGGTCGGCTGGAATGTCGACGCTCCCATGGCGGATCCCCGGGCGCAACACGCGGGGGCGCTGCTGGATGACGGCTCCGTGGCTGTTTTCAACGGCGTTAACCGCCTGGGATTCGTCGCCACCGGTGAGCGATATTCGGGCGGCTCCTGGTCATCAATAGGCGGCACTGGGATTGCCGGCAATGTGACCGAAGCCGTCACGCTGGGCACGGGCCATGTGCTTGTGCGCTCTGATGGCAGCCTGAATGCCCGGCTGTACGACCCTGTGGCCAACACCTGGCTCCCGGCTGGCACACAGTCCGCATCTCGCTCGCTGCCGTCGATGACGTTGCTCGCCAATGGCAAAGTTCTGGTGGCAGGAGGAAGCAATCTCAATACGGCCGAACTGTATGACCCCGAAACGCGCACCTGGACGGCGACCGGGAGCATGTCGGTAGTTCATCGAGCCCATGGCGCCGTGTTGCTGCGGGATGGCCGTGTTCTGGTGGCTTCAGGGTTCAACGCAGGGGGCGAAGTCCCCGTCGCGGAACTCTACGACCCTGTTGCAGGCACATGGTCATTGGCGGCGGCGCCCCTCGTGCCGCGTCACTATGCGAGCCTGACGCTGCTAGCGGACGGCAGAGTATTGCTCGCAGGTGGCTTTACAGCCGGCGGCGTTACAACGCATGCAGAGATCTACGATCCTGTGGCCAATACGTGGACCGCCACCGGGGCCCTGAACTTTCCCCGCAACGGTGCAATGGGCTCGCCGCTGGCCCATGCGACAGTACTTTCCTCTGGCCTGGTGCTGATGGCGGGGGGCTCGGATATCGCAAGAAATACGCAGCCCATAGCGGAGTTGTATGACCCAGCAACGGGAAACTGGTCGCCAGCAGGTTCCATGGGAACAGCGCGCGAGAACGGGACGGCCAATCTGTTGCCCAATGGCGATGTACTGTTGACGGGCGGGTTCTCGAGCAATCCTAGCCTCACTTTCTATAGCGCGGTGGACCGTTATGTCCCAGCCGTGCCGCCTGGGCCTGCTGCGATGACGAATGCATTGCCGCTGCTTCAGCGTGCAGGCGCGGCGTTGATTCTCAACGGAACGGGTTTTACGGGCGGCACAGGTACCAGTACGCCTCAGCTTCAGCTGCAACGCGCGGAGAACGGCGCGATCAGCTTCTGGGCTCCCGCCAGCCATACCGCTACCAGTTTCACCTCGCCCCCGCTGGGCACCTTACCCGCCGGGCTCTACATGGCGCGGCTTGTCGTTGACGGTGTTCCGTCCGAGGGGCGATTGGTTCGTTTCACAGACCCTGTGGGAACGCCAGCCGGTGTCCCCGGCAACGCGCAGGTCACTGTGAGCTGGGCGCCTCCTGTGGACACCGGAGGCAACCCGCCAGACAGCTACACCGTGACATCGAACGCCGGACCGGGTTGCTCCGTGGCAGCACCCGCGACGAGCTGTACTGTCACTGGATTGGTGAATGGCACTCCCTACACATTCACGGTGCGAGCGCAGCATCCAAATGGCCTGGGTCCCGTGTCGTTGACCTCGGCTGCGGTGACGCCCACGGCTATGGCGGGCCCCGGCCCTACACCAGTTCCGGGACTGTCCCCGTTTGGTGTGGCGTTGACGGCGCTGATGGCCGCAGCATTGGCGGGCCTGAGCCGAAGGGGTTGGCGAAGCGCTGGACGATGACCTGATGGCGCAAAAAGAAAAGCCCCGACATCACTGCCGGGGCTTTTTTGCTTTTTGGCGCCAGACCTGTGCCTGGCCCCTGTTCACGTGACGCTCAGGTCGTCGCAGCCGCCTCCACTCGCCGCAACTGCACCCCAGCTCCAGCGCCAATGGCCTCGAGACGCTTTCAGATGAACTTCCTGCGTCGCGGGCCCGTCCATCCTTTGCGTGCCCGCCACTGCCCGAGGGTTCCGGCCCGTGCCCCCTCAGCGCCACGGCCTGCGTGAGCGCTTTTCGAACTCCGCCAGGGCTGCGGCCCTGAGGTGCATCGGTGCCCCCATTTTTTTAGAATGTGCCCCCCAATGTGCCCCCAATTTTCTCGGATGGGGGTGAACTAGTCTGGACGGGTACGGACAGCTAAGATGCTGATTTCAAAGGAGAAATAAAAAAGTCCGGAAGAGTTTGGACTCTTCCGGACTAGTCGA
Organism: Acidovorax sp. A79; assembly: GCF_041154505.1. Taxonomy (GTDB): domain Bacteria; phylum Pseudomonadota; class Gammaproteobacteria; order Burkholderiales; family Burkholderiaceae_C; genus Acidovorax. The sequence goes on from NZ_AP028672.1 coordinate 4,708,776, forward strand.
TGGTGCCCGGGGCCGGAATCGAACCGGCACGCCTTGCGGCGGGGGATTTTGAGTCCCCTGCGTCTACCAATTTCACCACCCGGGCTGGAATTCGTGAAGCCGCAAATTATGGCACAGTAGGGCGCATGAAATATCCGACGATTGAAGACGCGGTGGGCAACACGCCGCTGGTGGCGCTGCAGCGCATTGGGGCCCAGGACAACGCGGCGCGGGGCAATGTGGTGCTGGGCAAGCTGGAGGGCAACAACCCCGCAGGGTCGGTGAAGGACAGGCCCGCCCTGTCGATGATCCGGCGCGCGGAGGAGCGGGGCGACATCCGGCCTGGGGACACGCTGATCGAGGCCACGTCGGGCAACACCGGCATCGCCCTGGCGATGGCGGCCGCCATCAAGGGCTATCGCATGGTGCTGGTGATGCCGGAAGACCTCTCCATCGAGCGCGCGCAGACCATGAAGGCCTTTGGGGCGGAGCTTGTGCTCACACCCAAGAGCGGTGGCATGGAACATGCGCGCGACCTCGCCGAGGCCATGCAAAAGCGCGGCGAGGGCAAGGTGCTGGACCAGTTCGCCAACCAGGACAACCCGCGCATCCACTACGAAACCACGGGCCCCGAGATCTGGGAGCAGACCGGCGGGCGCATCACGCACTTCGTGAGCGCCATGGGCACCACGGGCACCATCACCGGGGTGTCGCGCTTCCTCAAGGAGAAGAACCCGGCCATCCAGATCATCGGCGCGCAGCCCGAGGAAGGCTCGCGCATTCCCGGCATCCGCAAGTGGCCGCAGGAGTACCTGCCCAAGATCTATGACGCGAGCACGGTGGATGAGCTGGTGTATGTGAGCCAGGACAATGCCGAGGACATGTGCCGCCGTCTGGCGCGAGAAGAGGGCATCTTCGCGGGCATCTCGGCGGCGGGGGCCTGCTGGGTGGCGCAGCAGATCGCGGCGCGCGACAGCCATGCCACCATCGTCTTCGTGGTGTGCGACCGGGGCGACCGCTACCTGTCGACGGGGGTGTTCCCCGCCTGAGGACGAAAGGCAGCGAAGGCGACCCCTTCACCTTCCTTGAAATGAAAATGGGCCGTCTGCGCTGGATAGGAAAGCGCCGATAGCTATCAAAATAAGAGCATATGCACTACGAAACCCGCTACTGCACCCACTGCGGCACCGCGCTGCAGCCGATCACGCTGGCCGAGGACGGTGGCGACAAGGAGCGCCTGCGCTGCCCCGCCTGCGGCTGGACGCACTGGAACAATCCCACGCCCGTGCTGGCCGCGATCGTGGAGGTGAATGGCAAGGTGCTGCTGGCCCGCAACGCGGCCTGGCCCGCGAAGATGTTTGCGCTGATCACGGGCTTCATGGAGGCCGGGGAGTCGCCGCAGGAAGGCATCGCGCGCGAGGTCAAGGAGGAAACCAACCTCGACGTGCGCTCCACCACGCTGGTGGGGGCCTACGAGTTTCTGCGCATGAACCAGATCATCATTGCCTACCATGTGGTGGCCGAGGGTGAGGTGCGGCTGTCGCCCGAGCTGGTGGACCACCGGTTCTACGACCTGCACGAGCTCAGGTGCTGGCCCGCCGGCACGGGCTATGCGCTGGCGGACTGGCTGCGCACGCGAGGGCATGAACCGGTGTTTTTCACGGCAGAGGAAAACGAAGAGCGCCGCCGGGGGCTCAACCTGCCGCCAAAGGATTGATGAAGACCATGGACATCCACAAAGAAATCGATACCCGGGGCTTGAACTGCCCCCTGCCCATCCTCAAGGCCAAGAAGGCGCTGGCGGACATGGCCAGTGGCCAGCTGCTCAAGGTGGTGTCCACCGATGGCGGCTCGCTGCGCGACTTCCAGGCCTTTGCCAAGCAGACGGGCAATGAGCTGGTGGAACAGCAGACGATGGGCGAGGAGTACATCCACGTCCTGCGCAGAAGGTAGATAAATGGAAGCGAAACCCTGACGGGGTGGTGCGCTTTGCCCTCTGCCGCCACTGCGCGAGGGACGCGTGCGCAGCCTGGGCAAACCGGGCCCCCGGGCTCGGCAGGCGACGCGGCGCTGGAATTCGCCTGGTTTCTGCTGGCGCCTGGCGCAGGCCGCAGCAGTGCCTCAAGGCAAAAAATCCTCCACAGCCCTGGTGGGCTGCCGGAGGATTTTTTTTCTGGTCATGCAGCCGCGCAGATCGCTGTGCAGGCGCTGCCTACAGGCTCAGGCCCTTCAGGTATTCCCGGAACGACGCGCCCACTTGAGGGTGCTGCAGCGCCAGTTCCACTGTGGCTTCCAGAAAGCCTTCCTTGCTGCCGCAGTCATACCGCTTGCCCTGGTACTGGAAGGCGTACACGGCCTCGCTCTGCATCAGGCGCGCGATGCCGTCGGTGAGCTGGATCTCGCCACCCACGCCGCGCGGCTGGTTGCGGATCTCGTCGAACACGCCGGGGGTGAGGATGTAGCGGCCGGCCACGCCCATGCGGGAGGGTGCCACGTCGGCCTTGGGCTTCTCGACGATGCGGTCGATGCGGATCAGCGGACCGCCTGCGGGCTCGCCGGCCACGATGCCGTATTTGTGCACCTGATCTTCCGGTACTTCCTGCACGGCGATGACCGAACGGCCCTGCTGGCGGAAGGCGGTGGCCATCTGGGCCAGCACGGGTGGGCCGCCCTGGGGGCCCACCATCAGGTCGTCGGCCAGCAGCACGGCAAACGGCTCCTTGCCCACAAGCGGCTCGGCGCACAGCACGGCATGGCCCAGGCCCAGCGAGCGGGGTTGGCGCACAAACGCGCAGTCCATGTCGTCGGGCTGGATGGAACGCACCAGCGCCAGCAGTTCCTTCTTGCCGGCGGCTTCCAGCTCGGCCTCCAGCTCGTAGGCGGTGTCGAAATGGTCTTCGATGGCGCGCTTGCTGCGGCCGGTCACGAAGATCATGTGGCGGATGCCGGCGGCGTAGGCCTCTTCGACGGCGTACTGGATGAGCGGCTTGTCCACCACGGGCAGCATTTCCTTGGGGCTGGCCTTGGTGGCGGGCAGGAACCGGGTGCCCAGGCCCGCGACGGGGAATACGGCTTTGCGGACGGTGGTGGCAACAGTCATGGAATTCCTTTTGGGGATAGGTAATCGGGTCGGATGGAGCCCCGCCGCCAGGGCGGGGTCCGTTGCGCCACGCAGTATGGCGGCTGTTTTCAGCCCAGGCGTGTCAGTTGATCGCGCAATCTGCCCAGCGTGGTGCCGAAGTCCGCCACCCGCTTTTTCTCCTGGTCGATCACGGCGGGTGGCGCCTTGGACACGAAGGCTTCGTTGGACAGCTTGCCGTTGGCCTTGGTGATCTCACCCTCGATGCGGCTGATTTCCTTGGACAGGCGGGCCTTCTCGGCGGCCACGTCGATTTCCATGTGCAGGCACATGCGCGCCTCGCCCACCATGGCCACGGGCGCGGCCTGCGCGGCGGCGGCCCAGGCGGCCTCGTCGTCGAACACCTTGACCTCGCTGAGCTTGGCGAGGGCCTGCAGCACCGGCGCCACGCCGCGCATGAAGTCCGTGTCGCCCACGGTGTACAGCGGCAGGCGGGTCGAGGGCGAGACGTTCATCTCGCCGCGCAGCGTGCGGCAGGCATCCACCAGGCCCTTGACACGCTCCATGTGCGCAATGGCGGCCTCGTCGATCTTGCTCGGCTGCGCCTCGGGGTAGCGGGCGATGCTGACCGATTCGCCTTGGAGCCCCGCCACGGGCGCCACGGTTTGCCACAGGGCTTCGGTGATGAACGGGATGATGGGGTGGGCCAGGCGCAGGATGGCTTCCAGCGTGCGGATCAGGGTGCGGCGCGTGGCGCGCTGCTCGGCCTCGGTGCCGGTCTGGATCTGCACCTTGGCGATCTCCAGGTACCAGTCGCAGAACTCGTTCCAGACGAAGTCATAGATCGTGTTGGCCACGTTGTCCAGCCGGTACTCGGCAAATCCCTTGGCGACTTCCGCCTCGGTCTTTTGCAGCAGCGACGCTATCCAGCGGTCGGCCTGGCTGAAGGCCATGTAGCCGTGGGCGGGGCCGCCGGGCTGGCATTCTTCCTTGGTGTGCTCTTTCAGGCCGCAGTCCTGGCCCTCGCAGTTCATCAGCACGAAGCGGCTGGCGTTCCAGAGCTTGTTGCAGAAGTTGCGGTAGCCCTCGCAGCGCTTGCTGTCGAAGTTGATGCTGCGCCCCAGGCTGGCCAGCGCCGCGAAAGTGAAGCGCAGCGCGTCGGCACCGTAGGCGGGGATGCCTTCGGGGAATTCCTTTTGCGTGTTCTTGCGCACCGTGGGCGCGGTCTCGGGCTTGCGCAGGCCGGTGGTGCGCTTGTCCAGCAACGGGTCGAGGGCAATGCCGTCGATCAGATCCACCGGGTCGAGCACGTTGCCTTCGGACTTGGACATCTTCTTGCCCTGCGCGTCGCGCACCAGGCCGTGGATGTACACGTGCCTGAACGGCACGCGGCCCGTGAAGTGCGTGGTCATCATGATCATCCGGGCGACCCAGAAGAAGATGATGTCGTAGCCCGTCACCAGTACGGTGCTGGGCAGGTACAGGTTGAAGTCGTCGGTGGCGCTGTCGCCCTGTTCAGGCCAGCCCATGGTGCTGAAGGGCACGAGCGCGGACGAGTACCAGGTGTCGAGCACGTCCTCGTCGCGGCGCAGCAGCTTGCCCGGGGCCTTGGCCTGGGCCTCGGCTTCGCTGCGGGCCACGATCACGTTGCCGTCTTCGTCGTACCAGGCCGGGATCTGGTGGCCCCACCACAGCTGGCGGCTGATGCACCAGTCCTGGATGTTGTTCATCCACTGGTTGTAGGTGTTCACCCAGTTCTCGGGCACGAACGTCACCTCGCCCGTGGCCACCGCGTCGATGGCCTTTTGCGCGATGCTCTTGCCCGTGGGGTCCTGGTCGCTCACCTTGCTCATGGCCACGAACCACTGGTCGGTCAGCATGGGCTCGATCACCTGGCCGGTGCGGGTGCAGATGGGCACCATGAGCTTGTGTTTCTTCACCTCGACCAGCGCGCCGGTGGCTTCCAGGTCGGCCACCACGGCCTTGCGGGCCACGAAGCGGTCCATGCCCCGGTACTTGGCGGGTGCGTTGTCGTTGATGGTGGCCTGCAGCGTCAGCACCACGATCATGGGCAGCTTGTGGCGCTGGCCCACGGCGTAGTCGTTCTGGTCGTGCGCGGGGGTGACCTTCACCACGCCCGTGCCGAACTCCTTGTCCACGTAGTCGTCGGCAATCACCGGGATCTGGCGGTCACACAGCGGCAGGTTGACCATCTTGCCGATCAGGTGCGTGTAGCGTGCGTCTTCAGGGTGCACCATCAGGGCCACGTCGCCCAGCATGGTCTCGGGGCGGGTGGTGGCCACCGTGAGGCTGCCCGAGCCATCGGCCAGCGGGTAGGCGATGTGCCACAGCGAGCCGTCTTTTTCCTCGCTCTCCACTTCCAGGTCGGACACGGCGGACTGCAGCTTCGGGTCCCAGTTCACCAGGCGCTTGCCGCGGTAGATCAGGCCCTGCTCGTACAGCTTCACGAAGGTGTCGGTGACCACGGTGGAGAGCTTGTCGTCCATGGTGAAGTACTCGCGGCTCCAGTCCACGCTGTCGCCCATGCGGCGCATCTGCGTGGTGATGGTGTTGCCGCTCTTTTCCTTCCACTCCCACACCTTGCTCACAAAGTTCTTGCGCGCCTCGGGCGGGGTGGGGCCCATGTCGTAGCGGCTGATGCCCTGCTCCTGCAGCTGGCGCTCGACCACGATCTGCGTGGCGATGCCCGCGTGGTCGGTGCCGGGGACCCACACGGTGTTGAAGCCCTTCATGCGGTGGTAGCGCGTGAGGCTGTCCATGATGGTCTGGTTGAACGCATGGCCCATGTGCAGCGTGCCCGTCACGTTGGGGGGCGGCAGCTGGATGGAGAAGGCCGGCTCGCCGGCTTGCGCCGCGCCCGTGCCTCTGAATCCCGCGACGCCATAGCCGCGGCGTTCCCATTCGGGCCCCCAGTGGGCTTCCAGGGCGGCGGGTTCAAAAGACTTGGACAGGCTGTCGAGGCCGGGTTGTGTGGGGGTGGTGCTCATGGTGGCCAATGAAAACGGCATCCCTGGGGATGCCGTGGGGAAAGGATGGATGCATTTTATCGTTGCCGGGGAGCTACCATATTGATAGCTACCTGCGATCTGCTGGTGGGCGCTGAAGCCGATTTTTATCAAGAAACTGCGCAGGCATCGCGCGGGGCCGCTACACTGCGGCGGCCCATATCCTGAGCCGCCATGTCCCCAACGCCTGCAGCCCCCCAGCTCCTGCACCTGACCTCGCGTGATTACACCGGCCGCGACAAGACCGCTGCGCTGCGTGAGTTCTACGGACGCGAATTGATGCGCGTGGAGCTGCGGCCCTACGAAGGCGCGGGCGCAACCCAGGACGGGCTGGACTTCGCCAGCACCATGCTGCCCCTGGGCGGCGACTCCATCTACGTCCATACCCAGTGCACACCCAGCCGCATGTGGCGCTCGCCCGAGATGCTTCGCGACGGGGACGACGCCCTGTACCTGGCCGTGGCCTGGGGCGGCGGCGTTTTCCACACGCCGCGCGAAAGCCACCACCTGTCCGGCGGCCGCTACGCCATCGTCTCCAAGGCCCGCGCGCACGAGTTCATCAATCTCCGGGGCGGGGCCAGCGCCTGCATCCAGGTGCCGCATGCCGCCATGGCGCGGCGAGTCGCGGGGCTGGAGGAGGCGCCGATGCGCATGCTGTCGCCCGACATGCCAGAGCCCGCCTTGGCGATCGGCTATGCGCAACTGCTGGCCCGCAGCCCCGAGCTTTCCGCGCCGCTGCTGCAGTCGGCCCTGTCGCATCTGCAGGAGCTGGTGGCGCGTGTGCTGGCACCGACGGCGCAGGCCCCTGCGCAGGATGCCGTGGGCGTGCCCCGCCTGGCGCTGATCCGCCGCGACATCCTGGCCCGCATCGACCGGGCCGACCTGAGCCTGGCGCAGATCGCACGGCTGCACCACCTCACCCCGCGCCAGGTGCAGCGCCTGTTCGCGCGGGAGGGCATGTACTTTTCCGACTTTGTGCGCGAGCAGCGGCTGATGCGCGCCCGCGCCATGCTGGCCGATCCCGCGCAGCGCCACCGCCGTGTGCTGCAGATCGCGCTGGACAGCGGGTTCGACGACGTATCGGCCTTCAGCCGCGCTTTCCGGCGGCAGTTCGGCATGTCGCCCAGCGAGGCGCGCGGCAGCTGAAGGCTCCTGGTGCCCATGTCACTTTGGGCACAGCGATTGTCATTTTGGGCACGGACGGGGCGCGGCGGTTTCCCAAGAATCGCCGCAGTTTTCCGAATGTTACGAACACGCCCATGCGCCTTCACTATTTCTCCCAGCACGCACTGCTTGCGGCCCTTGCCTGCACCGCATCCGCCCATGCCGCCCCCGTTGTCGTGGGCACCGGTACGCCCGCCAGTTGCACCGAAGCTGCGCTGGACGCGGCACTGGTGGGTAGCAACCAGATCACCTTCAACTGTGGCGCAGTCCCGCACACCATCACGCTGACGGGCATGAAAGCCCCGGCGTCGGGAACCACCCTCGACGGCGGCGGGCTCGTTACCCTGGATGCCAACCTCGTGGCGCGTCACTTCTACATGAACTCCGGTACCTATGCGCTGGCCGGGCTCACGCTCGTCAATGGCCAGGCGGACCACGGCGGCGCCATCTATGCCAACAACGTGACGCTATCGCTCAGCAACGTCACCTTGCGCAACAACCGGACGCTGGCGGGCGGTGACGGCGGCGCCCTGTTTACCGGGGGCAATCTGGGCTCCCAGGTTACCCTGCAAAGGGTACGCGCCATCGGCAACAGGGCCGACTATGGGGGCGGCGCCATCTACGCCAATAGTGAGTACGACACGCTGGCGCTGAATGAGTTCGTGGCGCAGAACAACATCAGCGCCAATGGCGGCGGCGCGATCGACCACCATGGCGCGGCCCTCACCATCACACAAAGCCTGTTCCAGAACAACTCGTCCACGGCTTCGGGGTCCTCCGGCGGGGCGGTGAATGTCGACCCGATCACGTCGAGCACCTTGTCCATCACCAACACGACCTTTGTGGACAACTCCCTGGGAGACGGCTCCGGTAGCGCTCTCAGCATCACCGGCGTGGCGGGCGGCAGCATTGCCAACAGCACCTTCGCCAACAACAGCGGAACCGTGGCGATTTCTGTCTGGGCCGCTGGCACGCAGGTCACGGCGAGGAACACGCTCATCAGCGCCACCTTGGGTGGCATCAACTGCAATACCCAGGGAGGGGCCGTGTTGTTCGACGGGGGCAACAATCTGCAGTTTGGAGGTACGGCGGCACAATCGTGTGGCGCATCGATGCCACAGGCCGACCCGCTCCTGGCCCCGTTGGCCAACAACGGCGCGGGCTATTTCAGCCAGACCATGGCCTTGCAGCCGGGCAGCCCCGCCATTGATGCGGGCAGCGGCTGTGAAGTGGTGGACCAGCGTGGCGTGGCACGCCCCATCGGCCTGGCCTGCGACATCGGCGCCTTTGAAGCCCCGGTGGCCGCGCCGCCCGGCAATGGCGCGATTGCAGTGCCTGCGCTGGACTGTGGCGGCCTGGCCTTGCTTTCCACGCTGCTGGCGGGGCTGGGGGCGCTGCGCCGCCGCAAGGTTGGTTTGCTATAATTTTTATAGCATTTGGCGCTTTATGGGTAAGCCATGAAGGCCAATTCGGCCCAAAAAAACTGCGCCATGCCACTCAGTGGGGCACGAACTCCGGCCGGTCATTGTTCTCGGGCTTGAGCGGAGCGGCCACCTTGCCCTCGGCGCGCTCCTTGCGCCACTGCTCCTTGCGGGCCGTCCACTCGTTGAGCCGCGCATGGGCCACGGTGCTGTCCTTGGCCATCTGCTCCTCGTTGGCCAGCTGGGCCGACAGCTCCAGGCGGATGCCGTTGGGATCGAAGAAGTAGATGCTGTGGAAGATGTGGTGGTCGGTCACGCCCAGCACCTCGATGCCATGGGCTTCCAGGCGCTTCTTGGTGTTCTCCAGTTCCTCGACCGTGTTCACGCGGAAGGCGATGTGGTTGACCCACAGGGGCGTGTTGGGCGAGGGCTCGGCCTTCACGTCGTCGCCCAGGTCGAAGAAGGCGATGAACGAGCCGTCCCGCAGGCGGAAGAAGAAGTGCGTGTAGGGGCAGTACTCGCCCGTGCTGGGCACGTAGTCGCTCTGGATGATGTGGTAGAGCGGCAGGCCCAGGATGTCTTCGTAGAAGTGGCGCGTCTCTTCCGCGTCGCGGGCCTTGTAGGCGTAGTGGTGCAGCTGCTGGATGGCGGCAGGCGCGGGCAGGGTGGCCAGATCGGGCGTCGGGGCGGCATTCATGCGGTGTCTCCTCAAATGGATGGCTGCAATTCTACTATCCGTAATTGATTTACGTTAAGTTAATTTTTATGTGGGTGATTTGCGGTACATTCCGCAGTCACACCCATTCGTGCCGAGGTATTACTCCCATGCGCCTTTGAGCCTCTTCAAGCCGTTCCCCTGCCGCCCTTTGCGGGCCAGGTGGTTGCATGTCTTGTTTGGAGTGCTTTTGCATGGCGACACCTTCACGGGGCGAATCCGCCCATGGCAGCCGCAGCGCTGCCGCAGCCTCGGCTGCTGATTTCCCATCATCATCTTCTTCTGCTCGTTCATCGCAGGCCCCTGCCGGGCAGGGCAATGCGGCGCCCGGCGCGGGCCAGGCCGTGCTGCAGTTCGCCGGGGTTGGCTGGAGCCCGCCTGGCGGCCAGGCCCTGTGGGGCCGTCCGCTGACGGTGTCCCTGGGCCCGGGCGTGACGGGCATCGTGGGTGCCAACGGTTGCGGCAAGAGCGTCTTCCTGCGGCTCGCGGCGCGCGCGCTGCAGCCCGCCAGCGGCGCCGTTCTGGGCGATCCTTCGCTGCATGTGGTGGCGCAGGAGATGGCTGCTGCGCCCGGTGCCACGGTGGCTGACGTCGCAGGGCTGGGGCCGGCGCTGGGCGCCCTGGCGCGGCTGGAGGCGGGCGAAGGCACGCCCGATGACCTGCTCGTGGCCGATGGGCGGTGGGACCTGCCCGCGCGCTGGCGGCAGGCGCTGCACGCCCTGGGGCTGGGTCACCTGCCGCCGGCACACGCCGCGCAGCGGCTCAGCGGGGGCGAGCGCATGCGCGTGGCGCTGGCGGGGGCTTTCCTGTCCGATGCCGAGCTGCTGGTGCTCGATGAGCCCACCAACCACCTTGACCGCGCGGGCCGGCGATGGCTGATGGAATCGCTGGCGCAGTGGCGGGGCGGCGTGCTGGTGGCCAGCCACGACCGCGAATTGCTGGGCGCGGTGGGCAGCATCGTGGAGCTGTCGCCCGCCGGGCTGCAGCGCTATGGCGGCCACTGGGGGCTGTACCAGGCCCAGCGCCAGGCCGAGGCCGCCGCCGCCCAGGCCGCGCTGGACCACGCGCGCACCGAGCGCGAGCAGGGCCTGCGGGCGCTGCAGCGCGAGCATGACGCCCAGCAGCGCCGCGCGGCACGCGGGCGCGCGGAGGGGCGCACCACCAACCAGGCGTCCATCCTGCTCGACCGCCGGAAGAACAGCGCACAGGCCCACGCCGGCCGCGAGCACGAGCGGCAGCAGCAAGAGCGCCAGCGGCTGAACGAGGCCGTGCGCGAGGCTGCCCTGCGCGTGCCCGCGCAGGCAGCCGCGGCGCTGGTGCTGCCGCAAAGCGCCGTGTCGGCGGGCAGGCAGGTGCTGGCGTTCGAGCAGGTGCAGGTGCCGCATGCCCCACCGGGCTTGCCTGCGCTGAAGGGCGTGTGGAGTGGCCCCGTGCGCATAGCGATCACCGGGCCCAATGGGTGTGGCAAGAGCAGCCTGCTGCGGCTGGTCGCGGCGCCGGATGGCGTGCCTGGAGGCGGTGTGCGGCGCGGCGTGCGGGCCGCCTGGCTGGATCAGCACAACACCGCCGCGCTGCCCCCGCAATGCAGCGTGCTGGATCGGCTGCGGGCACTGGGCTCGCCGCTGCCCGAAGCCGCGCTGCGCACGCACCTGGCACAACTCGGGCTGGATGCGGACAAGGTGCATCGCCCGGCCGGTGTGCTCAGTGGCGGCGAGCGCATCAAGGCCGCGCTTGCCTGCGCCCTGTGGTCGTGCGAGCCCGCGCAGATGCTGCTGCTCGACGAGCCCACGAACCACCTGGATGTGGATGCCGTGGACGCCTTGCAGGCCGCGCTGGGGGCCTTCACGGGCGCGCTGGCCGTGGTGTCGCACGACACCGCCTTCCTGCGCGCGCTGCGGCCGGACGTGGTGTGGGCCTGGCGGCCGCAGGGCTGGGACCTGGACGCCTCGCTGGACGCTGCCTGACGCGGAAGGGGGCCTGGTGGGGCCGCGCCAAGGAAAAAGCCACCCGCTGCGCGGGCGCGGCGGGTGGCCTGTGGGCACGGCGTGGACGCCGCCCTGCGCGCTGGCGCGTGGCCAGCGTGGCTGGATTACTGCTTCACGGCTTCGATCTGCACCACCAGGCGCACGTTCTTGGGGAAGCCCCACTCCACGCCGTAGTTCATGCCCCACTGGGTGCGGTCGATCGTGGCCTCGAAGTCGCCACCGCACACTTCGCGCTTGAGCATGGGGCTGTCATAGCAGTTGAACTGCGTGGCCTTGAGCGTGACGGGCGCGGTCTTGCCCAGCAGCGTGAGCTGGCCGGCCACTTCGCTGACCTTGTCGCCGTTGAAGCTGAACTTGTCGGACACGAACTTGATGGTGGGGTGCTTGGCGGCATCGAACAGGTCGGCGCTTTGCAGGTGCTTGTCGAACGGGGGCGTGCCCGAGTTCACCGAGGTGGTGTCGATGGTGATGTCCACCTTGCCGGACTTGGCCGCGCGGTCGAACTCCACGGTGCCTTGCTTCTTGTCGAAGCGGGCGCGGTTCGTGGTCGTGCCGAAGTGGCCGATCTCGAACGTCACGAAGGTGTGCGTGGGGTCGATGGCGTAGTTGGCGGCCTGCGCGGCGCCGGCGGTCATTGCGGTGGCAGCGGCCACGGCGAGCAGGGAGAACAGGGACTTGCGCATGGGTAAATACTCCTGGAGCAGTGGTGGAAAGAAAAGGAAGGAAAAAAGGAAAGAAATCAGCGATTCAATGCAGTGCGACGCGGGGATCGGGCACGTTCAAGCCAGCGCTCCCGCACAAGGGCCGCGTCGCTGCGCCGGGAGCGTCCCTCTCCCGCGTTGCGTAGCAATGCGAGAGAGGGGAAGGCGCGAAGCGACTCCGGGGGAGCTTCATTCAAATCTTGCCCACGCCGGTGAGCGCGAGCTTGAATTTCACGGTCACGTCGTCGGCCACCATCGAGGTGTCGGCCCACTCGTTCTCACCGATCTTGAACGCCAGGCGCTTGATGGGCAGCGTGCCTGTGGCGGTGGTGCTGGCCCCGCTTTGGGTCAGCGTGACGGGCACCACCACGTTCTGCGCCGTGCCCTTGATGGTGAGCTTGCCCGCCACCTCGAACTTGCCGCCACCCAGCGCCTTGATGGCGGTGGATTCGAACTGCGCCTGCGGGAACTTCCCCACGTTGAACCACGTGGGCTTGGGCAGCTCGGCATCGGTCTCGCGCGATCCGAGCGTGGCGCTGCCGGTATCGACCGTGAACGCGATCTTGCTGGTGGCCGGCTTGGCCGGGTCGAACGCCACCTGGGCGCTGAACTTCTTGAAGTGGCCGTCCAGCGGCACGCCCATCTGGCGGGCGGTGAACTGCACTTCGCTTTGGGCGGGCACCAGTTGTTGCTGGGCCAGGGCGGCCTGGGCGCCCACGGCCAGGGCGGCGCCCAGCACGATGTGGGACAGGGTGGAAGAAGACAGATTCATTCGAAAACTCCGTTCAAAAGACAGAAAAGAGAAGGTGGGGCGGTCGGCTGGTGTAAGACAGGGGCGCGCATCCGCCAGTGCGCCCGTGGAGCCGGCTCTGCCGGGCCTGCGGGTGCGGTCCCCTCCCGCCGAACAGGGAGACGGCGCGAAGCGGCTCGGGGCCCGCCTCATCCACCAGGCAGCATGCGGGCGAGCAGGCCGTCGCGGTCCACGATCTGGTGCTTGAGCGCGCCCGCGATGTGCAGCACCACGAGGCCCGCCATTGCAAATGCGGTGTACTGGTGCCAGGGCTTGATGGCCTCGGCCAGCTCCTTGCTCACGGGCACGAAGTCGGGCAGCTGCCACAGGCCCAGGAACACGATGGGGAAACCGGCGGCCGAGCTGTAGGCCCAGCCGATCAGCGGCACGGCGAAGAACAGCGCATAGAGCAGCCCGTGCGTGGCGTGGTGCGCCAGCTTCTGCCAGCCGGGCATGGCCTGCTCGATCGCTGGCGGCAGTGCGGGGGGGCGGTGCGTGGCGCGCCACAGCAGGCGCAGCACCGACAGCACGAGGAGGGTGACACCCGCCCACTTGTGCCAGTTGTAGAGCTTGAGCCGCTGCGGCGAGAACGGCAGGCCCGTCATGTAGATGCCCACGCCAAACAGGCCGATCAGCGCCAGGCCCAGCACCCAGTGCAAAAGCATGGCGGTGCGCGTGTAGCGGCGGGGCGTTGCGGCGGCCGGGAAGGCGGTGGTGGCAGGGGCAGTCATCTGGGAGCAAAAAGCAAAGCGGGTGGTCAGGTGGAGGCGCCGGGCCAGCGCCTCTCGGCCAAGGCTGACATTCGTCAAGCAATGGGGCAGTGTAGAAAGCCGTCACCGCATTCGGTTTCAGGCAGATTGATGCTTCAATTCAAAAAAAATGAATTGAGAGGGCCTGAGCGCTCAAAGTTCCCCAATGCTGTGCGGCTTGTGCATGGCCCGGGGCGGGGGAGGGCCCTGGGCATGGGGAATGCCCCATCAGGGTGCATGCCGAGGGACTGAAATCGCCGCGGGGCGCGTGGTGGCGGTTACCGCAAGCGCGCACGGCGCGGTGCGGCGGCCTGCCTTGAGAAAAGGGAGAGGCCGGGGCGCTTACTGGCCGAGCGCGGCCTTCTTCCAGGCCTCGGCGGCAGCGGCCTCGTCCCCGCGCTTTTCGGCCAGTTCCGCCAGATGGCGCCAGGCGCTCGCCCGCAGGCTGGTGTCGGCGAGCTGCTGCGCCGCCTGGGTGAGCAGCTGCTGGGACTTGCCCCACAGCTGGCGCTTGAGGCAGGCCATGCCCGCCAGGTACTGCAGGCGCGCATCGCGCGGGTTGGCCTGGTGCGCGGATTCGATGCGGGCCAGCCAGGGCGCGTCCAGTGCGTCCAGCCCGGCTTCGAGCGCGCGTACCAGCTTCAGCGCATGGTGCTCGGCCAGTGCGTCGGGGAGGTCCACCATGCGTTCCCACACCGGCAGCAGCCAGGCGCGCACCTGGGTGGCATCGCCGCCCAGGGCGGCCAGCCGCTGGGCGGCATGGATGGCGAGTTCGGGCATGTTGCGCTCGGAGGACTCCAGCGACATCCAGATCTGCTGGAGCTGCGCGGTGTCGTGCGCGCTGTTGATGAGCTCGGTGGCCAGGCCGCGCACGATGCTCTGGGCCGCGGCGGGCGAGAACGCGCGGTGCTTGCCCAGCAGGCGCGCGGTATCGAGCGCCTCCTGCGTCTGCCGTGCCAGCCGGGTCGCCTTGAGCTTGATGCGCAGCGACAGCGTGCGCCGCGCCGCGCCCTGGGGCAGGGCGGCCAGGCGGTCGAGCGCCGCGCCCGCATCGCGGTCGTCCAGCGACCAGCGGGCCGCGCGCATCTGCGTGCCTTCGCGCATTTCCTGCTCGCTCACGGTGCCGCGTGCGGGGGCTTCCTGAAGCGCGTCCTGCAGGTGGCTCTCGCGCGTGGCGCTGTCCTGCAGCGCGTGCGAGGCCTCGGCCGCGATCATGTGGGCCAGGGCGCGCAGCTGGCGGCCGTGGGGCACGGCCTCGCCGGCGGCGCCCAGCGCATGTTCCTGCGACAGCGCGGCCACCGCCGCCTTGCGCGAGCGGATGAAGCGCCCGCCGAGCATGTGGGTCAGCGCATCGAGCAAGGCCGCGTGCATGGCGCGCTCCTTTTGCTGCACGCGCCAGCGGCGGGCCTGGTGGGGCAGCTCCAGCAGGGCGGCCAGCGCGCGCAGCGCCGCGTACACGGTGACGAAACCGCCCACCAGCAACAGCACCACCATGTTCAGCGACAGGTCGATGCGGTAGGGCGGCCAGTACAGGGTGACGGTGCCCTGGTTGTTGCCCGCGAACAGCGCGGCGGCCACGGCCACGCCAAACAATGCCAAAAGCCAAAGTGCTGCGCGCATGTCGTCAGTCCGTTATTCCACCGCGCAAGGCGGCGCCCGCAGCCCGTGGCACGGGCGCGGTCCAGGCGAGCGCCACCGTGGAACTGGCTGTGCCAGGCCACCGGTGGCGTCCCCCTCCCGCAGGAGAGGGGGAAGGCGCGAAGCGACTCAGGGGGTGATTCATTTACCTTCCCGCTGCGGCAGTGGCCAGCGCGGACAGGGTTTCGTCCAGGCGCGGCTGCTCGGCCGCCTTCATGCTGGCCTGGGCCGTCTGCAGCGTGCTGGCCGCGTTCTGCGTGCGCCGCGAGGCCGGGTCGAAGTACTTGTTCAGCGCCACGGTGGCGGCGGCCAGGTCGGCCCGGGCCGAGTCGAACTGGCGCGCGAGAACGCCCAGGCGGGCGTTGAGCAGCTTGAGCTTGAGGTTCTCGCGCAGGAAGAAGGTCTGTTCGGGCGCCAGAAGGATCGCCTCGGGCTGGTCGATGCGGCTCACCCGCACCAGCCCCCGGGCCTCGTCGCGCACCACTTCCCAGCTGCGCTGCAGCGCGGCCTGCCACCAGGCCATGCCGCCGGTGGAGGCCGGCGTGCCGCCCGGCGCCGGGGGCGCGGCCGACAGGCGCCGCGTGGCGGCGGCCTGGGCCACCGCATTGAGCACGGGCAGCTCGTCCACCTGGCGCACCAGGTCGTCCAGGCGGGCCAGCAGGCCGGCGGTGTCGGTGACGGTGGCGCGGGTCAGGCGGTCCAGGTCGCGGCCGATGGCGCGCTGCACGGGCGCCAGCCGGGGCTGGGCGGCGCGCTCGATGCGCAGGTTGGCGCTTTTCAGCGCGGCCACCAGCGGCTCCAGGCTACCGGTGAGCTGCGCCTGCTGCTGCGCGAGGCGGATGGCGGATTCGATGTCCACCACCAGGTTCTCGTCGCGCGAGCGCGACAGGCTCTGCATGAGTTCTTCGAGCTGGCTGCGCTGCAGCGCCACCTCGCTCACCCGCGCCTCGGCCACCGACAGGCGGGCGGCGGTCTCGCGCACCAGCTCTTCGGCCTGGCGGGCCATGGTGCGGGCCTCGATCGCCTGCGCACCCGAGTCCGCAGACTGCCGGGCGAGCTGCTCCTGGATGGAGCTGAGTTTTTGCCACAGCAGGCCGCTGCTGACCAGTGCCGCCGCCGCCACGGTGCCCAGCAGCAGCGTCACGGCGCCGCCCCGGCCGGGAGCGGGTGTCGGAGCGGCGTGCGAAGGCGCGGGGCCCGCTGCGGGTGCGCCCACGGGCGCCGCCACGGGGGCTGCGGCGGGTGCAGGGGGCAGATCGTTGGGGGGCACGGAACTCATGCCGCCGATTCTATCGAGGCCACCAAGTCTTCCAGGGCCGGACGGCATTCCCGCACGGCGCCAAAGCCCGCCGCCCGGGCCGCTTCGGCGATGCGCGGGTGCGTGGCCAGCGCCCGCGCGGCGCCCCAGGGCTGGCCGGGCAGGGCCTCGGCCAGGTGGGCCACGGCTTCGGAACTGCTCAGCAGCCAGAGGGAACCATCGTGCGCCGCCTGTTGCGCCAGCGCCACCTCGTGCGCTGAAAAGCGGGGCGCGCCGCGTTGGTAGGCCACCACAAACTCCACTGTGCCGCCCGCTGCCTCGATCTGGCGGGCCAGCCAGTCGCGGCCGCTGCCCTGGGCGGATTCAGGCACGCTGCCGGATCTTCCGCGCACGATCAGCACACGGTCGCCGGGCCGTACCTGCTCGGCCACCTGCTGCCACAGCGCTTCCGAGTCGAACTGCGGCGCATCGGGCGCCGGACCGTCGATGCAGGCCGAGGGCACGCCGGCCTGCTCCAGTGCGCGTGCCGTGCCGGGGCCGGGTGACCATGCTCTTGTTTTGATAGCTGCCAGCGCTTGTCCATCCAGCGCTGGAGGCCTACTGGATCCAAAAAAATGGGCCACGGCATTGCCACTGACAAACATCAGGGCGCGGTACTGCGCAAGGTGGGCCCTGGCCCGGGCGAGCGCCTGCTGCGCAGCGGGGTCGCGGCAGGGGCCGATGGCGATGAGCGGCAGTGCCACGGCGCCGATGCCGTGCGCGCCCAGCATCTCCACCCAGTGCGCGGCCTCGCGGGCGGGCCGCGTGACGATCACCCGGGGCGAGGGCATGGGCGCCTCAGGGTTGTGGAAGGCTGGCGGGGTCCGCGCCCCGTGCGCCGCCCGCGCGCAGGCGCTGGGCAATCGCGTCGCCCAGCGCTTCGGCCTGCGCCAGTGTGCCGACGGGGGCGCTGGCCTGCGCGCGCACCAGCGGGGCCTGGCCGTCCGGGTCGCCCCAGGCGGCATCGAGCTGCAGCACGCCGGCGGCCAGCGTGCCGTGCGCCGCCAGCGGCATCGAGCAGCTGCCGCCCATGGCGCGGCTCACGGCGCGCTCGGCGGCCACGGTCAGCCAGGTGGGCTGGTGGGCCAGCGGCGCCAGCGCGTCGATCAGGTCTTGCCGGTCGCTGCGCACCTCGATGCCCAGCGCGCCCTGGCCCGCCGCAGGCAGCATGGCCGTGGGCTCGAACGTGGCGCGGATGCGGGAGGCGAGCCCCAGGCGTTTCAGGCCCGCCGCCGCCAGCACGATGGCGTCGTACTGGCCTTCATCGAGCTTGCGCAGGCGCGTGTCCAGGTTGCCGCGCAGCGGCTCGATCCTCAGGTCGGGCCGCAGGGCCTGCAGCAGCACCTGGCGGCGCAGGCTGGAGGTGCCCACCACCGCGCCCTGGGGCAGGGCATCAATGTTCGGGTAGTTGGGCGAGACAAACGCATCGCGCGGGTCTTCGCGCTCCATCACGCAGGCCAGGGCAAAACCCTCGGGCAGTTCCATGGGCACATCCTTGAGCGAGTGCACGGCGATGTGCGCGCGGCCTTCTTCCAGCGCCACCTCCAGCTCTTTCACGAACAGACCCTTGCCGCCCACCTTGCTCAGCGACCGGTCCAGGATCTGGTCGCCCTTGGTCGTCATGCCCAGCAGCTCCACCGTGTGGCCCCGTGCGCGCAAAAGGGCCTGTACATGCTCGGCCTGCCACAGGGCGAGACGGCTTTCGCGCGTGGCAATGACGATGGTGAGGGGTGTCTGGGGCATGCTCAAGTTCGTAACCTGTTTGTAATCATTCAGGGGCGGGCGATGCTAGCATGCGCCCGCACTGGGGCTGGTGCGGCCCGGGGGCATGCCGGGCGGACGGCGCCGGCGATCCCCCCATCCCATTCCGGAGACCACCGCATGAAACGATCCGACAAGGACCAGCCCCTGATTGACGACATCCGCCTGCTCGGCCGCATTCTGGGCGACGTGATCCGGGAGCAGGAGGGCGTGGCCGCGTATGAGCTGGTGGAGCAGGTGCGCAAGCTGTCGGTGGCGTTCCGCCGCGATGCCGATCAGGAGGCCGACCGCGCGCTCAAGAAGCTGCTCAAGTCGCTCTCGGGCGACCAGACGGTGAGCGTGATCCGCGCCTTCACCTACTTCAGCCACCTGGCCAACCTGGCCGAAGACCGCCACCACATCCGCCGCCGCGCCGTGCACGAGCGCGCGGGGGACACGCAGGAGGGCAGCATCGAGGTGGCCCTGTCGCGCCTGCGCTGGGCGGGTATCGCTCCCAAGACGATTTCGCAGACGCTGGCGGGCAGCTACGTGGCCCCGGTGCTCACGGCCCACCCCACCGAAGTGCAGCGCAAGAGCATTCTGGATGCCGAGCGCGACATTGCCCAGTTGCTGGCCGTGCGCGACGACATCCAGGTGCGTGCCCAGCTGTACAACAGCGCCAAGGACGCGCTCACCCCGCGCGAACTGGCCGCCAACGAAGCCCTGCTGCGCGCCCGTGTGGCCCAGCTGTGGCAGACGCGCCTCTTGCGCTACAGCAAGCTCACCGTGGCCGACGAGATCGAAAACGCGCTCTCTTATTACGAGGCCACCTTCCTGCGCGAGATCCCCAAGATCTACGCCGACCTGGAGAACGAGCTGGGCCAGTACCCCGTGCACAGCTTTCTGCGCATGGGCCAGTGGATCGGCGGCGACCGCGACGGCAATCCCAACGTCACCGCGCAGACCCTGAAATATGCACTGGGCCGACAGGCCGAGGTGGCCCTGCGCCACTACCTGACCGAGGTGCACTACCTGGGCGGCGAGCTGTCGCTGTCGGCGCGCCTGGTGCAGGTGTCCGCCGAGATGGAGGCCCTGGCCCTGCGCTCGCCCGACACCAACGAACACCGCCAGGACGAGCCCTACCGCCGCGCGCTCACGGGCATCTACGCCCGCCTGGCGGCCTCGCTCAAGGAACTGACCGGTGGCGAAGCCGCGCGCCATGCGGTGGTGCCGCAGAACCCCTACGGCAGCGCCGAGGAGTTCCTGGCCGACCTGCGGGTGATCGAAGCCTCGCTGCAATCGCACCATGGCGAGGCCCTGGCGGGCGAACGCCTGCACCCCCTGATCCGCGCCGTGCAGGTGTTCGGCTTCCACCTGGCCACGGTGGACCTGCGCCAAAGCTCCGACAAGCACGAGGAGGTGGTGGCCGAACTGCTGGCCAAGGCGCGCATCGAGCCCCACTATGCGGGCTTGCAGGAAGCCGCCAAGCGCGCGCTGCTCATCAAGCTGCTGAACGACGCGCGCCCGCTGCGCGTGGTGGGCGCTGAGTATTCCGCACACGCAAAGGGCGAACTGGCCATCTTCGAAACCGCCCGCGTGATGCGCGAGCGCTTCGGCCACGAGGCCATCCGCCACTACATCATCAGCCACACCGAAACGGTGAGCGATTTGCTCGAAGTGCTGCTCTTGCAGAAGGAAGTGGGCCTGATGAACGGCACGCTCGATGCCGAGTCGCGCAACCACCTCATCGTGGTGCCCCTGTTCGAAACCATCGAAGACCTGCGCAATGCCGCGCCCATCATGCGCGAGTTCTATGCGCTGCCCGGCGTGGCAGCACTGGTGCAGCGCAGCGGCGGCGAGCAGGACATCATGCTCGGCTACAGCGACAGCAACAAGGACGGCGGCATCTTCACCAGCAACTGGGAGCTGTACCGCGCCGAGATCGCGCTGGTGGAGCTGTTCGACGAGCTGGCCACCAGCCACGGCATCCAGTTGCGCATGTTCCACGGCCGGGGCGGCACCGTGGGCCGGGGCGGCGGCCCGAGCTACCAGGCCATCCTGGCGCAACCCCCCGGCACCGTGCGCGGCCAGATCCGCCTTACCGAGCAGGGCGAAGTCATCGCCTCCAAATATGCCAACCCCGAGATCGGCCGACGCAACCTGGAAACCCTGGTGGCTGCCACGCTCGAAGCCACGCTGCTGCAGCCCACCAAGCCCGCCACCAAGGCGTTCTTGGACGCCGCCGCGCAGCTCTCGCTGGCCAGCATGGGCAGCTACCGCGCGCTGGTGTACGACACCCCGGGCTTCACTGAATATTTCTTCAATTCCACGCCGATCCGCGAGATCGCCGAACTGAACATCGGCTCGCGCCCCGCCAGCCGCAAGGCCAGCCAGAAGATCGAAGACCTGCGCGCCATCCCCTGGGGCTTCAGCTGGGGCCAGTGCCGTTTGACGCTGCCCGGCTGGTACGGCTTTGGCTCGGCGGTCGATGCGTTCGTGAACCTGGAAGGCAAGGACCCCAAGACCCAGCTGGCCCTGCTGCAGAAGATGTACCGCCAGTGGCCGTTTTTCCGCACGCTGCTGTCCAACATGGACATGGTGCTGGCCAAGAGCGACCTGGCGCTGGCCTCGCGCTACAGCGAACTCGTGACCGACGCGCGCCTGCGCAAGAAGGTGTTCACCAGCATCGAGGCCGAATGGCACCGCACGGCCGAGGCGCTCACGCGCATCACGGGCGACAAGCAGCGCCTCACGCACAACGCGGCGCTGGCCCGCTCCATCAAGCACCGCTTTCCGTACATCGACCCGCTGCACCACCTGCAGGTGGAACTGGTGCGCCGCTGGCGCGCGGGGCAGGGGGATGAGCGGGTGCAGACGGGGATTCACATCTCGATCAACGGGATCGCTGCGGGGCTGCGCAACACGGGCTGAGGTCGTCGGCTTCCCTGGGGGCCGCGGTGGCGCCCTTTGCAAGATGCGGGCAGGCCCGATAGCATGGGCCCAGGGGGGAGAGGACACGCGGGCAGATCGCCGGCCGCCTCTTCGGACGGGTGCGGGGAATCTGGGGGCTGCCGGGCAGGCTCCAGGCGGCATCCTCGCGGTCGCTTCAGGGTGGGAGGCATGGCTTGGGCATTGATCTTGCGTTCTGGCGGCTGTTACTGTCCCGGCGGCTGGAGGCCGTGGCGAGGGCCGACGCGATGCGTGCCATTCGCGAAGGGCTGCTCTGGGTCCTGCCGTGCCTGATGGTGTCGGCCGTCCTGCTGGTGCTGTCGGTGCTGGCGCGCATGCTGGGCCTGCCGGCCTCCGTGGCCGACTTGCTGGCGGACCTGCACGGGGAGATCAGCCGCATCCTGCCGCTGCTGATCACCGCCTCCATCGGCTACATGCTGGCCATCCGCCACCGGTTGCCACGCTTGCCGGTGGCCTTTCTGTGTTTCGTCCATGCCGCGCTCGCCGCCTACCTGCTGCGCGGCCATCCGCGGGCGGCGGCCACGCTGGTGCTGTTCATCGCGATTGCCGCCCCGCTTGTCACCGTGCCGCTGATGGCCTGGCTGATGCGGGTGCGCGGGCTGCGGGTCGCGCGCATGGCCCAGGTCAGCGAGAACGTGGAGGACGCCATGAACATGGTGGTTCCCGGCATCGCCACCACCGCGCTGCTGGTGGTCGTTCTGGCCTTGCTGCAGCAGTGGGAGGGGCTGGTGCACTGGCGCCTGCCCATCGATGTGGCCAACCCCGATCAGTCCTATCTCAACGCCGTATTGCTCACGGGCCTGAATTCGCTGCTGTGGTTTTTTGGCATCCACGGCTACCACGCGCTGCAGCCGCTGTTCCAGTCCCTGGACCAGGCCGTGGGCTGGAACGCCCAGGCCCTGTTGGCCGATCAGGTGCCGCAGCATCCCCTGAACGCGGGCCTGCTGGGGGCATTTGCCTTCATCGGCGGCTCGGGCGGAACCTTGTCGCTGGTGCTGGCCGTGCTGTGGCGCGCCCGCAGCCCCGGCCTGCGCCTGCTCGCGCTGGCGAGTCTGCCGATGGCGCTGCTGAACGTGAACGAGCTGCTGCTCTTCGGCATCCCGCTGATCCTGAACCTGCGGATGCTGCTGCCGTTCCTGGCCGTGCCCGCCCTCAATGCCTGCCTGGCGCTGGCGGCCGTGCAGGCGGGCTGGGTGTCCGTGGCCAGCATGCCCATGCCGCTCAATGCGCCGGTCGTCTTCAATGCCTATGTCAGCACCCAGGGCGACTGGGGCGCGGTGGCCCTGCAGCTGGCGCTGGTGCTGCTCGGCGCCTGCCTGTATGGGCCTGCGGTGCGCTCGCTGGAGCGCCACAACGAAACCACCGTGCACCTGCCCGGGCTGGACACCACCTTCACCCGCCTGCAGGAGGAGGGAAGCCTCTATGCGCGCGATCCCGTGGTGGTCGCACAACAAGGCCAGGCACGCCGCGAGGAACTGCTGGCCCAGGTGCGCCGCATGGGGGACTACGAATTCTTCCTGGAGTACCAGCCCCAGGTGTCGCTGCGCACCGGCCGGTGCACGGGCTGCGAGGCCTTGCTGCGGGCCCGCGATTCCCGGGGCCGCGTCCAGCCCCCCGGGGCGTTCCTGGCCTGGCTGTCCGAGGCGGGCCTGATGAAGGACGTGGACCTGTGGGTGGCGGCTGCGGCGCTGCGGCAGTACCGGCGCTGGCGCAACGCGGGCTTCGAGCTGCCCATTTCCATCAACATCACGGGCCCCACGCTCATGTCGCAGGAGCACTGCATCCGTCTGGTGGACCTGATCGCGCCAGCGGCCGGCTGCATCAGCATCGAGCTGACCGAGGATGCCCTGGCCGCGGATGTCTTCGGAATGCGCAACGCCATCGCCCGTGTGCACGCTGTGGGCGCGAAGGTCTCCATCGACGACTTTGGCACCGGCTACTCATCCCTGAGCTACCTGCATGCCTTCGAGGTCGATACGATCAAGATCGACCGCAGCTTCGTGCTCGCCAGCGCGCAGGCGCAGGGAGGGCGGGTGCTGGAAGGCCTGCTCAACTTCTGCCAGGGGCTGGGCTGCGGCATCGTGGTGGAAGGGGTCGAGACCGCCGAGCAGTTGCAACGGCTGCCCCGGACCATGGACCTGGAGGTGCAGGGCTGGTATTTCGGCCGGGCGGTGCCTGCAGACGAGCTTCCCGCGTTCGTGCAGCAGCGCCTGGACCTCAGTCCCCCAGCAACTCCCCCACCGCCTTCAGATCCTCCACCCGATCGCACACCGCCTTGACGGCCATCATCACCGGGATGCCCAGCAGCAGGCCCCACAGGCCCCACAGCCAGCCCCAGGCCAGCACGCTGACGAACACGGCCACGGGGCTCATGCTGCTGGTGCGGCTGGTGAGCCAGGGCGTGAGCAGGTTGCCCACCAGGGTATGGATGACCAGCGACGCGCCGCCGATGGCCAGCGCCATGTCCAAGGTGCCGAACTGCAGGAAGGCCACCAGGGCCGATGCGCCGGTGACCAGGGCCGAGCCGATGTAGGGCGCGAGGTTGAGCACCCCGGCCACCACGCCCCACACGGCCGCGTTCTCAAGGCCCAGGGCCCAGTAGGCCAGGCCCGTGGCCACGCCCACCAGGGCGCTGGTGAGCACCTGCACCAGCAGGTAGCGCTGGATCTGGTTGGTGATGTCTTCCAGCACGTGGATGGTGACCTTGCGCCGTTCCAGGCTGGTGCCCGCGATGCGCAGCAGCTTGTTGCGAAACAGGTTGCCGGAGGCCAGCGCGAAGAAGGTGAGGAAGACCACCACGGTGAGCTGGCCCAGGGCCGACATCAGCCCCATGGTGCCGCTCCACAGGTAGTCGCGGATGTTGAACGGAGGGCGCTCCACCACCACGCGCTGCACGCCCCGCCGGGTGGGGCTGGCGGCGCTGTTTTCGTTGGCGGCCTGCTCGATCTGCGTGGCGGCCTTCTGCACGGTGTCGAGCGGGCTGCTGGTGCCTGCGCGCGCCTTGATGCTGTCGCGCACCTTCTTGGCGGCCACGGGCAGCGAGTCGACGAGCTGCGCGGCCCCGTCGCTCAGCGACCAGGCGGCGCTCGCCAGCCCGAAGACGATGGCGATGAGCAGCACGCCCGCGCCCAGCCAGCGCGGCACGTGGCAGCGCCGCAGGAGCTCGACGGCGGGCCGCAGCGCCGTGGTGAGCAGCAGGCTGAGCATGATGGGGATGAACACGGCGCTGGCCCAGTGCAGCAGCGCCACGCCGGCAAACAGGGCCAGCAGCGCGAGCGAGAGGTTGCGCACGTCCACGGGCATGTGGAGCATGAGCGGGCCGGTGAGGGGTGCGGTGGCTGCGGGCGCGCCGCTTGGCAGTTGCGCAGGCGGTGGGGGGCTGTCTTGGGTTGACCTGGCTTTGGCGGGTGGGGCCGCTTCGGCCGCTTGGGCCGCTGGTGCGGGGCCGTCCGCCACAGGCGCGTGGGGGGGCAAGGTCGGGGCTGCGTCAGCGGCGGGGCTGTCTGGCTGTGGCGGCTCGGCAGCGGGGGCGGGCGGGGATGCAGGGGTGGGCTCGGTCATCATGCGCGGATTGTGATGGGACTCGGGCCTGCTGGGTTGTAGGTCGGGCTGACATGCAGCGTGTCGGCGGCGGGATGCTGCGGTTCGCACGCTCTGGCGGGTGGTTTGCCCGGCGACCCGCCAGCGGTGCCTGTGTGGCAGGGTTCGGCGCCCTGCCCGGTGGCATCAGCACAGCGGCAGCGGGCGCTTCTTGTTGAGTGCATCCACCGTGCCCAGCAGTTGCTGCCAGTAGGTGGGCAGTGACGACCACGAGGCGCCGATGGCCAGATTGGTGGCATAGACCATGCCGGTGTTCAGGCGGGGCCGGTGGGCGTGCTTCACGGCGGCCTGCATGTCGGTGCAGGTGCTGGCGGTGTGAACCAGCATGGCCTGGGCGGTGTTGTCCTTGGCGTAGACCCAGGTGCTGGCGGGCTGGGGGTCTGTGGCCTGGTAGGCGGCGGCATTGCCTGCGTAGGTGACCAACGTGTCGGCCACACCCGCATAGGCCGCTACGGGGTAGGTGCCTGGGTTGCCGATCACGGTGGGCGCGTTGGGCGGCGTGGCGCCTTTGCTCATACCCGAGGCCCGGGCCTTGGCGTAGTTGTAGACGTCCTGAAAGTACGCCAGCCGTGCGCTGTCGGTGGCCATGCCGTCCAGGAAGAAGCCGTCGAGCTGGTCGGGGTAGAGGCGGATGTAGTTGTCGATGGTGGCCTTCACGTCGGCCACCGAGCGCGACCCGCCGCTGCCCGAGGTGGCCACGTAGGCGACGACTTTGTTGGCAGTGCCCGCCACGGCCTTGAAGTCTTTGATGGCCGTAAGCAGGTCGTCGTCAACCTCGGAGTCCGCAGTCAGCACGCCGTCGCTGGCGCTGGCCACGGCGGTGATCTGCACGTCCGGGTAGCTGGCTGCGCCGCTGGTGAGGGTGGCCCAGGGCGACGAGGTGCCGCTGGCGCTGAAATACGCGGGCACCAGCACCTGCAGGTTTTTGTGGGTGGGGCGCACGTAGTACGTGAGGCTGTCGCCCGCCGTGTTGGCGCTGCTGGTGGCCGTGGCGCTGACCTGGAAGGTGGCGCTGGGCGGCAGGCTGCTCACGGTGAGCGTGGTGCTGGCCACGCTGGCCACGGTGGTGGGCGCCACGGGGGAGAAGGTGGCGGCTGCGGAGGGGCTGACAGTAAAGGTGACCACCGTGCCGTTGGGGGCTGCGCCGCCGTTGACGGTAACGTCGGCCGCCAGCGGCTCGGATGCGCCGGGTTCGAGCACGTTCTCGGTGGGCTGCACGAAATGCAGCGTGACGGGCGCGCTCGCGGGCGGCGGCGGGGCGGCCGTGTTGTTGTCCTTGTCCGTGGCACCGCCGCAGCCCGCCAGAGCCGCAGTGAGGGCCATCAAGGACGTGAGGCGGTGGGTGCGGGTTGTGGTGAGCATGGTCGTGACGGAGTGTTGGTATGAATGGGTTGATTGTGAAGGTTCGTGCGGGCGGCTCCAAGGGCTGAAACGGCCGCTTTGACCGGGAAAAACGGCCTTGTTGCGCCGATTGCAGCAGGCGGGCGCCAGTACCATGGCCCACATGCCATCCTTCCTTCACCGCATTCCGGCCGCCGCAGCAGCCTTGCTGTGCGCAGCGCTGCTGGTCGGCTGCGGCACGCTGGACGTGCCGCGTGCCGACAACTACCCCGCCACCGGCCAGAAGAAAGCCCGTGCCGTGCACCACTGGGATGTGCTGGCGGGCGATGTGGCCGGGCGCGTGGCCGAAAAGATCGCGTCCTGGCCCGAGGGCGAATACCCGTTGTACGTCACGGTGGCGGACAACTCCAGTTTCAACCAGAGCTTTCTCAAGCTGCTCAAGGTGCACCTGCTGAACCGGGGCGTGGCGGTGTCCACGGTGCCCACGGCGGTGGAGCTGGAGGTGCAGACGCAGCTGGTGCAGCACGGGTCCGGCTCGCCGCGCGGCCTGCCCGTGCCCATGGCCGGCACCATCATCGGCACTGGCGTGGGCGTGTGGCGCGACTGGGCGGTGCACTATTCCGACCGCACCCTGTTGCCGGGTGTGGCCACGGCCCTGGGCGTGGGGGCGGGGGTGGCGCTGGACATGGCCCAGCTCTACACCCAGGGCGCCGCTGCGGGCGGCCCCACGCGCACGGAGGTGCTGATCACGTCCACGCTCAAATCGCGCGACCGGTACCTGGCTGGCACGGCTGATCTGTACTACATCGAGGGGGCCGACGCGGTGCTGTATCAGCCCGAGCGGCCGCCCGCGCCTGCACCGATGACGCCCGTCAAGACCTGGCGGGTGGTGGCGCCATGAAGGGGCTGTGGACGTCGCAACAAGCTCCCCGGGGCTCACGCGCCGCCAGCTGGTGGGCGGCCGCCGCTTTTGCGCTGGCGGGCCTGCAAGGCTGCGAGACCACCAACCCCATGCACAGCTACTACTACGGCGACCGGGCGGGCGGAATATCGCGCAGCAACCTCATCGAGCTGAATGAACGCGCCACCGATGCGCTGCTGCAGACCGCACCGCTGGACGCCAACCAGCCCGTGCTGGTGGCCACGCTGGTCAGTGTGGACCGGCTCACCGAATCGTCGCGGCTGGGCCGCATCTTCTCCGAGCAGATCGCGGGCCGCATGGTGCACCGGGGCCTGAAGGTGACCGAGGTGAAACTGCGCGAGAACCTGCTGCTGCAGCGCGACCAGGGCGAGCTGCTGCTGTCGCGCGAGGTGCGCGAGGTGAGCCAGGCCCAGGACGCGCAGGCGGTGGTGGTGGGCACGTACGCGGTGTCCACGTCGGTGGTGTACATCAGCCTCAAGCTGGTGAACCCCGTGGGCAACACCGTGGTGGCGGCGCACAACTATGCGGTGCCCATGGATGAAAACGTGCGGGCGCTGCTGGCCGGGAGGTAGCAGGGCGCTCGCAGGCCTCAACCGGATTTGATATTAATTTGATAGCTGCTTGCGCTTGTTTTATAAGCGCAAAGTGCCAATTTGACTTGGATTTTTGAACGCTCGACCCGACCGGGCGAGCCTTACGAACTGGCGCTGCCTTCTCCCTTGCCAGGGATGCCAGGCAAGGGCCGCCCCGCAGCGAGGGCATCGTCCCCTTTCCCGAATCGCGTAGCGGTTCGAGAGAAGGGGGAAGCGGCAAAGCCGCTCGGGGGGATGTACTTAATGCAGCATCAGTGCACCGGCCGTCTTGCTCTTGCCAGCGCGGGCGGGTGGGTTGCACAGGCCACAGGTGAAATGGCGGTTCTCGTACAGCTCGGTCACGAACTGGCCGCTGCACTGGGCGCACTTGGTGCGGGTGAGCATGCCGGCATCCACGAATTTCACCAGACGCCAGGCGCGGGTGAACGACAGCAGGGGTTCGATCTCGGCCGTGGCCACCTGTTCGTTGTACAGGCGGTAGGCCTTGGTCAGCAGCTCCACCGAATCCAGGTCCACGCCCTTGGACAGGTATTCGTAGATGTTCAAAAACAGCGAGCTGTGGATGTTCTCCTGCCAGGTCAGGAACCAGTCGGTGGAGAAGGGCAGCTGGCCCTTCGATGGCGACTTGCCCGCGATTTCCTTGTACAGGCGGATCAGGCGCTCGTACGACAGCGTGGTTTCCGACTCCAGCACCTGCATGCGGGCGCCCATCTGGATCAGCATGGCGGCGCGTTCGATCTGCTTGGATTCGTTCAGAACGCTCTTGGCTGGGGCTTTGGCGGCGGTGGTGGAGGACATGGCGGGCTTTCGGCGAGAGAGATGGAGGGCGTTCGGTGCAAAGGTCTGGCGGTGGGCTCAGAGCACTTCGGACACGCGGCTGGCCATCAGGATGTTGGCGTGCAGCGTGTTGGTGGCCTCGTTGCCCACCTTCTTGGCCGAGTGGTTGGTGAGCAGGCTCCACACCAGGTTGTCGTCCACGCGGAAGCTGCAAAGAAGCGTGTTTCTGGAGGCCAGTTTCATCACTTGCGCCGCCGACAGCGATGCGAGAATATCGGCAGACTCCTCGTTCATGCCCAAGCGGAACACGGCTTCGGCCTTGTCCTGACGGATCAGGGTTTGGGCCAACATCAGGTAGGTGAGGTTGGCTTCGCGGATTTCAGCGAGGATTTGTTCGTTGGTCATGGCAGCTTCCTTTTTTCCAGTGCCGGGTCTTGCGTTGCCTGCTGATTGCAGGTTTTGCGTGATCCGTTGAAATGGATTGTGAAACCGCCCCAATCAGAAATTAAGTCGGGGTTTGGCTGTGCCGCGTGTCTGGTTCTGCGGTGGGCTGTGTAGGAATTTGCCCTACACGCACATCAGGTGCAGGCTGGCATTTCAGGCGGTGGTCGCTGCTGTGGCAGTGGGCCCAGGCTGCCCACTTCTGTTCATGGTTTTGATAGCACCCTCAAAACCATCTTTTTTGCACTTTTACAACCTGCGCTGCCGTGCTGGACGCTGGATCAGCCTTTTTCGACCGGGCGCGTGGGGTCTGAACACCACTCGCTCCAGCTGCCAGCAAACAATGCTGTCGGGCCGAGGCCGGCTATCTCCATGCCCAGCAGATTGGGCACGGCGCTCACGCCGCTGCCGCACTGGTGCACCACGGTGGCGGGGTCACGGCCGCCTAGCAGCGCTTCAAATTCAGAGCGCAGCACGTCAGCAGGCTTGAAGCGGCCATCGGCGGCGATGTTCTCGGTGAACGGGCGATTGAGCGCGCCGGGGATGTGGCCCGCCACCGGGTCCAGCGGCTCCACCTCGCCACGGTAGCGGGCACCCGCCCGCGCATCGACCACGGTCTGGCCGGGCTGCCGCAGCTGGGTCAGCACGTCGGCGGCAGTGGCCAGCCGGCGCAGGGGTTCGCCCAGCTGGAAGTTGGACTGAAAGCGCGCGGGTTCCTCGCCGCTGGCCACCGGGCCGCCCGCGGCCTGCCAGGCCTGTAGGCCGCCATCGAGGACGGCCGCGGCATCGTGGCCCGCCCACTTGAGCATCCACCACAGCCGGCCGCAGTAGTTGGCACCCTGGCGGTCGTACACGACGGCCTGCATGTTGTTGGCGAAGCCCACGCTGGACAGCCACATGGCAAACCGTTCGCGGCTGGGCAGCGGGTGGCGGCCGCCGGACGCGGGCAGGTCGGCTTCCTGCGCGGTGAGCGTGCCGCCGGCGCCGGGCGCGCCGTGCCTGGCGCTCAGGTCGTTGTTGAGGTCGGCGTACACGGCGCCGGGAAGGTGGGCCTGCGCGTACTGCTGGGCGCCCGCGCTGGGATGCATCAGGTCGAAGCTGCAGTCGAACACCATCAGCGGCGCGCCGCTGGCGGCCAGGGCTTGCAGTTCGGGGGCGGAGATGAGGGTCGTGTAGGTCATGGGGTGCGGTCCGGTGCGAAGGGAAAGACGGGCTCCATTGTGTCCAGTTGGAAAGCCGATGGCATGCCCACTTCGTATCAATGTTCTTCGGCCGGCGCACCGGGCGCGGCGCGGGCCCGCAGGATAGTGGCCACGATGCCGCTGCCCACGATGAGGGCCATGCCGATCCAGCCGATGGGCGGAATCTTGTCGCCAAACAGCAGCACGCTGTAGACGGCGGCGAACACGATCCCCGAATACTGCAGATTGGCCACCACCAGCGTGCCGCGCTGGGTCTTGGCGCTGGCGTAGGCCTTGGTCATGCACAGCTGGCCGCCCGCGGCCAGCACGCCGATGGGCAGCAGCCACAGCGCCTGCCAGCCCGGCCAGGCCGAGGTGCCGGTGAACAGCATGGCCACGCCGCCCGCCACCGCCGAGCCGACGGCGAAGTAGAAGACGGTGCGCGACTCGGGCTCGCCCAGGCGCGACAGCGCCACCACCTGCATATAGGCAAACGCAGCCGTCAGGCCCGACATCAGCCCGATCAGGCCGGCAAAAGCCTGGTTCTGGTCCAGGCTGGGGCGCAGCATCAGCACCACGCCCACGAAACCGACCAGCACGGTGAGTACCAGCGGGCCTTGCAGGGCCGGGCGCGGGGTGGCTGGCGAGGGGCGCCAGGCCAGCAGCGTGCCCCCGATCAGGAAGGCGGCGATCCACACGCTGCTCATGTAGTTGAGCGTCATGGCCGTGGCCAGGGGCAGGTGGGCGATGGCGAAGAACCAGGCTCCGAGCGAGGTCACGCCCACCAGGCTGCGCCAGGCGTGCATGCCGGGGTATTGCGTCGCCAGCGTCACCTTTTGCGAGCGCGCCAGCAGCCACAGGATGAACATGCCGATCAGGCCCCGGTAGCACACCAGCTCGGCCGAGTTGAAAAAGTCCGACGCGATCTTGACGCACACGCCCATGCTGGCAAACAGGAACGCGGCCAACACCATCCAGAGGGCTTGCATCGGGTTGTGGTCTCTCGAGGCGCGCCGTGGGGCGCAGAAATGAAAATAGCTGCCAGCGCTTATTTTTTAAGCACTGGCAGCTATTGTAATGAGAGCAGACCATGGTGGGCCTGCGGATTGGCGGGGTTTTGCCGCCGTATTCAGCGTTTTGGCGTGGCCGGGTCGATGGTGTCCGAGCCCATCGCCTCACGGTACCACTCGTGGAAGTGCTGCATGCCGTCTTCCATGGGGCTTTGGTAAGGGCCCACTTCGTTGTCGCCGCGCGCCAGCAGGGCCTTGCGGCCGGCGTCCATGCGTTCGCCGATCTCGTCGTCCTCGATGCAGGTCTCCATGTAGGCGGCCTTTTGCGCTTCGACGAATTCGCGCTCGAAGGCGGCGATCTCTTCGGGGTAGTAGAACTCCACCATGTTCAGCGTCTTGGTGGGGCTGACGGGGTGCAGTGTGGACACGGTGAGCACATGCGGGTACCACTCCACCATGATGTGGGGGTACAGCGTGAGCCAGATGGCGCCGTGCTTGGGCGGCTTGCCCTCCCGGAAGGCGAGCAGGGCCTCATGCCAGCGCTCGTACACGGGGCTGCCGGCCTTGCCCAGGCGGTTGGCCACGCCCACGGTCTGCACCGAGTAGTTCTTGCCGAACTCCCAGCGCAGGTCCTCGCAGGTCACGAAGCTGCCCAGGCCCGGGTGGAAGGGCCCCACGTGGTAGTCCTCCAGATAGACCTCGATGAAGGTCTTCCAGTTGTAGTTGCACTCGTGCAGCTCCACGTGGTCGAGCACGTAGCCCTCGAAGTCCAGGTCGGCGCGCGGGCCCATCTGGGCGAGGTCGGCGGCCACGTCGTAGCCGTTGTCCTCGAACAGCAGGCCGTTCCACTCGCGCAGCTTGTAGTTGTTCAGGTTCAGGCAGGGGTCGTTCGCGAAGTGCGGGGCGCCCAGCAGCTCGCCCTGGGGGCTGTAGGTCCAGCGGTGCAGGGGACACACGATGTTGCCGCCCGCGCTGCCCTTTTGCTGGGTGTGCAGCGAGCCCTTGCCCTTGAGCATGACGGCCTGGCGGTGGCGGCAGACGTTGGAGACGAGCTCGACCCCGCCCTGGGCGTTGCGCACCAGGGCGCGGCCCTCGCCCTCCTGGGGCAGTGCGTAGTAGTCGCCGACGTTCGGCACGGACAGTTGATGCCCCACATAGCGGGGCCCGCGCTGGAAGATGGACTCCAGCTCGCGCTGGAACAGCGCATCGTCAAAGTAGCTTGAAACTGGTAGTTGGCTTGCGGCCTGCTGCAGTTGAAGACTTAAATCAGACATGGGTGACCTGACCTAAAGACTCCCCACAGGGAGGTGCGCCTGGGCGCATCTGGAAAAAAGAAACCGGCTCAGGAGATGAGCCGGCTCGACGGGAATGGGATTATAGGCGGTGGGGTTATTCCCGCATCCCACTTACGTGTATTGAAACCCCTGTTCCGGCCATCTGCTCACGGCGCGCCGCGGCCCTGTGGCGGGCCGGACACAGGCTTCTGGCGCCGGGGGCGGAGCGCGCCGGGGGGCGTCCCGCGCCGCGCCGCGGTGGTGCGCCTAAAATGACCGGTTTTTCACCCGCGCACCGTCGCCCCCTCCATGCCCAAGGCTCCCGCAACTCCCGCGCCCCCCGCCGAACCCGCTAGCTACGAAGCGGCGCTGGAAGAGCTGGAGCAACTCGTGGCCCGCATTGAATCGGGCCAGCTGCCGCTGGACCAGATGCTGGCCGGCTACCAGCGCGGTGCGGCGCTGCTGGCGTTCTGCCGCCAGCGGCTCGATGCCGTGCAGGACCAGATCAAGGTGCTGGACGAAGGACAGCTGCAACCATGGAACCAGGAATGAGCGCGGTGCCGATGGCGTGTGCGAGCCGACCCCTTGACATGAATCTCTGGAGCCAGAACCACCTGGCACGCGTGGAGCAGGCCCTCTCGCAGTGGGTGGGCCACGGCGCGCCCGCCGGGCTGGGCGATGCCATGCGCTACGCCGTGCTCGACGGCGGCAAGCGCCTGCGGCCCCTGCTGGTGCTGGCCGCCTATGAGGCGGTGTGCAGCGGTGCCTCCGCCTCCGCGGTGTTCGACGACGCGGCGCTGCGCGCGGCCTGCGCGGTGGAGCTGATCCACGCCTACTCGCTGGTGCACGATGACATGCCCTGCATGGACAACGACGTGCTGCGCCGGGGCAAGCCCACGGTGCACGTGCAGTTTGGCGAGGCCCAGGCGCTGCTGGCGGGCGACGCCCTGCAGGCCTTTGCGTTCGAATTGCTGACGCCGGACAACACCCTCATCCCCGCGGCCACCCAGGCCGCGCTGTGCCGGCTGCTGGCCTGCGCTGCGGGGTCGGCCGGCATGGCGGGTGGGCAGGCGATCGACCTGGCCAGCGTGGGGGTTGCGCTCACGCAGGACCAGCTGCGGCAGATGCACCGCCTCAAGACGGGCGCGCTGCTGCAGGGCAGCGTGCTCATGGGCGCGGTGTGCGGCCATGCGGTGGGCGCGGCGTACCAGGCGCTGTCCGACTATGGCGCCGCCATGGGCCTTGCTTTCCAGGTGGTCGACGACATCCTGGACGTGGTGGCCGATTCGGCCACGCTGGGCAAGACGGCGGGCAAGGACGCGGCGGCCGACAAGCCCACCTATGTCTCGCTGCTTGGGCTGGAGCCCGCGCGGGCCCATGCCGACGAACTCCTGGGCGAGGCGCATGCGGCGCTGGCCCGCAGCGGCCTGCCCGATACCCGCGCACTGGCGGCCCTGGCGGACATGGTGGTGCGCCGCTCGCACTGAGCAGGGCCCGGGCCGTGCCGCGTCGCGATGAAGAAACATACCAAACTGGCCACTGGCGCTTATCGGTAAAGCGCTGGAAGCTATAAAAAGAATAGTAAATGTCCACGACGTCCTTTCCCCTGCTGCAGAACATCAATGACCCGGCAGACCTGCGCAAGCTCTCGCGCGCAGACCTCAAGGCGCTGGCCACCGAACTGCGCGAGTTCGTGCTGCAGAGCGTCTCCCAGACCGGCGGCCACCTCAGCTCCAACCTGGGCACGGTGGAGCTGACCGTGGCGCTGCACCACGTCTTCAACACCCCCGAAGACCGCCTCGTGTGGGACGTGGGCCACCAGACTTACCCCCACAAGATCCTGACCGGCCGGCGCGACCGCATGCATACGCTGCGCCAGCTGGGCGGCATCTCGGGGTTTCCGCAGCGGGCGGAAAGCGTGTATGACACCTTCGGAACGGCGCACTCGAGCACCAGCATCTCGGCGGCACTGGGCATGGCGCTGGCCGCCAAGCGCAAGGGAGAAGACCGGCATGCGGTGGCCATCATCGGCGACGGCGCGATGAGCGCCGGCATGGCCTTCGAGGCGCTCAACAACGGCGGCGTGGCCGACGCCAACCTGCTTGTCGTGCTCAACGACAACGACATGAGCATCAGCCCGCCCGTCGGTGCGCTCAACCGCTACCTGGCCCAGCTCATGAGCGGCCAGTTCTACGCCGCCGCCAAGAACGTGGGCAAGACCGTGCTGCGCCCCGTGCCGCCCTTGCTGGAGCTGGCCAAGCGCTTCGAGCAGCAGGCCAAGGGCATGGTGGTGCCCGCCACGCTGTTCGAGAAGTTCGGCTTCAACTACATCGGTCCCATCGACGGCCACGACCTCGATTCGCTGATCCCCACGCTCGAGAACATCAAGAGCCTCAAGGGCCCGCAGTTCCTGCACGTGGTCACCAAGAAGGGCCAGGGCTACAAGCTGGCCGAGGCCGACCCCGTGGCCTACCACGGCCCCGGCAAGTTCGACCCGGCCGTGGGCCTGGTCAAGAGCAGCGCCGCGCCGAAGCCCACCTTCACCCAGGTGTTCGGCCAGTGGCTGTGCGACATGGCCGCGCACGACGGGCGCCTGGTGGGCATCACGCCCGCCATGCGCGAAGGCTCGGGCATGGTCGAGTTTGAAAAGCGCTTTCCGGACCGCTACTACGACGTGGGCATCGCCGAGCAGCACGCCGTGACGTTCGCCGCCGGCATGGCCTGCGAGGGCGTCAAGCCCGTGGTGGCGATCTACTCCACCTTCCTGCAGCGCGGCTACGACCAGCTGATCCACGACGTGGCGCTGCAGAACCTGCCCGTGGTGTTCGCGCTCGACCGTGCCGGGCTGGTGGGCGCGGACGGCGCCACGCATGCCGGGGCGTATGACATCCCGTTTGTGCGCTGCATCCCGAACATGAGCATGGCCTGCCCGGCCGACGAGCGCGAATGCCGCCAGTTGCTGAGCAGCGCCTTCGAGCAGGACCACCCCGTGGCCGTGCGCTACCCGCGCGGCAGCGGCGCGGGCGTGGCGCCGCTGGCGGGCCTGGACAGCCTGCCCTTTGGCAAGGGCGAGATCCGCCGCGAGCGCCAGGGCACCCGTGCCGGTGCCCCGCGCATCGCCATCCTGTCGTTTGGCACGCTGCTGTACCCCGCGCTCGAAGCGGCCGAGGCGCTGGACGCCACGGTGGTCAACATGCGCTGGGCCAAGCCCATCGACGAGGCGCTGCTGCGTGAAGTGGCCGAGCGCCACGATGCGCTGGTCACGCTGGAAGAAGGCGCGATCATGGGCGGCGCGGGCAGCGCCGTGACCGAAGCGCTCAACGCCATGGGCATCGTGCGCCCGGTGCTGCAGCTGGGCCTGCCGGACGTGTTCATCGAGCACGGCGATCCGGCCAGGCTCCTGGCATTGCAGGGGCTCGACGCGGCGGGAATCCGCAACGCGATAGAGAAGCGGTTCCCGGGCTAGGGCGAACGGCCGCGCTGCGCGGACTGGCTTCGCCGACGGCCGCATGCCGTGGGTGGATGCGCAGGCCGCGCCCTCTGCTTTTTTCCGGGACAGGGTGGGGCGCTGACGGCGGGGCCGCCAGCCGGTGCCGCGCATGGCCTTGCGTGCCCGGGAAAACCTAGAGGGCCAGCCGCGGACCCTCCTCCTACAATTGCGACAAAAGGCAACAGTGCCCGTCCCTCGCCAGCGCCGCAATGGCGCCATGCGCCCGCGCCTGCCAACACCCCTCTTGGAGACAAGTTCTATGGATCGCCGCTCTCTCGTCAGACACGCAGGTATCGCAGGGGTCCTGGCCACCGGCGTGGCGCCCGCGGTGTTTGCGCAGGCATCCATCCGGTGGCGCCTGGCCTCCAGTTTCCCCAAGTCGCTGGACACCATCTATGGCGGCGCGGAGGTGTTCGCCAAGGCCGTGAAAGTGATGACGAACGGCCGCTTCGAGATCTCCGTGCACGCGGGGGGCGAACTCGTGCCGGCATTTGGCGTGGTGGACGCCGTGCAGGGCGGCGCGGTCGAGATGTGCCATACCGTGCCGTATTACTTCTACGGCAAGAGCCCCGCCTTCGCGCTGGGCTCGGCCATCCCCTTCGGCTTCAACGCGCGCCAGATGAGCGCCTGGATGCTCCATGGCAATGGGCGCAAGCTCATGGACGAGTTCTACGCCGGCTTCAGCATGGTCAGTTTCGCGGGGGGAAACACCGGCACGCAGATGGGCGGGTGGTACTTGCGCGAGATCAAGAGCCCGAGCGACTTCAAGGGCATGAAGATGCGCCTGGGCGGCGGTCTGGTGGGTGAAGTGATGTCCCGGCTGGGCGCCATTCCGCAGAGCATTCCGGGGGGCGAGATCTACCAGGCCCTGCAAAAGGGCACCATCGACGCCGCCGAATGGGTGGGGCCGTATGACGACCAGAAGCTGGGGTTCAATAAGGTGGCGCCCTTTTACTATTACCCCGGCTGGTGGGAGGGCGGGCCCGAGGTGGATTTCTTCATCCACAAGAAGGCGTTCGACGGCCTCTCGGCCGACAACAAGCTCATCGTGGAGGCGGCCGCCGCCATCGCGCATGCGGACATGCTGGCCAAGTACGACGCGCTGAACCCCACCGCGCTCAAGCAGCTGGTGGCCGCCAAGACCAAGGTGCTGCCGTTCTCGCAAAGTGTCATGGATGCGGCCTTCAAGGCGTCCATGGAGGTCTTTGCGCACAACGATTCCAAAAGCCCCGAGTGGAAGAAGATCTACGGGGACATGCGCAACTTCCAGCGCGACCAGATCCTCTGGTTCCGCTTTGCCGAAGCGCGCTACGACACCTTCATGTCGGCGCAGAAGATCTGACGCCGCTTGCGGGCGATGCGGCCCGTTGCGGCCTTGCGTGCGCGGGGCGCAGCCGATGCTTGCAGAACCCTGAAGCCCTGATCGGGCGTCTGGGATTTCACGGGAAAACCCGCAAATCCGGCACTGGGCATGTTCCTACAATCGACTCCGGTAAAAAGGTTCTTGGCCCGTGGGTTACCGCCCGTTGCGCCAAGTTGTGCAATCGAGTTTTCGGAGATAACCACATGGATCGTCGTTCAATCATCAAGCATGCGGGCATCGCGGGCGTGCTGGCCGCGGGTGTTGCGCCTGCCGTTCACGCACAGGCTGCCGTGCGCTGGCGCCTTGCGTCGAGCTTCCCCAAGCCCCTTGACACCATCTACGGCGGTGCCGAGGTGTTTGCCAATGCGGTGAAGGCCATGTCGGGCGGCAAGTTCGAGATTTCGGTGCACGCTGGCGGCGAACTGATGCCCGCCATGGGCGTGGCTGACGGCGTGCAGCAAGGCTCCGTGGAAATGTGCCACACCGTGCCGTACTACTTCTACGGCAAGAACCCCGCGTTCGCGCTGGGCTCCGCGATCCCGTTCGGCATGAATTCGCGCCAGATGAACGCGTGGATGATGCACGGCAACGGCCGCAAGCTGATGGACGAGTTCTACGCAGGCTACGGCATGCTGAGCTTCGCGGGCGGCAACACGGGCACGCAGATGGGCGGCTGGTACCGCAAGGAAATCAAGTCGGTCGCTGACCTTAAGGGCCTGAAGATGCGCCTGGGCGGCGGCCTCGTCGGCGAAGTGATGCAGAAGATGGGTGTTGTTCCCCAAAGCCTGCCAGGCGGCGAAATCTACCAGGCGCTGGAAAAAGGCACCATCGATGCGGCGGAATGGGTCGGCCCCTATGACGACCAGAAGCTGGGCTTCAACAAGGTGGCGCCTCACTACTACTACCCTGGCTGGTGGGAAGGCGGTCCTGAAGTGGACTTCTTCATCAACCAGAAGGCCTTCGATGCCCTGTCGGCCGAGAACAAGGCCATCATCCAGTCCGCTTCGTCGCACGCCGCTGTGGACATGCTGGCCAAGTACGACGCCCGCAACCCCGTGGCCCTCAAGCAACTGATCGGCGCGAAGATCAAGCTGCTGCCCTTCACCAAGGACGTGCTGGACGCTTCGTTCAAGGCTTCCCAGGAGGTGTACGCCGAGAACGATGCCAAGAGCCCCGAGTGGAAGAAGATCTATGCGGACTTCCGCAACTTCCAGCGCGACCAGGTGGCATGGTTCCGCGTGGCCGAAGGCCGTTTCGACAGCTACATGCAGACCCTCAAGCTCTGACGCCCCACCGCGCTCAGTGCAAAAAGAAAACCGCGCCCTGGCGCGGTTTTTTCATGGACTTCGTTTTTCTATTCGCTGTTCGGTCCGCTCGCCAGAGGATGGGCCCACGCAGCGGGAGCCGGGGCCGCCGCCGGGCTCCTCATCCCCGGGCACGCAGCTCCACCCACGGCCAAACCCTGGCTCACCTTGCCCTGCGTGTGGCATGCAGCGCCCCCCGGTGGCCGTGCGGAGGGTGTCCAAGAGACCTGGGGGCAAGGCGCGGGAGGTTGCACGCGGGCCCCGGGAACGTCCGCCAGGAGAGTAGTCGCCGCTGCGCGTTGGCGAGTCGGGCCCGCCATTGTGTGGAGAACATGAAAAAGGCGGGCACCCCTCTCGGAGTGCCCGCCTCTCCACGAAGCCGTGGCGGCTCAGAATTGCCGGAAGGCGCTGAGCTCTTTTCCCATGCGCTCGAACTCGCCGATCAGTGCGGGCGTGGCGCCATAGAACACCGTGAACTTGCCGGCGAGCGTGCGCACGTACAGGCGGGGAGCGATGAGCCAGCTGAACCCGCGCACGCGGATCAGCCGCACATAGGCCAGGTCGTCGTAGGGCATGGCCTTGTCCCACACCCAGCGCTGGTGCAGGCCTTTCGTGTCCATGCGCGTGGTGCTCACCATGATGCTCCACCAGGTCCAGGCCATCAGCGCCAGGCCCGCGATGAACCATCCGGTGCCCGTGCCCACCGAGTTGCCCAGCGCTCCCCGTGTCCACAGCTGGGCGAACCACAGGGCGCAACCGCCCACGATCACGGTGGCCATGAGCCGGAACGAGCGCGAGAACGCGGGGCCCACGACCGTGCCGCCCTCGGGTGTAAATCGAAAGGGCTCGGGCAGGGGCAGCGGGGTGAGGTTCAGCATGGCAATGGGAGCGCGGGGATGGGCCTGTTGTGCATCACTTTGCCGGTTCCGACGCTGCTTCAGCCGGGGCGTTGCCGAAAGGGTTCTCGCCGGCGGTTTCTCCGCCCGCATCGGGCGTGGCTTCCGAGCGCATCAGGTCATCCGTCGGCACCTCGATCTGGACCTTGTCGGTGTCGATGATCTCCTGTTTGGGCAGGAACATGGTCACCGTCTGTGGCACGAAGATCACGATGGTCACCAGCAGCAGCTGCATGATCACCCAGGGAATCGCGCCCATGTAGATGTCGCTGGACAGCACGGGCTTGGGAATGCGGCCTTCCTTGAAGAGCGTGTTGGCGATACCCCGCAGGTAGAAAAGCGCGAAACCGAAGGGCGGGTGCATGAAGCTCGTCTGCATGTTCACGCACAGCAGCACGCCGAACCAGATCAGGTCGATGCCCAGCTTGTCGGCCACGGGGCCCAGCATGGGCAGGATGATGAAGGCGATCTCGAAGAAGTCGAGGAAGAACGCCAGGAAGAAGATGAACAGGTTCACCGCGATCAGGAAGCCGATCTGGCCGCCGGGCAGGCCCGAGAGCATGTGTTCGACCCACTTGGCACCGTCCACGCCCTGGAACACCATCGAGAACACGCGTGCACCGATCAGGATGAACACCACCATGGCGGTCAGGCGCATGGTGCCCTGCATGGCTTCCCACATCAGGGCCAGCGTCAGGCGCTTGTGGATCGCGGCCAGGACCATGGCGCCCACCACGCCCATGGCGCCCGCCTCGGTCGGCGTCGCAATGGCGGTGTCGATGCCGGGCAGGCCGCCCATGGAGCCCAGCACGGCGAAGATCAGCAGGGCCGACGGGATGATGCCGCGCAGGCACTTGAGCCACAGCTTGGCGCCCGACATGGTGCGCGCTTCCTTCGGGATGCCCGGCAGGTAGTGGGGCTTGAAGACGCCCAGCATGAACGTGTAGCCCGCGAAGATCAGCACCTGCAGGATGGAGGGACCCCAGGCGCCGCGGTACATGTCACCCACCGAGCGTCCCAGCTGGTCGGCCATCACGATCAGCACGAGCGAGGGCGGCACCAGCTGCGTGATGGTGCCCGAGGCGGCTAGCACGCCGGTGGCGTAGCGCATGTTGTAGCCATAGCGGATCATGACGGGCAGCGAGATGAGCGCCATGGCGATCACCTGGCCCGCCACCGTGCCGGTGATGGCCCCCAGGATGAAGCCCACGATGATCACCGAGTAGCCCAGGCCGCCGCGCACGGTGCCGAAGAGCTGGCCCATGGAGTCGAGCATGTCTTCGGCCAGGCCGCATTTCTCGAGGATGGCGCCCATGAAGGTGAAGAACGGAATGGCCAGCAAAAGCTCGTTGCTCAGGATCCCGAAGATATTGATGGGCAGGTTGGCCATGAAGACGGCGGGGAACCAGCCCATCTCGATGGCGAAGAAGCCCGAGGCCAGCCCCAGCGCGGCCAGCGAGAAGGCGACGGGGAAGCCGATCAGCATCACCACCACCAAGCCCGCGAACATGATCGGGGCAAAGTTTTCCATTTGCATTTTGTTGTTCCTGAAAATCCGGAATTGAGAGCGTGGCGCGGCGGGCTTCGCAGCTCAGCGGCACCACGGGTTCATGGTTCGGCGCTTGCGGGCCGGATTACTGAACCGGTTTCTCGTAGTGGGTGCTCATCTGGTAGATGCCGCGCAGATAGGCCACGCGCTTGATGATCTCGGCCAGGCCCTGCAGGAACATCAGTGAAAAACCGATCGGCATGAGCAGGATGGCGGGCCAGCGGATCAGCCCCCCCGCATTGCCCGACATTTCGCCCGAGAAGAAGGCACGGGTGAACAGCGGCCAGCTCAGGTAGGCGATCAGCAGCATGGCGGGCAGCAGAAACACCACCAGGCCCGCGATATCGACATACACCTGCTTGTTGCCGCGCAGCTTGCCGTAGATGATGTCGACGCGCACGTGCTCATTGAGCATGAGGACGAACGGGGCGCCCAGCATCACGGTGGCGGCGAACAGGTACCACTGGATCTCCAGCCAGGCGTTGGAACTGAGGTCCAGGCCATAGCGGATGAAGGCGTTGCCTGCCGAGATGAGCGCCGCGGCCAGGACGGTCCACGTGGCCACCTTGCTGAGCTTGCCGGAAATCCAGTCCATGCCCAAGGCTAATTTGAGTAGTGCTGACACTTGGTGTCTCCTGAGAGTATAAAAAAGGGACGGGCCCAATGCGCTGCTGGGCCCAGGGGCATGTCCGCGGCCTGCACGGCGCGCAGCAATATCCCAACGGGTGTCCGAAAGTAACGCGCATCCTACCCCTTCGCCGCTGAAGAAAGCCTGACGCGCGGACATGGGGTTTTCCTCAGGGGGGCGGGTGTCTGCCCCTCTTTCTCCTGCCTTTTTCTCCGGTGTCAGCCCACCGCGCCGTCTCCCGGCGGGCGGCCTGCTGCCCATGCCTCCTGTGGCTTCGGAGTCGCTTCAGCGGACTCCCGGGCCCCTTCCGTCCCTCAGGCCGTGGCGCGTGCCCGGCGCTTGGGGCGGGCAAAGCGCCACCAGGGCAGCACGGTGCTCATGGCCAGGACTTCGCCGCAGTGCAGGGGGGTGTAGCCCGGCAGGGCCCCCAGCCGCTCCAGCCATTCGGGGGTCTGCAGCAGCGCGCGCAGCGCCTGCGTGGCGGGCTGGTCCAGGCTGGCCTTGAGGCATGCCAGGTGGTAGCGCTCGTGCACCAGCGGCACGAAGCCCAGTCCGCGCGCCCGCGCGGCCAGCTCGATGCCCATGCCCACGTCCGCGGCACCCGCGGCCACGGCCTGCGCCACCGCCGTGTGAGAGGGTTCGTTGAGCGCATAGCCCGCGATGGAGGTGGCCCCGATCCCGGCTTGCGCGAGCAGGTCGTCGAGCAGCACGCGCGTGCCGGTGCCCAGCGGCCGGTTCACGAAGCGGGCCCCGGTGCGGGCGATGTCGTCCAGGCCGTGCAGCGCCAGCGGGTTGCCGGGTGCGACGATGAGGCCCTGGGTGCGCTGGGCAAAGCCGATGATCTTGTGCAGCCCGGGCTGCAGCAGGGGCTGGTAGGTACGTGCCGTCAGGGAGTCCGCCTTGGCGTTGTCCACGGTGTGAAAGCCCGCCAGCGTGCAGCGCCCTTCGTTCAACGCGCGGATGGCATCCACGCTGCCGGTGAAGCGGATGTCCAGATGCAGCGCGCCCGTTCCGCCGTGCGCCGCGGCATGGGCGCGCAGCGCGGCCAGAGCGTCGTCATGGCTGGCGTACAGGGTGAGCACATGGGCGTGGGGGTCGAAGGCCACGGCGAATGCGCGTTCCAGGTCGGCGTGCAGCGCGGCGATCTGCGGCGCGAGCCGTGCCTGGGCCTGCCGCTCCGCCCACAGCAGCTTGGCGCCGAACTCGCTGAGCTGCGCCGACTGGCCCTTGCCCCAGATGATGAGTTCGCCGCCCAGCTGGTCCTCCCAGCGCTTGAGGGCCCCCCAGACGTGGCGGTAGGACAGGCCCAGCCCCCGCGCCGCGCCGGAGATGGACCCGTGCTCCGCCACCGCCTGCAGCAGTTCGGGCAGCGGGTTGCGGATCAGCGCGTTGCCGGCATCGCGGCTGAGTGTGTAGTGAAGTTGGACCCTATGCACGGGAGTTCATATCGCTGGATATTGGTTGGGTGCCTACGATAGCCGAACCCATGTCCACACTCTCGGAAAGCGCGAGCACAGCGCTGCAACTCACTCTCTCGTCCGACCCTGTCCTGTGGACCATCGTGGGCCGCTCCCTGTCGGTCAGCGCCACCGCATGCCTTCTTGCCTGTGGCGTGGGCCTGGTGCTGGGCGCCTGGCTGGGCGTGGCCCGCTTCGCCGGGCGCGGCGCCGCGCTGGCGGTGCTCAACACCTTGCTGGCGGTGCCGTCGGTGGTGGTGGGGCTGGTGGTGTACCTGGTGCTCTCGCGCAGCGGGCCGCTGGGCTCGCTGGGCTGGCTGTTCAGCTTCAAGGCCATGGTGCTGGCGCAGGCCATCCTGGTGTTGCCGGTGGTCACGGCGCTCACGCGCCAGGTGGTGGAGGATGCCGAGCGCGCGCATGGCGAACAGCTGCGCTCCATGGGCGCGGGCCCGCTGCTGCGCGCCCTGCTGCTGGCGTGGGACGAGCGCTACGCCCTGCTGACGGTGCTGCTGGCATCGTTTGGCCGCGCGATCTCGGAGGTGGGCGCGGTGATGATCGTGGGCGGCAACATCGACGGCTTCACGCGCGTGATGACCACCGCCATCGCCCTGGAGACCAGCAAGGGCGACCTGCCCCTGGCGCTGGCGCTGGGCATCATCCTGCTGGCCGTGGTGCTGGCGCTCAATGTGCTGATCGCGCTGGTGCGCCGCTGGCGCGAACGGGTGGACGGCTCTGCCTCCAGCACCCCCGTGGGGGTGGCGGCATGAGCGGGCCCTTAGCAAACCCCTGGGTCGACCTGCGCCAGGTGACCGTGCGCTACGGCCACGTGCAGGCGCTGGACCGTGTCACGCTGCGCATCACCCCCGGCGAGCGCGTCGCGCTGGTGGGCGCCAACGGCAGCGGCAAAAGCACGCTGCTGCGCGTGCTCAACGGCCTGGCCGATGCCAGCGGGGGGGGCCTGCAGTGCGATGCCGCGCTGCGCCAGGCCATGCTGTTCCAGCGCCCGCACATGCTGCGCACCAGCGCACGGAACAACGTGGCGCTGGCCCTGTGGCTGCGGGGCGTGCGATGGCGCGATGCCCGAGTCACGGCGCTCACGGCGCTGCAGCGCGTGGGGCTGCGGGACATCGCCGCGCAGAACGCGCGCACCCTGTCGGGGGGGCAGCAGCAACGCGTGGCGCTGGCCCGCGCCTGGGCGCTGCGGCCCGACGTGTTGCTGCTGGACGAACCCACCGCCAGCCTCGACCCGCATGCCAAGCGCGAGGTCGAGGCCCTGATGGCCGACTTTGCCGCCAGCCACAGCGCGGCAGGCCCGGCGCACCCCGTGACCATGGTGTTCAGCAGCCACAACCTGGGCCAGGTCAAGCGCCTGGCC
Organism: Acidovorax sp. A79; assembly: GCF_041154505.1. Taxonomy (GTDB): domain Bacteria; phylum Pseudomonadota; class Gammaproteobacteria; order Burkholderiales; family Burkholderiaceae_C; genus Acidovorax. Next base: position 4,753,231 of record NZ_AP028672.1, read on the forward strand.
AGCCGCGTGATCTACATGGAGCATGGCCGCCTGGTGGCCGACCTGCCGGTGCACGATTTCTTCAACGGCCCCCTGCCGGAGGCCGCCCGTCTGTTTGTCAAAGGAGAGCTGGTATGACGAGTTTCAAGCCTTTTCGCGCTGCAGCGCTGGTACCCAAAGCGCTGGTAGCTATTGTTTTGGTAGCGTCTGGTTCCGCGTTTGCGCAGAGCATCACCATGGCGTCCACCACCTCCACGGAGCAGTCGGGCCTGTTCGGCTACCTGCTGCCCGAGTTCAAGAAGGCCACCGGGCTCGATACCAAGGTGGTGGCGCTGGGCACGGGGCAGGCGCTGGACATGGCGCGCCGGGGCGATGCCGACGTGCTGTTCGTGCACGATCAGGCGGCCGAGGAAAAGTTCGTGGCCGATGGCTGGGGCGTGAAGCGCTATCCAGTGATGTACAACGACTTCATCCTGATCGGCCCCAGGAACGACCCGGTGGGCACCAAGGGCAAGGACATCGTGCAAGCCCTGCAGAAGTTGTCCGCGGCCAACGGCGGCTTCATTTCGCGCGGCGACAAGAGCGGCACCCACGCGGCCGAGCTGCGCTACTGGAAGCTCGCGGGCGCCGACGCCACCAAGGGCAGCGGCTACAAGGAATGCGGCTGCGGCATGGGGCCCGCGCTCAACATCGCGGCATCGAGCGGCGCCTACGTGCTGGCCGACCGGGGCACCTGGCTCAACTTCAAGAACCGCGCCGACCTGGCCATCCTGGTCGAGGGCGACACCAGGCTCTTCAACCAGTACGGCGTGATGGTGGTGAACCCCGCCAAACACCCGCACGTGAAGGCGCAGGACGCGCAGAAGTTCGTGGACTGGGTGGTGTCGCCCGCGGGCCAAACCGCCATCGCCAGCTACAAGATTGGCGGCGAGCAGCTGTTCTTCCCGAACGCAGCCCCGTGAGAACGCGCCATGGAGCACCGCGTGAGGACGGCGGCCTTGGCCGCGGCCGTGGTTTGTGTGCTGGCCCTGCCGCTGGCGGGCTGTTCCACGGTGGCTGCCGAGGCCTTGGGCGCTGAAAAGGCACCCGTGCAGGTCTATGCCGCCGGCAGCCTGCGCGAGGCCTTCACCGAGATCGCGCGCGACCATGAAGCCCGCACCGGCCAGAAGGTGGCGCTGACCTTCGGGGCCTCGGGCCTGCTGCGCGAGCGCATCGAGAAGGGCGAGGCGGCCCAGGTCTTTGCCTCGGCCGACACCGACCATCCCGAGCGCCTGGCGGCCCGGGGCGGCTGGCGGGCGCCGGTGGTGTTCACGCGCAATGCGCTGTGTGCGCTGACCAGCGAACAGATCAGCGCCACCCCCGGCACCTTGCTGGCCACCTTGCTGCGCAGTGACGTGCGCGTGGGCACGTCCACGCCCAAGGCCGACCCGTCGGGCGACTACGCCTGGGCGCTGTTCCGCCAGGCCGACAAGATTCAGCCGGGCGCCTATGCCCAGCTGGATGCCAAGGCCCTGAAGCTCACGGGGGGCGCGGACTCGCCCAAGCCGCCCGCCGGCCGGGGCACTTACGCATGGGTGATGGACCAGCGCCAGGCCGATGTGTTTCTGACCTATTGCACGAACGCGGTGGCCGCGCAGGCCGAGGTGCCGCGCTTGCGGGTGGTGCAACTGCCCCCCGCGCTGCAGGTGGGGGCCGCCTATGGCATGGCGGTGCGCGCCGATGCCCCCGCTGCGGCGCAGGCGTTTGCCACCGCGCTGCGGCAACCGGCGGCGCAGGCCGTGCTGCGGCGGCTGGGGTTCGGGCCGCCCTGACAACCGAATCCGAATGCGTCGGTCGGCGGTTGCTGGGTACACACGCCATGCCCGCCCGCCTGGTGGGGTGGGCATGGCGTGTGTTTTTTTCCGGTGCCGCCGGGGGCCGCCGTGTTCAGTCGTCGTCGCGGTGGTGGCTGCTGCGCCAGATGGCGCGCACCAGCCACAGGCCGCAGACCACCGCGCCGAAGAATCCGAGAAACCCGAAAGCCGGCAGGCCGAACAGCGTGGGTCCGCCCTTGACGGTCATCACGATGGACGAGCCGATGATCAGCGCGGCAATCACCAGCGCCATCGCGAGCCGGTTGGCCGAACGGTCGATCTGGTCGCCCACGCGCTTGAGGTGGGCCAGCTCGATGCCCACCTGAAAATGCCCGCGCCGCGCATTGCGCAGCAGCCGCGCGACATCGTCGGGCAACTGCTCCACGGTCGATAGCGCGCGCCGCAGCGTCCACCAGGCGCGGCCCGCCAGCGCCCGGGGGTGGTAGCGGTCGCGCGCCACCTGCTGGAGCAGGGGCAGGGCCTCGGTGGCCATGTGGAAGTCCGGGTCCAGGTTGCGGCCCATGCCTTCGAGGGAGATGAAGGCCTTGATCAGCAGCGCCAGGTCCGCCGGCAGGCCCAGGTGGTGTTCGCGCAGGATGGCGGTCACGTCGGCCAGCATCTGGCCCAGGCTCAGCTGCGCCAGCGGCACGCCGTGGTACTGGTCCACGAAGGCCTCCACCTCGGTCTCCAGCTGGCCCAGGTTGACGCCGTGTTCGTCGCCCGTCCAGTCCAGCAGCACATCGGCCACCGCCTGCGGCTGGTGCTCCACCAGGCCCAGCAGCAACTGCAGCAGCTCTTCGCGCCGGCGCTGCGACAGGCGGCCCACCATGCCAAAGTCGATGAAGGCAATGCGGTTGCCCGGCAGGTAGAACACGTTGCCCGGATGCGGGTCGGCATGGAAGAGTCCATCCTCCACGATCATCTTGAGCACGGCCTGCGCGCCGCGCCGGGCGAGCACCGAGCGGTCGAATCCGGCTTCGGGTACCAGCGCCCCCAGCGCGCCGCCTGGCGTTCCGTCGATGAAGTCCTGCACATTCAGGCGCTCGCGGGTGTGCTCCCAGTACACGCGCGGGATCACGATGTGGGGCAGCTGCGCCAGGTTCAGCGCGATGCGCTCGGCCTGCCGGCATTCGCCGGCCAGGTCGAGTTCGCGGCGCAGGGAGCGCGCGAACTCGCGCACCAGCTGCTGCGGCCGGTAAGGTTTCAGCGCAGGCAGTTCGGCCTCCGCCAGCGCGGCCAGGCGCAGCAGCAGGCGCAGGTCGGCGTGGATGGTGTCGGCAATGCCGGGGCGGCGGATCTTGACGATCACCTCGGTGCCATCGCGCAGCCGCGCGCGGTGCACCTGCGCGATGGAGGCCGCGGCCAGCGGCGTGGCGTCGAACCAGGCGAACACCTCTTCCGGCTCGGCCCCCAGGTCTTCCCGCAGTTGCGGGCGCAGCACATCGAGGGGCACGGCGGGCACCTGGCTGTGCAGCTTTTCAAACTCGGCGATCCACTCGGGGCCGAAGAGGTCCGCGCGGCCCGCCAGGATCTGCCCGAACTTCACGAACGCAGGCCCCAGTTCTTCCAGTGCCAGCCGCACCTGGGCGGGTGGCTCGACGCGGGCCAGGTCGGCGGCATGCGCCCAGTGCAGGGCCTGGCCGGCGCGTTCGAGCCTGTCGGCCAGGCCGAGGCGGCGCACGGTGTCGCCAAAGCCATGGCGCACCATCACACCCAGAATTTCCTTCAGGCGCCCCAGGTCGCGCGCCGTGTCCAGGGTCTCTATGAGCATGGGGCGATGATAGTCAGAACGCCAGCGCGGGCTTGTTCACCATCAGGTAGAACACCACCGCCATGGCCGCGAAGGCGGGGTAGCCCAGCGCCTCCCACCGGCGTGCATAGCGCCAGTACCGCGCGGGCGGGGCGCTGCCGCTGCGCGCCGCCTCCGCCGCCATGTCGCGCATGCGCAATTGCAGCCACACCACCGGCACCCAGCACGCACCGGCCACCGCGTAGAGCACGAGCGATGCGGCCAGCCACGGCGTGCTCCACGGCAGGCCCGCCATCGCGGCCATCGCCAGCCCCGTGGCCGGCTGGATGAAGACCGTGGGGGTGGTGAACCACCAGTCGGCGCGCACCACGAGGCGGCTGACCACGGCCTGCGCCTGCACGTTGCCGCTGCGGTTGGTGAAGAAGAGGTAGAACGCCGAGCCCAGCCCGGTGCCCACCAGCAGCACGCTGGAGACGATGTGAATCCACTTGAGGATGAGGTACAGGCTCATGGCGGGGGCGGCGAGGTGGTTGTGTCCTGCAGCAGCACCCACAGGATGGCGGCGATGGGCAGGTTCTTGGTGAGCGGCCCCAAGGGGTGCAGCCACCATGCGGGGTGGATGAGCGTGGCCAGCAGCGTCATGGCGGCCATCAGAAGCAGTGCGGCCGCATATGCGCAACGCCCGGGGCGCAACGCCAGCCACAGCCCCAGCACGAGGTCGGCAGCGGCCCCGGCCAGGATGAGGGCGGTGGGCAGCCACGGTGCACCACCGTCGGTCCACGCCCTGGGCAGGCCCGCCAGCAGCTCGCGGCTCTGGCCGTGGAGCTCCCACACGCTGGCGAAGGCGGTGGCCAGCCAGACCGCGACCAGGCTGTAGCGCAGCAGACGGTGTTGCGGCGGCGCCATCATGGTGGCGCGGGCTCCTCGACCACATCCGTCTGCATGCCCCATCGTGCGAATTCGGGGGCGAAGGCCTCCAGCGGGAGGAGTCCGGTGCTGGTATGGGCGCCGGTCGGCAGGGGATGCCCGGCGGCGAGCCGCCGGGCGAGCAGGATCGCGGCCATGCAGGGGATCTCGGGGCCGTGGTCGTGGTCTGCCGCGATGTGCCAGGCCCGGCGGCACGGCTGGCCCTGGGCACCGGTGCCCGCCGCGCGCACCACCATGCCCCCCAGCGGAGTGCCCAGGAAATCGAGCACGCCCCCGGTGTGGTCCATCAGGCCCGCCAGCATCTCGGGGCGGGGCAGGATGCCCCAGCCGCGCAGCGCGGCGATGGCGGCGAAGGTGCGCTGCGCCAGGCCGACTTCCAGCGCGGCGCGGAAGGTGACGCGGTCCGCAACCCGGTAGTGCGCGGGAAAAATCTCGAGGTCCGGGATGTCGCATACCGCGCCCAGTCGCGGCCGCAGGCGGTGGAACTGGACGCGGCTGGGTTGCGCCCAGCCGCGCCGGGGCTGCCAGCGCCCGCCCTCCCACACGGGAATGGGCAGGCCGCAGTAGCTCAGCACCGCGGCCAGCGTGGCCTGCCCGCGCGGCGCGCGCTGCGCGGGGGCGATGCAGATGTCGATGCTGTCGATGCGCTGCCAGCCCGCGCACAGGTGGTCGATGACGGCCGAGGACAGCGCCGGCACCGTGCTGGCGCCCGTGACGGCCGTGCGCTGCGCGGCGGTGAACGGGCCGTGCATGGCGGCAGGGAAATCGCACACGAATCGGCGGCCGTCGGCCAGGTCGACGTAGTGCGCTCCCGCCTCGGCGGCGGCCCGGGCCACGCCGTAGCCCTGTGCCTGGAACGGCCCGGCCGTGTGGATGACCAGGCCCACGCCCCACTGGCGCAGCGTGGCGGCCAGGCCGGGTGCCTGGTGGTCCAGCGCCACGCCCCGGGCTCCATGCCCGAGCGTGCCGGCCAGCGCCTGGGCGCGTGCCGCGTCACGGCCCGCCACCAGCAGCGCCACGTGGCGCGCCGTGGCGGGGTCGCCGGCCAGCGCGCGGCAGATGCGCGCGCCGAAGTTGCCGTAGCCGCCGAGGACCAGGGTGGTGAGTGCCGTCACGGGTGGTGCATGTCCAGGAGAAGAGGGGGTGAAAGGAGAAGGGCAGGCGCCAGGCCGGGTGGCTGGCGGTGTTTCCGGCGGCGCGCGGTGCGTTCGCATTCCCTGCTGGCGCGCTCCCGCGCGGTTGCGGTGGGGTGCGGGGGGTGCGGGGGGGGCGCCTTGGGGGTGGTCATGTTCCGGGCACCCAGGGCGCCGGGCCCCGCGCGGAGGCCGTGGGCGCGCGCGCCGCCGTCGCGGTACCCTTCGCGGGCACCAGCTCCTGCAGCGCGGCACGCCGGGGCTGCATCTGCGTTTCGTGCCAGGCGGGCACGTCCGCCGCGGGCATGGGGCGGCTGTACACATAGCCCTGGATGCCGTGCAGGCCCACCGACCGCAGGATGCGCAGTTCCTCTGCCGTTTCAACGCCCTCCACCACCACGGACAGCCCAAACTCCTGCGCCAGCGTGCCGATGTGCCGCAGCAGCGACTGGCGGCGCCGGTCCTGCGGCAGCTGCTGCACGAACAGGCGGTCGCATTTGATGCCGGCGATCGGCAGGTCGGCCAGCATGCCCAATGACGAGTATCCCGTGCCAAAGTCGTCCATCACCACCGCCACGCCCAGGGTGCGCAGGCGCTGCATCGCGGCCACCATCTGCGCGCCCAGCGCGATGATGGCGTGCTCCGTCAGCTCGAGCTTGAGCGCGCGGGGCGGCAGGGCGCGCTGGGCCAGTTCGCCGCGCAGCCAGGGCACGAAGCTGTCTTCCAGCAGCGTGAGGGGCGCCACGTTCACGCTGATGGTGACGTCGTGCAGGCCCTGGGCCTGCCAGGACTTCACGCAGTCGAGCGCGTTGGCCAGGATGGTGCGGTCCACTTCGACCGTCCGGCCCTGCAGTTCGCACACCAGCAGGAACATCTCGGGGTTGATGGGCCCCAGGGTCTTGTCGGTGATGCGCAGCAGCGCCTCGAACTGCACGCCCTGCTGCCGGAAGTCCAGGATGGGCTGGAAGTGCAGCGCCAGCCGTTGCGGCCGCAGCAGGCTGGGCAGGTGGTCGGCGATGAGCGACAGCTGCATGTCGCGCTCGGGGTTCTGGGCCATGTTGGATACCCGCATCATCGACAGGCCCCTGCGCAGCAACTGCTGGCGGCCGGTGTCAAACCGCATGTTGCTCAGCTGTTCCATGGCCAGGGCGATGCCGAACACCAGCACGATGCCGAGCAGCGCATGGCTCTCGGGTTCGCCGCGTGGCGTGCGGGCGTGCAGGGCAAAGGTGTTGACCAGCAGCCAGTGCAGCAGCAGGATCGCGGCCCCGCACAGCACCTTCTCCTCCCACGACTGGCGGCGGTAGCGGGGGGTGAGCACGCTCAGCCTGGCCGAGCGGTGGCGCATGGACGTGACGGTGGCGATGCCCATGGCGATGGCGAAGGCCAGCGCGATGGCCGTCCAGTTCACCGAGGCGAAGTCCTGCACCTGGTCCCGCGTGATCGTGAAATGCGCCACCAGCATGCCGACGGCCAGGCACAGCCCCGCCACCGCGATGCGCGCCTTGCTGGCACCGGTGCTGAGCGTGGGAATCGTCAGGCGCGCGCTGACCACCATGATGATCAGCCCGCTCAGGGCGGGCACCAGGTCCAGCGCCTCGGCGTGGTGCGCCAGTTCCGCATACATGAACAGGCCGACCACATCGAGCGCCCAGACGATGCAGCCGATGCACAGGGCCGCGTGCGACGCGCTGATGCGCCGGCTGGACGGATCGACCGAAAATGCCGTGTGCTCCACCAGCCGCTGGCAGACATGCACCACCAGCGACGCGAACAGCCAGAACAGCAGGCACTGGAGCAGCGGCGGAAACCCCACCGCGAACGCCTGCGCTGCGTTGTGCCAGATTGAAACCACCATGTCCCGCCCTCGTTGTGGAGGGGCATCATACGACCGTTGGGCGGCCGGTCCGGCGCCTCGCGGCACATCCCTGGACAGTGTCGGCTGTCCGACACTCAGTTGACGATGGCGATGCCCTTGACCTGCGCGAAGACCGCCTTGCCGGGCGCCAGCGCCAGTGCCTGGGCCGAGCGCTGGGTGATGCGCGCCAGCAGCCGCGTGGGCCCCAGATCCAGCGCCACCATGAGCTGCCCGGGGCTGTCCTCGGCGACCTGGGCCACGGTGGCGGGCAGGACGTTGAGGATGCTCGTGTGTGCCGGTTCGGCCAGCGCCAGGCTCACGTCGCGTGCCTGCACGCGCAGGCGGATGGGCTCCCCGGCCGCGCGCGCCACCGGGCTCACCAGCAGCAGCCGCCGCCCCGCGAACGCCACCGTGGTGACATGGTCGTCCGGGTCGTGCCCGAGCACCTCGCCGTCGATCACCGTGGCCGCCGCATCGCCATGGGCCAGGGGCAGGTCCAGCCTGACGATCAGCTCGTGGGTGCTGCCCTGGGCCTGCACCCGGCCCGCCTGCATCAGCACCATGTGGCCCGCCAGCCGGGCCACCTCGTCGATGGAGTGGCTGACGTAGAGCACCGGGATGTCCAGCGTGCGGTGCAGGCGCTCCAGGTAAGGCAGCACCTCGGCCTTGCGCTGTGCGTCCAGCGCGGCCAGGGGTTCATCCATCAGCAGCAGGCGCGGACTGGTGGCCAGGGCGCGGGCCATCGCCACGCGCTGGCGTTCGCCGCCCGACAGCGCATGGGGCTTGCGGTCCATCAGCGGGCCGATGCCCAGCAGCTCCACGGCCTGCTCCAGCGCCACCTTGCGGCGCGCGGCGGGCGTACGCCGCAGGCCATAGCCGATGTTGCCGCGCACGCTCAGGTGGTCGAACAGGCTGGCTTCCTGGAACACATAGCCCAGCGCGCGCTCGTGCGTGGCGCGCCAGACCCGCAGCGCATCGTCCTGCCACACCTCGCCGTTGACTTCCACCCGGCCCGGTTGCGCCCGCGCCAGCCCCGCGATGGCGCGCAGGCAGGTGGTCTTGCCGCAGCCCGAGGGCCCGAACAGGGCCGTCACGCCACGCCCCGGCAGGCGCAGGTCCACGTCCAGCGTGAAGCCGGGGCGCTCCAGCTTCAGCCGGGCGGTGATCTGCGGGGGGAGCGTCTCGTCCTGGGGTGCCATCGCGCCGGCCCTCATTGCACCATGGACGCCGGCCGGTGCCGCGTGAGGTTCAGCCCCAGCAGTACGACGAACGAGAACAGCACCATGCCGCCGGCCAGCCAGTGGGCCTGCGTGTATTCCAGCGCCTCCACATGGTCGTAAATTTGCACGGACACCACGCGCGTCACGCCGGGGATGTTGCCGCCCAGCATCAGCACCACGCCAAACTCGCCCACCGTGTGGGCGAAGCTCAGGATGGCGGCGGTCACGAAGCCCGGGCGCGCGAGCGGCAGCGCCACGGTGAAAAAACGGTCCATGGGCCCGGCGCCCAGCGTGGCGGCGGCTTCCAGCGGGCGCTGGCCGATGGCCTCGAACGCGTGCTGCAGCGGCTGCACCGCGAAGGGCAGCGAGTAGATGAGCGAGCCCGCCACCAGCCCCCAGAAAGTGAAGGGCAGCGTGCCCAGCCCCAGCGACTGCGTGAACTGGCCCACCGGGCCGTGGGGGCCCATCGTGACCAGCAGGTAAAAGCCGATCACCGTGGGCGGCAGCACCAGCGGCAGCGCCACCACGGCCGACACCGGGCCCCGCCAGCGCGACGGCGTGTGCGCCAGCCACCAGGCCAGCGGCGTGCCCAGCACCAGCAGCAGTGCCATGGTGGTGCCCGCCAGGCGCAGCGTGAGGCCGATGGCCGCAAGGTCGGCGCTGGAAAAAGGCATGGATAGCTGAAAAGCGGATGGGGAGGTGGAGGGAAATCGCCGGGGCTGCGGCGCCGGCGCGTGCGGGCCGCCGGCTCAGAAACTATAGCCGTAGGACCTGATGATGGCGCGTGCCTTGTCGCCGCGCAGGTACTGGAGCAGTGCCGCGGCGGCGGCGCTGTCCTTGCCGGGGGTGAGCAGGGCCGCGTCCTGGCGGATGGGTTCGTGCAGTTCGGCCGGCACCTGCCATGCGGACCCGCCCGTGATCTTGCCATCGGCCATCACCTGCGACAGCGCCACGAAGCCCAGCTGCGCGTTGCCCGTGGAGACGAACTGGTAGGTCTGGGCAATGTTCTCGCCCTGCACGAAGCGCGGCTGCAGCCGCGCGGTGACGCCCAGCTTGTCCATCACCTGCATCGCGGCCAGGCCGTAGGGGGCAAGCTTGGGGTTGGCGATGGCCAGGTGCTTGAAGTCGCCGGTCTTGAGCACGGCGCCCTGAGCGTCCACGGTGCCGGGCTGCGCGCTCCACAGCACCAGCGTGCCGATGGCATAGGTGAAGCGCGAGTTGGCGACGGCCTTGCCTTCCTTCTCCAGCCTGGCGGGGGTGGTGTCATCGGCCGCCAGCAGGATCTGGAACGGCGCACCGTTGGTGATCTGTGCATGGAACTTGCCCGTGGCGCCGAAGGACAGCTCCGCCTTGTGGCCGGTGTCGGCCTCAAACGCCGCGGCGATCTTCTGCATGGGGGCGGTGAAGTTGGCGGCCACGGCGACCGACACGCTGTCGGCATGGGCGGCCTGAAACATCGCAAGGCAGATGGCGGTGGCGGCAAGGGAGCGGGGCACAGGAATGAAGCGGAACGGCATGGCGGCGTGGCGCAGGTGCGCTATTCATTAATGGAATAGCGAGAGTATATGAAGCCACGGCGGCCCGGCGCCTGGCGGCAGAAAAAAACGCGCCCCGGACATGTGCTGGCGAGAGATGTCCCTGCGCCAGGTCAACAGGCGGGCCCGTTGCCACTGCCGCGTTGCGCCGGGGCGCGAAGGCGGGGCGGGGGCGGTGCGCCGTCCGGTCAGAATCCCATGCCGGCCCTGGCCACCAATCCGATCTTCACCATGCCTTCCTCCCTTTCCATTTCTTCCGCGCTGACCCACGCCCTCACCGACAAGCGCATCGACATCCTGCGGCAGATCGGCGCCACGGGCTCGATCTCGCAGGCGGCCCGGGTGGTGGGGGTGAGCTACAAGGCGGCCTGGCAGGCGGTGGACACCCTGACCAACCTCGCGGGCAGCGCGCTGGTGGCGCGGGCCGTGGGTGGGGCGGGGGGCGGCGGGGCGCGGCTGACCGAGGCGGGGCAGCAGTTGCTCGCCGCCGCCGATGCCATGGCCCAGGCGCGCGGCGCGGTGCTGTCGCGCTGGCAGGCCACGCCCCATGCCGGGCCCGCGCTGGCGCGGCTGGCCGTGCGCACCAGCATGCGCAACCAGTGGCCGTGCGTGGTGCGGCGGCTGGAGGTGCAGGGGCAGATCGTGCGGGTGCACCTGGCGCTGGAGACCGGGGAGGGCGGGGGGGGCGCCCCGGCGGCGGCCGTGCTCATCTCGCGGATCACGCGCGAGAGCGCCGAACTGCTGGGCCTGCGGCCCGGGCTGGCGGTGCAGGCACTGTGCAAGGCCACGGCGGTGCGGGTGGAACGCCTGGCGGGCCCGTGCACCGAGACCGGCACGCAGGGGACGGAGGAACCCGCCCGCTGCCGCCTGCCGGCCAGGGCGGTGCGCGTGGTGCGCGGCGCGTCGGGCGACGAGGTGTCCGCCGAACTGGCCGCGGGGGTGCGGATGGTGGGTTTTGCCCCCGCGGGCAGCGGACTGCGCGCCGGCAGCAAGGTGGTGCTGGTCGTTGATGACAGCGCGGTGGTGCTGGCCCTGGCGGAGGTCTGAGGCGGGTGCAGGGCGGCCGCTGGGGGCCGCCGACAGGCGTGCTGCCGGGATTGCTATTGTTTGAATAGCTGCAGCCGCTTGTGTGACAAGCGCGGTGCGGCTTTTCGTGCATGAACGCAGTCCTTGTGCCGGGCCTGGCTGCCTGCGTGCCGGGCCCGAAGACCCGCCCTCAGTGCCCCCTCGGTGCCCCCAGCTTGCGGTACACGGTGGCGCGGCTGATGCCCAGGGCGCGGGCCGCCTCCGCCACGTTGCCGCGGGCATCCTGCACCGCCTGGCGGATGAGGGCGGTTTCCGCCTCGCGCAGCGGCGCAGGGGCCGCTGCGCCGGCAAGGCGCGGCCCATTGGCGGGCAAGGTGGCCTGCGCGCCCGGGGGCGCGGCCGCGAGGCCGTGGACACCCGCCGCGCGCGTGCCGTGGTGCGCCAGCCCCTGCAGCCGCAGGCCGGACCACAGGGGCAGATCCAGCGGCCTGGCCGCGCCGCGCTGGCGGGCGGCGTCGAACAGCAGGGTCCAGGGCAGCGCGATGAGGTCACCGCAGTGCAACGGGCTGCCGGGCGCGCGCAGGGGCTGGGGCAGCAGCTGGCGGGCCACGCTGTTGCTGCCGATCACATAGCCATCGCCATCCAGCGCCACCAGGCCGTCGCCTTCGGCGCCCAGAGGGCAGCCGGGCCAGTTCAGGCGCAGCAGCAACGCATGGGGCATGTGCAGCAGCAGCGCGTCTTCCATGGCGCGGGCCGAGCGCGCCACCAGGTGCCGCAGCTCGGGGCGCTCGGGCACGTCCACGCCGGTCAGGTCGAGCATGCCCATGCAGTGGCCGTGCGGATCGAACAGCGGCGCGCCCGCGCAGCTGTAGCTGGCGTTGTCGTCAAAGAAGTGTTCGCCCCGGTGCAGCCAGACGGGCTGCAGCTCGGCCAGCGCGGCGCCGATGGCCGTGGTGCCCACCGCGGCCTCCGAGAGGTCGATGCCCACGCGGCCGATGGCGCGGGCGCGCGGGTCGCGGCGGTCGAAGGTGCCCTGCACATCCACCACGATGCCGCGCGCATCGGTCAGGATGGCGAAGTAGCGCATGCCCGCGATGGCACGGGTGAGCTGTGCGAGCACCGGCCGCGCGGCCTGCAGCAGGGGGTGGTTCTGTTCCCGGCTGCGGCGCAGCGCGGGGGCGCTGACCATGTCGAACGCCACGTGCTGCGCGGGGCGCAGGCCCTGGGCCAGGCAGCGCTGCCACGATCGCGTGATCCAGGGCTCCACATCGGCGCGCGCGGGGGCCGCGCCATCGGCCAGCAGCGCATGGCGGGCCTGCGCGATCAGCGCGTGGCGGTCGGCGGCCGGCAACGGCGGTGCAGCGGAAAGCATCGGACAGACCCCTGGGACGTGGAAGGCGGAGCGGCGCGCGGAACGCCGTGCGCATGATGCGCCGGTGTGCGGCGCAACATGTTTCATTTTGAGAATATCCCGCGCGCACTCCCGTGAATCTAGGGTTCTCCCTAGGGGTGGGGCCGGGGGGCAGGCAGAAGATTCAACGGCCTATCCAGCCAAAACTCTTCCAGGAGACAGCCAGATGCAAGTCCAGTTCACGGTCAACGGGCGCGCTGCCAGCGTTGACGTCCCGCCCAACACCCTGCTTGTCCATGCGCTGCGAGAGCACCTGCTGCTCACCGGCACGCACGTGGGCTGCGACACCAGCCAGTGCGGCGCGTGCACCGTGCACGTGAACGGCCGCGCCGTGAAGTCCTGCGCCATGCTGGCCGTGCAGGCCCAGGGCGCCGAGGTGCAGACCATCGAAGGCCTGGCCGCCGCGGACGGCACCATGCACCCCATGCAGGCGGCGTTCAAGGAATGCCATGGCCTGCAGTGCGGCTTCTGCACGCCGGGCATGGTGATGAGCGCGGTGGACCTGTGCAAGCACCATCCCCAGGCGAACGAAGGCGAGATCCGCGAGCTGCTCGAAGGCAACATCTGCCGCTGCACCGGCTACCAGAACATCGTGCGCGCGGTGCAGGTCGGCCAAAAAGCCATGGCATCGGCATAAAAAAGGAGAACGACCATGGGTGCATCCGACTTTTCCAAGCTGCCGCACATCGGCGAATCGCTCAAGCGCAAGGAAGACTACCGCTTCCTCACCGGCGCCGGCCAGTACACCGACGACGTGGTGCTGGCCGCGCAGAGCCATGCCGTGTTCGTGCGTTCGCCGCATGCGCACGCGCGCATCAACAGCATCAACGTGGACGCCGCCAAGGCCGCGCCCGGCGTGCTGGGCGTGTTCGTGGGCGCCGACGTGGCGGCCGACAACATCAACGGCCTGCCCTGCGGCTGGCTCATCACCAGCACCGACGGCCAGCCCATGAAGGAGCCGCCGCACCCCATCCTGGCGCAGGGCAAGGTGCGCTACGTGGGCGACCACGTGGCCATGGTCGTCGCGCTCACGCAGCAGCAGGCGCGCGACGCGGCCGAGCTGGTGGAGGTGGATTACGACGTGCTGCCCGCCGTGGTCAGCGTGGCAGATGCCGCCGCCGGCAAGGTGGCGGGCGCGGGCCTGCATGACATCGCCGAGGACAACCACTGCTACAAGTGGGCCATCGGCGACAAGGGCGCGGTGGACTCGGTGTTCGCCAGTGCCGCGCACGTGACGAAGCTCGACCTGGTCAACAACCGCCTCATCCCCAACGCGATGGAGCCGCGCACGGCCATCGGCTCGTACAGCCGGGCCAACGACGAATACACGCTGTACGTGAGCAACCAGAACCCGCACGTCGAGCGCCTGCTCATGACGGCCTTCGTGATGGGCCTGCCCGAGCACAAGGTGCGCGTGATCGCGCCCGACGTGGGGGGCGGCTTCGGCTCCAAAATCTTTTTGTATGCCGAGGACGTGTGCCTGACCTGGGCGGCGAAGAAGCTCAACCGCAACATCAAGTGGGTGGCCGACCGCAGCGAGTCCTTCCTGTCGGACGCGCATGGCCGCGACCATGTGAGCCATGCCGAAATGGCGATGGACAAGGATGGCAAGTTCCTGGCCATGCGCGTGCACACCGACGCCAACCTGGGTGCCTACCTCTCCACCTTCGCCACGGCCGTGCCCACCATCCTCTATGCCACGCTGCTGGCGGGGCAGTACACCACGCCGCAGATCTATGTGGAGGTGGATGCCTGGTTCACCAACACCGCGCCGGTCGATGCCTACCGGGGCGCGGGCCGGCCCGAGGCCACCTACCTGCTCGAGCGCCTGGTATCGCGCTGCGGCTGGGAGATGAACCTGTCGCAGGACGAGATCCGCAAGCGCAACTTCATCACCAGCTGGCCCTACCAGACGCCGGTGGCGCTGCAGTACGACGTGGGCGACTACCACGCCTGCATGAACCAGGCGCAAGAGCTGGCCGACGTGGCGGGCTTTGCGGCGCGCAAGGCGGCCAGCGAGGCCAAGGGCCTGAAGCGCGGCATCGGCTACAGCAGCTACATCGAGGCCTGCGGCATCGCGCCGTCCAACATCGCAGGGGCGCTGGGTGCGCGTGCGGGTCTGTTCGAATGCGGGGAGGTGCGCGTGCACCCCACGGGCAGCGTGACGGTGTTCACCGGCTCGCACAGCCACGGCCAGGGGCACGAGACCACCTTTGCGCAGGTGGTGGCCGCGCGCCTGGGCATCCCGGTGGAGAACGTGGACATCGTGCACGGCGACACGGGCCGCGTGCCTTTCGGCATGGGCACCTACGGGTCGCGCTCCATCAGCGTGGGCGGCGCGGCCATCATGAAGGCGCTGGACAAGATCGAGGCCAAGGCCAAGAAGATCGCGGCCCACCTGATGGAGGCGAGCGACGCCGACATCGACTTCAGCGGCGGCGAGTTCACGGTGCGCGGCACGGATAAGAAGATCCCGTTCGGCCAGGTGGCGCTCACGGCCTACGTGCCGCACAACTACCCGCTCGACAAGCTCGAACCCGGGCTCAACGAGACGGCCTTCTACGACCCGACTAACTTCACCTTCCCTGCAGGCACCTACATCTGCGAGGTGGAGGTGGACCCCGCCACCGGCAGCACGCGCGTGGACAGGTTCACCGCGGTGGACGACTTCGGCACCATCATCAACCCGATGATCGTGGAAGGCCAGGTGCATGGCGGCCTGGTGCAGGGCATCGGCCAAGCGCTGATGGAAAACTGCGTGTACGACCGCGAGACGGGCCAGTTGCTGACCGGCAGCTTCATGGACTACGCCATGCCGCGCGCTGATGACTTCCCCGAGTTCAAGCTGGGCCATGTCTGCACGCCCTGCACGCACAACCCGCTGGGCACCAAGGGCTGCGGCGAGGCGGGGGCCATCGGCTCGCCACCGGCGGTGATCAACGCCGTGCTCGACGCGCTGCACCCGCTGGGCGTGAAGGAGTTCGACATGCCCGCGTCGCCGCACCGCGTGTGGGAAGCCATCCAACAAGCCAAGGCCTGAGGAGACACACCATGTACGCCTTCACCTTTGAAAACCCATCGTCCACCGCAGCCGCCGCGCAGCTCATCGCCCAGGGCGGCAAGCTGCTGGCGGGCGGGCAAA